>DATHHM010000070.1:0-3680 GCA_035317145.1 Xanthobacteraceae bacterium | reverse complement strand
GCGGCTGGCACCCCCGCGCTGCAGTTCATCGCGCTCGGCCTGATCTCGGTGGCGCTGAATACTTTTGCTGACATGGTCGTGGTAGCGATGGCTTCCACCGCGCGGGCAAATCTCGCGGGCCGGCCGCATTTGATCCGGCGTCTGCGGCGAGGCTCCGGCCTGTTCATCGCAGGACTCGGCCTCTCGCTGGCGCTGACGCGGCGGCCGGTCGTGAGCTAATCCAGTTCATCGTGCCCCGGACGCAGCGCAGCGCGTAGCACTTCGCCATAAGCGCGTTTACGCGCGTCTTCGACGCGCTATGGCGGTGCGCTGCAGAGCCGGGGCCGTTACGAACTCCGGCGCTTGGCACGGTCCCGGCTCAGCGGAGCGGCATGAAGAATGCCGCACCGCGTCCGGGACACATGGGGGGCTAGCTCAGCGCTCCCGCGTGCACCCACCACAGCGGGCGCTCAAGCTGGATCGCCTGCGCCGCGTGCTGCGCGTCGGCGTCATCGTTGAAAATCGCAAAGCAGGTCGCGCCGGAGCCGGACATCCGCGCCAGCCGCGCGCCTGCGCTATCCCGCAACGCCGCCAGCACCTCGCCGATGACAGGCTGAATCTGCATCGCCGGCTTCTCAAGATCGTTGCCGATGTCGGCAAGGGCCTCGATCCACGCATCGATCGACGCGCCGGCTTCGGGCCAGATCGGATCATGCAGGATCACATCGGTCGCGCCGACCAGCAGTTCGCCATGCCGCAGGCCCAGCGCCTCGAATACGTCCCTGGTCGCAACGGGCACGCGCGGGTTGACCAGCACGCACGGCATTTTGGGCAAGCTCAGCGGCAGCAGCGTTTCGCCGACGCCGGTCATCACGCACGCGTGCGACGACAGGCACACCGGCACGTCGGCGCCGGTCAGTTGCGCGACTTCGATCACGCAGCGGTCGTCCAGCGCGAGATTGTTGGCCCGCGCCAGCAGCCGCAGCGCCGCGGCGGCATCCGCCGATCCGCCGCCGATCCCGGCCGCGACCGGCAGCAGCTTGTCGAGCGTGAACTCGCCTAGTTTGAGACCGGCGACGCGTTCGCCGAGCAAGCGCGCCGCCTTGAGCACGAGATTGTCCGCGGCCTCGCCGCAGTCCTGCGCCCGCGGGCCGGTGGCGGTGAGGGTGAGGGTGAGTTCGGCCGCCGGTTTAAAGGTCAACCGGTCGGCGCAATCGCAAAACGCGACCACGCTTTCGAGGTCGTGATAACCATCGACGCGGCGGCCGACCACCCGAAGCGTCAGGTTGACCTTGGCTCGTGCGTCATCGCTCAGCGCCGGCATCGGCGAACCAGTCCTTCGATCAGCCGCCTTTGCCGTCTTCTTTTTTCTTGTCGGCTGAGGCCGCCGAAGACGTGTCTTCCGGCAGGCCGTTCTCGATCTTGGCCTCGATTTTCGGCAGTTCTTCCGGCTCCGGCTTGAGGTCGCGGGCGTGCGCCCACTGGAATTTCGCTTCCAGGGTGCGGCCGATGCGCCAGTAGGCGTCGCCGAGATGGTCGTTGATGGTGGGGTCTTCCGGTTTCAAGTCGATGGCGCGTTCGAGATTCTTCACCGCGTCCTCGAAATTGCCGATGCGGTAATAGGCCCAGCCCAGCGAGTCCACGATATAGCCGTCGTCGGGACGCTGATCGACGGCGCGCTTGATCATCTTCATGGCGTCGTCGAGATTGATGCCCTGATCGATCCAGGAATAGCCGAGATAGTTCAGCACATGCGGCTGCTCGGGCTGCAGGTCGAGCGCCTTGCGCATGTCGGCCTCGGCCTTGCTCCATTGCTTGGAACGTTCCTCGCAGATGCCGCGGAAATAATAATAGACCCAGTTGCCCTTGTCGTTGGCCGACGGCAGCGCATCGATGCCCTGGGTGTAGGTCTGGCTGCAGTCGGCGAATTTCTTGCGGCCGCGCTCGATATTGCCGAGCGCCATGATGGCTTCGAGGTCCTTCGGGTCCTGCGCCGTCACGTCTTTCAATATCTTGATCGCCTCGTCGCTGCGCTCGGCGCTGTCGAGGTCGGTCGCCTGCTGAATCTGCGCATTGCGCTTTAGCGGCGAGTTGGCCGGCACGCGCTCATAGACCTTGATCGCCATCTGCGGCTTCTTCACCGATTCATACAGATCGGCCAGCGACAGCAGCGCCAGCGAATGGTTGGGCGCGAGATAAAGTGCGAGCTGCAGGTAGACCAGCGCGAGATCCTCGCCGCCGCGGCGGGTCAGCGAGGCGCCGATGCCATAAAGCGCTTCGGCGGCACCCGTCTGCGGCGAATCCACCAGCGGCGGCAGCTTCTTGCCGGCCCTGGTTTCGCGAATGCCTTCGAGCACCAGCGGATGGCGCGCGAGTTTCTTGTCGAACGCCTCGTAAACCGCACTCGACGCCGCGGCGTCCTTGTTGCGCGACACCCAGCGCGCATAGGCGTCGGTTACCCGCAGCGCGGAATCGTCCAGTTTGTAGGCGCGCTCGAGCCGCGCCCCGGCTTCCTTTTCCTTGTTCGCGAGTTCGAGGATCATGCCGGAGTGCAGGTCCTTGAAGATCGGATACCATTCCGGCCCCGTGAGCTTGTCGATGTTGGCGACCGCGGTCTTGGTATCGCCGGCGCCGTAGGCGGCCCAGCCCGACAGCAGCGTCGCCACCAGATCGGTGATCGGTCCGCGCACCGACTGGTTGATGTTGATTTGCGCCGCGGCATATTTCTTCTGCTTCAAGTCGCGCGCGCCGACCACCAGCCGCGCCACGCGGTTGTTCTTGTCGATGGTGAGAATGCGGTCGGCGAGCTTGACGGCCTCATCGATATCACCTTCGGCAAGCGAGGAGATAAAGGCGCGGTCGAGCAACTCGTTGTTCTTCGGATCGGTGCGCAGCGCCGAGCGATAGAACGTCGCGGCCGAACTGGCATCGCGCTCGACGCTGGCATGCCGCGCGGCAAGATAGCTGCCCGAGGTGGTCAGGCCTTTGAGGTCGCGGCTGGAAGGGAATTGCACCGAGTTGTCGGTGGGATGATCGGGGGTTTGCGCCAGAAGCTGGCTGGGCAATGCCAGCGACGTGACGGCGGCAGCGGCAATCGCCAAGCGATTGAAACGAATGGAAAACATCACGATTCGCCTAGCTCCAGGAGTGTTCGGACAGTTTCGGATGCGCAACCGACCCGGCAGCATCAAGCCGGCTGACAATGCCGCGTTTGGCGTTCAACCGCAAGGATACGGGGCGGCGAATCGATTGAGACAAAGTGCCCGGATGGCATCGGTTTAACCGGCTCAGCCTGAAAACGCTTTCACTGTGGCGGTATCGTGGCCGCATCGGAACTGGATCACCGGCGGCTCACACAATCGTGGTCACATCGCCTCGTAATTGGGCCCGCCGCCGCCTTCCGGTGGAACCCAGGTGATGTTGCCGTTCGGGTCCTTGATGTCGCAGGTTTTGCAGTGGACGCAATTCTGGGCGTTGATCTGGAAGCGCGGTCCCGCCGGTTCTTCGATCCATTCATAGACGCCCGCCGGACAATAGCGATTCGACGGCCCGGCATAGACATCGTGCTCCGACGTCTTCTGCAGATTTATGTCGGCGACCTTGAGATGGACCGGCTGGTCCTCTTCGTGATTGGTGTTGGAGAGGAATACCGATGACAGCCGGTCGAAGGTCAGTTTGCCGTCCGGCTTCGGATAGGCGAT
>DATHHM010000069.1:0-6300 GCA_035317145.1 Xanthobacteraceae bacterium | reverse complement strand
GCGGCCCATCGCAAGGCCGGATTGCGCACGCCCTATTGGGATTGGACGACGCGCGATGGCGATTCGCATTATCAGAAATACACCGGCACGCCGCCGATGCAATTGTTGTTCGCGCTACGCAAAGCCCTCGACATGCTGTTCGCGGAAGGGCTCGACAACGTCTTCCTGCGCCACCGCCTGCTCGCCGAGGCGGTGCGCCGCGCCGTCGCGGTGTGGAAGACAGGCAATGTCATTGATTTCAACGTCGTTGAACCGGGCGATCGCTCCGATGCGGTCACCACCGTGCTGACGAAGGGTTACGATCCCAAACTGTTGCGCTCCTATTGCGACACCAAATGTGGTGTCGTTCTCGGCCATGGCATCGGCAAATTGAACGGCAAGGCGTTTCGCATCGCCCACATGGGCCACCTCAATGCGCCCATGGTGCTGGGAACGCTCGGCGTCATCGAGATGGCACTCGGCGCGCTCGGTGTCGCCCACGGCAGGGGCGGCGTTCAGGCGGCGGTCGAATGGTTGAGTGAGAGCGTGAAGCCGTGACGGCGGTCAAGCCGTCATTGCGAGGAGTGAAATGACGAAGCAATCCACGCGGACGCTCAGCGCTGGATTGCTTCGCTTCGCTTGCAATGACGGGTGAGCTCACTCCATCTTGATATCCGCTGCCTTCACCACCTTGCCCCACTTTTCGGTGTCGGCGCGGATAAGCTTGGCGAAGGCGTCCGGCGGCAGCGCCATGACGGTGAGTTGTTGGTCGGCGAATTGCTTGACCACTGCCGGATCGTTCATGACCTTGAGCTTCGCCTCGGTCAGGCGATCCACGACCGGCTTCGGCGTGCCGGCCGGCGCGATCAGGCCGACCCACGGCGCCATCTCGAAGCCGGGCACGGTCTCGGCCACCGCCGGCCAATCGGGAAACTCCGGAATGCGCTTGGGCTCGGCGACCCCGAGGACCTTCAATTTTTTGTCATTCACATAGGGCAGCAAGGTCGAGACATTGTTGAACTCGACCTGCACTTCGCCGCCGATGATGCCCATGGCCATGGGACCGGTGCCCTTGTACGGCACGTGCAGCATTTTCACGCCGGTCGCCTGCGTGAACAACACCATCGCCAGATGGCTGAAATTGCCGACGCCGGCGGAGCCGTAGGCGAGCCCGTCGGGTTTTTGCTTGGCCAGCGCGATCAGCTCGGCGATGGTGTTCGCCGGCAACGACGGATTGGCCGCCAGCATCCCCGGTAGCCGCACCGCCGATGCCACCGGCACGAAATCCTTCAGCGGATCGTAGGACAGATCCTTGTACAGCCACGGATTGACCGTCATCGGCGTGTCCGACGTGAAGCCGAGCGTGTAGCCGTCAGGATCGGATTGCTTGAGCGCCGCCAAGCCGACGGCACCATTGGCGCCGCCGCGGTTCTCGACGAAGATCGGCTGGTTCAACAGCTTCGACAGATGATCCGCCACCATCCGCGCAACGACGTCGGTGCCGCCGCCGGCCGGGAACGGCACGATCACCCTGATCGGCTTCTGCGGCCAGGTTTGCGCGGCGGCGGGAGTGAGGGCGAAACACAATAGCGCAAGCGTCGCCGCAACAGCGGTTATCAGCTTCCTCATGGACGTTCTCTTCCCTGTGCCGCGCGAAACGGATTTCATGTCTTATGGCGCGCGATTGTAAGCGAGTTGACCCGCTCGACAAGCCACCGCGCGAAGAGAATAATGCCGTAAAATCGCATATGGAGGAGCCGCTGTGACAACGCAATCGCTCAATCCCGAAACCATGGAAAAACGCGTCGCCCGTTTCAATAAGCTGCAAACCTACCAGCAGCAGAATTTCGCCACCCACGGCATTCCGGCCGGCGCGGTGGAGAAGATCACGGCGCGCAAAGTCTATCCGGTGATGGCGCCGGCCGATTACCAGGGCCGCAGCGCCGGCGCGCCGGTCAAAGGCCCGCGCGGCCTGATCGTCAGCATCGCCGAGTGCGAGCCGGGCAACGGGCCAGGCCTGCATCGCCACCTCAACACGGTGGAGAATTTCATGTGCCTCGCCGGCCGCTTCGAGATCGCCTGGGGCGATCAGGGCGAATACAAGCTCGTGCTCGATCCGCTCGACATGATCTCGGTGCCGCGCGGCGAGAACCGCAGCTTCCGCAATGTCTCCGACGTCACCGGGCGTTTGTTGGTCATGATCGTGCCCGAAACCGCCGAACAGGCCGACCCGATTTCCTACGCGCCGAGCCTCGCCAAGGAAATCGAGGACGAATACGGCAAGTCGGCGCTGGAAGGTTTGCAGAAAGTCGGCTTCAAGTTCGAGGAACCGACAACCGCGTAACCCTCGTTTCCCGGGCGCTGCACTGCGTCCGGGAAACGTAGTTGGTGCCGCTCACACCTTGATCTTCTCGTCCTCGACCACGCGCCCGACGGCAGCCCGCTTGAGCATGCGGTCCTTGTGCGCGGTGTAGTTCTTGAGTTCGCCCATCGGCAGCTCGCGGCGCGCGCCCCAGGTGTAGAAGACGAAGGCGTAGGGATCGAGCACGGAGTATTTGTCGGACAGCCATTCGCGCCCGGCCAGCATGCCGTCGATCTGTTTCAAGTAGCCGTGAAAGGTCTTCAGGCCGGCGTCCTTGATGCCCGGATAGGCCGAGGTGTCGGCGGTGTCGCGCTCCGGCCGGCCGACATGGGCGTGGGCCGGGTGCACGCTGGCGGCAAAGAAGCCAATCGTCGACAGCGCTTTCGCTTCGGCCACCGCATCCTTCGGCCACAGATCGAAGCGCTTGCCGAGATAGGGCAGGATCGCGGTGTTCTCCGCCAGCGGCTCGCCGTTGTCGAGGCGCAGCACCGGCACGCGGCCCTGCGGATTAATTTTCAGATAGGCGTCCGTGCGCTGCTCGCCGCCGGCGAGGTCGACTTTCTTCGGCTCGTATTTCTCGCCGCTGTCCTCGAGCACGATATGCGACGCCATCGAGCAGGCGCCGGGCGCGTAATAAAGCATCAGCATTGTGAAACGCTCCTGTTAAACGTTGCGGTCGAGCAGCTCGATCGACACGCCTTCCGGTCCGCGGATGAAGCAGACGCGCGTGCCCGGCCGCACCGTGGTCGGCTCGCGGGTGAACTCGACGCCCTTGGCTTTGAGGTCGGCCGCGATAGCGTCGATGCCGCTCACCGAAAGCCCGAAATGATCGAGGCCGCGATACGGTGTCGTCGGCGCGGCGTTGACGCCGTCACCGGTTTCGACCGGCGCGATGAAGATATTGGCGCCGCCGAGTTTCAGATCGATGCGCGTCTTGCCTTGCTGCTCGGTACGGATCACCTCGGCGCCGAGCTTCTGCTCGAACCATTGCGCCATCGCCTCGGGATTGGGGGTGCGGAGGTGGATGTGATCCCAGGTGTATTTTGCCATGGCGCGTATTCTCCCTGTTTACTCGCTTTGTTCACTCGCAATCCTGGACGTTACGACATGTTCCGACGCGATGTCATCGGCCTTTTTGCCAGGGCGCCTAAACGGGCAGCGCCTGCAACTATGCCTTGAGTGTCCGGGATAAGAATAGATATATGCAATGGCCTAGAAAGCGGCCTTGATCGCTTGGATAGCACTGTGTTCGTGTTGATGATCTTGTCAAGGATCGAGGACCGCCGAAGGCGGCGGCGCTTCGCGCCGTCCTTGACAAGATCATCAACACGAACAATCCAGCATCCAAGCGATCAAGGCCGTCCTCCGATCAATGTAAACGGGAGAAGCGTGATATGCCGGCTGCCGAAACCGTCCCGAGCGGCGCCTACGCCGAGCTTCCCGGCGTGAAATTGTGGTTCACCGATACCGGCGGCTCAGGCGTGCCGATCGTTCTGTTGCATCCGAACACCGGCACCGTCGAAATCTGGCAGCCGCAAATTGCCGCCTTCGCTGCGGCCGGCTACCGCGTCATCGCCTTCGATCGCAAGGGCTGGGGCAAGAGCGTGGCCGATCCGGCATCCGGCGCGGGGTCCGGCGGCATCGCCGGCGATCTTGATGCACTCGCCGATCATCTCAAGCTCGACAAGTTCCACCTGCTCGGCATCGCCGGCGGCGGCTTCGTGGCGCTCGACTACGCGGCGTGGCGTCCGCAAAAGCTGTGCAGCCTGATCGTCGGCGGCTCTACCGGGAGTTTTGAGGACAAGGAGATCGCCGATTTCATCGCCCGCATCGCCATCCCGGAGATCAGGAAACAGTCGGCGCATTACCGCGAAATCGGAGCGTCCTATCGCGGCGCCAATCCTGAAGGCACCAAACGCTGGATCGAGATCGACGAGCTCGCGCGCCAGCCGGGCGCGGGCTTTCAGCCCCAGCTGCGCACGCCGAACACGTTCGCCAAGATCGCGGCCATTACCGCTCCGATGCTGGTGATCGCCGCCGATGCCGATCTCTTGGCGCCGCCGGCCTTGATGCGCATTTGGGCCGCGCGCCTGCCGCATCACGAATGGGCCGTCATTCACGATGCCGGCCACGCCATGGCCTGGGAGCAGCCCGGCGCGTTCAACGACAAAGTTTTGGACTTTCTGCAGCGGCACTGAATTGTAGGGCGGATTAGCGCAGCGTAATCCGCCATTCGCTCGCACCGAAGCGGCGGATTACACCTTCGGCTAATCCGCCCTACATCAAGAACACACCCTTGCCGCTGGTCTGTTGATCGAACAGCTTGTAGGCCGCCTCGGCCTGGTCGAGCTTCCAGCGATCCGTGAACAGATGCTCGACATCGATCTTGTTGTCGGCGACGAAGCGCGCGCAATCGGCCTGGATGATCGTGGAGAAAGTCCACGAGCCGATGATGGTGAGCTGCTTGCGCAGCATCTGCGGACTGACCTCGATGGTCACGTCGCCGCCTTCGCCGACGAAACAGACGACGCCCCAGGGCCGCGCGCCGCGCACCGCGATCAGGCGTCCGTCCGCCGTGCCCGACGTATCGAGGGTGCGGTCGGCGCCGGCGCCGTGGGTCAGCGCCCGGATGGCGGCGACCGCGTCCTCGGCCTTCGGATCGATCAGCGCGTCGGCGCCGAATTCCTCGGCGCGCGTAAGCCGCTCGGCGCTGACATCGAGCGCGATGACGCGGGCGCCCATGCGGGCGGCAAGTTGCGTCGCCGACAGCCCGACCGGTCCCTGGCCGACGACGGCAATGGTATCGCCGCCGGTCAGATTCATCCGCCGCAGCGCCTGATAGGCGGTGCCGGTGCCGCAGGAGATCGCCGCGCCGGTGGCGAAGCCGAGCTCGTCGGGCAGGGCGACGAGCGTATAGGCGGGGACTTTCATATAGGGCGCGTGCGCGCCGTGGCCGGTCGCGCCATAGACGGTTGAGCCGCTCGAACACATCTGCGACCAGCCGGTCCGGCAATGCGGGCAGGTGCCGCAGCCAGAATAGTGATGCACCATGACGCGGGCGCCGATGCGGACGGTGCGTTCGTCGACGGCGCTGCCGATGGCGGCGACGACACCGCATGGCTCGTGGCCGGCGATCACCGGGCCCGACACCTTGCCGAGCCCGAGCGAGGCGGCGCCGCCCGAGGCGCGATAGAACTTCAGGTCGCTGCCGCACATGCCCGAGGCTTTGATCTCGACCACGACGTCGTGCGGCCCCGGCGCCGGATCGGGAAATTCCATCAGTTGCAATTTGCGTTCGCCAAGGAATGTCACGCCGCGCATGTCTGCCTCCCGGGATGTCACGATCGACCGTCTTCTCCCTATGATACAATACCGGCAAAGCAGTTGGGGGAGGGCGTCTTGAAAGTCGTTTCCTTTTTTCACCAGGGCAGACACGGCGTCGGCGTCGTCGCCGACAACGGCATCGTCGCCTTGACCAAGGCGGCGCCGGGGTTGCCCGACGACTTGCGCAAGATTTTGCAGATCGATCCGGCGCTCGAAAAAGTACGCGCCGCCACGGCGGGAAAATCCGCCGATCTTGCCCTCGACGACATCGCATTCGATCCGGTGATCCGCGAGCCGCACGCCACCTGGGCGCTGGCGCTCAACTACAAGCTCCATATCGAAGAGACTGGGCTGACGACGTCGCAGACTTATCCGCAGATTTTCCTGCGCATGCCGATCTGCCAGGTCGGACATAAGCAACCATTGTGGGCGCCGCGCAAAACTATCGCCGAGGCTTACGATTACGAAGGCGAGCTTGCGGTGATCATCGGCAAGCCCGGCCGCTACATCAAACGCGCAGAAGCCTTCAATCACGTCGCCGGTTATTCCTGCTACAACGAAGGGTCGGTGCGCGAATATCAGGGCCACAACCGGCAATTCGGCTTGGGGAAAAATTTCGAGCGCTCGGGCAGTTT
>DATHHM010000068.1:0-2119 GCA_035317145.1 Xanthobacteraceae bacterium | reverse complement strand
GTGCTCGACGGTTTGATCACTGTCGAAGAAGCGCGGCGCGATTACGGTGTCGTCATCAATGCGCGCGGCGAGACCGATCTGGCCGAAACCGCACGCGTCAGATCGCAGCCGTCATGAGATATCTGTTCGCCACCGCCGCGATCGTCCGATTAGCCGCAGCCGCTGTCATCGTCGGCGCGTCCAGCATGCCGGTCCGGCCGCAAAGCGCGCCGGTGTGGAGCGTGCCCGAAATCGGCGCCTTGCCGCGCGATGCGCAGGGTCTGCAGGTCCGCGAAGGCCGCGATCTCATCACCGCGACCTATGCGTATATCGGACCGAACGTGCCGGATGACTCGAAACGCTATGCCGGCAACAATCTCGCCTGCGCCAATTGCCACCTGCAGGCCGGCACCAAGAAATTCGGCTTGCCGTTGTTCGGCCTGTTCGGCGATTTTCCGCAATACAGCGCCCAATCCGGCGGCGAGATCAGCATCGAGGATCGCATCAATTCCTGCATGACGCGGAGCATGAACGGCCGCGTGCTGCCGGCCGACGCACCGGAGATGCAGGCCATCGTCGCCTACATCAAATTCCTCTCTACCGGCGTGTCGCCCGGCCAACAATTGCCTGGGCTGGGCGCCGGTCATATGCCCGAGCTCAACCGCGCCGCCGATCCCAAGCGCGGCCAGCCGACTTTCGCGCGCGTCTGCGCTGCCTGCCACAATACCGATGGATCGGGCATCCGCCGCGGCACGGCAGGCACCGATCTCGGCTACCTCAATCCGCCGTTGTGGGGGCCGGACTCGTTCAACGACGGCGCCGGCATGGCGCGCATCATCATGTTTGCCAATTTCATCCACTTCAACATGCCGCACGGCACCGATTATCTTGATGCGCGGCTCAGCGTCGAGGAGGCGTGGGACATTGCCGCTTATGTGGAGTCGCAGCCGCGGCCGCACCGCGCCGATCTCGCGCACGACTTCCCCGACTTGTTGTTGAAGCCGGTGGATGCGCCATATGGTCCTTACGCCGACAAATTTAGCGAGCAGCAACACAAATATGGGCCGTTCGCGCCGATCCGCGCCGCGATTGCGCGGCTCAAGCAAAGTGGTGGGGTGCATTAGACCGGCGCGGCTATAGGCGCCGAAAAATGCTACTATGGCGGCCGGCTATTTGGTAACCGAGAGCGACCAATGCCCATCAAAATCATCGGCATGATTGGTGTCACGCCGCCGCGCAGTGACGCCACGTTGCATATCATCGAGGGCGGGCTGTCGCCGGATTACGTGACGCAGGCCGCGCGCGCCCACGAAGCGTCCGGCTTCGACCTGGTGCTGGTCGGCTACTCGTCGTCCTCCGCCGAGGGCTTTCTCGTAGCATTGCACGCGGCGGCACGAACCGAACGGCTGGGGTACCTCATCGCGCACCGGCCGGGTTTTCTGGCGCCGACCTTGATGGCGCGCAAGATCGCGACCTTCGACCACCTGACCCAAGGCCGCCTCGTCTTGCACGTCATCACCGGCAAGACCGACGACGAGCAGGAGGGCGACGGCGATTTCACGCCGAAGGACGAGCGCTATCGCCGCGCCGCCGAATATCTCGAGCTGATGAAACTTGCCTGGTCGAACGAGCGGCCGTTCGATTTCGCGGGCAAGTTCTATCGCGTCAAGGGCGCTCATTCCGACGTGCGGCCGTTGCAGAAACCGCATCCGCTCATCTTTTTCGGCGGCGCGTCGGAAGGCGCGCTCGAAATGGGCGCGCGGCTGTGCGACGTCTATGCCATTTACGCCGAGCCGCTCAAATCGGCCCGCGAGCGCATGCGCGAATTTCGCGCCCGCGCCGCCGCATTCGGCCGCACACCGGGCTTCAATGTGTCGGTGCGCCCGATCATCGCGGCAAGCGAAGACGCCGCCTGGGACAAGGCGAACAGGATTTTGGCCGGCGTCTCCGGCAACAAAGGCTGGAGCCGACAGGAGGCGATGTCGGGACCGGTGGATAATGCCGGGCGCCGCCTGATGAGCTTTGCGCTCGAACGCGACGTCCACGACGAGCGGCTGTGGATGCCGATCGCACGCGCCACCGGCGCGCTCGGCAATACCTCGTGCCTGGTCGGCACGGCGGAGCAGGTCGCAGCCGCGAT
>DATHHM010000067.1:0-11985 GCA_035317145.1 Xanthobacteraceae bacterium | reverse complement strand
CGAGCGCGGCCGGATCGATATAGCCTTTCTCCGCCAGCACGGTTTCGAGCGCGCGCACGCGCAATTGCATCTCGGACAGCTCCGAGCCGTGCTCGTGATGATCGTCATGATCGTGGTCATGATCTTGCGCCATGGCGTGCTTTCCTTCCCTGCGCTTTGCGGGGCCCATTATAGTACGCGGGGGAGCCATGAGAAATACGGCCGAACGCATTGCCGACGTCATCGATCGTGCCATCGCGGCCATCGGCCGCGCGGCGACGTGGTGCTGCCTGTACATCGTGTTGGCCGAATTCGCCGTGGTGGTGATGCGCTACGCGCTCGGCTTGGGCTCGATCCGCCTGCAGGAATCGGTACTTTACGCTCACGCCGCCCTGTTCATGCTCGCCGCCGCCTGGACGCTCCAAGTCGGCGGCCACGTGCGCGTCGATGTCTTCTATGCGCAGGCGAGTCCACGCCGGCGGGCCTTCATCGATCTCATCGGCGCCATCGTCTTTCTCTTTCCGTTCGCCATCGCGGTTGCGGCGCTGTCGCTGCCTTACGTCGAGCGGTCCTGGGCTATTCTTGAAGGCTCGCGTGAGACCAGCGGCTTGCCGTTGGTCTACCTGCTCAAGGCGCTCATTCCGCTATTTGCGCTTTTGATGGGCTTGCAGGGCATCGCCCAGGCGATCCGCGCCGCGCTGGTATTGGCCGGGCCGCGCGCGCAATGAGCGAATTTCTCGCCGTCGCGATGGTGCTGGCGGTCTGTGCGCTGCTGCTGGTCGGCTATCCCGTCGCGCTGACGCTTGCCGGTGTATCGCTCGGTTTCGCCATTCTGGGCGCGGCGCTGGGCGTGATGAACCTCGCGCTGCTTGGCGCACTGCCGGCGCGCATCTTTGGCGTCATGAGCAACGACGTGCTGCTCGCCATTCCGCTGTTCATCTTCATGGGCGTGATGCTGGAGCGTTCCCGCATCGCCGAGGATTTATTGGAAACCATGGCCCGGCTGTTCGGCGCGTTGCCGGGCGGCCTCGGCTTCTCGGTGATCGTCGTCGGCGTGCTGCTCGCCGCCGCCAAGGGCGTCGTCGGCGCCACTACCGTGACCATGGGGCTGATCGTGCTGCCGACCATGCTGCGGCACGGCTACGACAAGGCGCTCGCGGCGGGCACGGTGGCGGCGACCGCGACCTTGGCGCAGATTTTTCCGCCGGCGACCGTGCTGGTGCTGCTCGGCGATCAGCTCAGCAATTCGTACCAGGCCGCGCAATTGGCCCAGGGCAATTTCGCGCCGCAAACGGTGTCTGTCGCCGACCTGTTCGCCGGCGCCATCATTCCCGGTCTCGTCCTGGTGATGCTGTATCTATTCTATCTGATCGGCGTCGCGATCTTCTTTCCGAAAAAATCGCCGGCGATCGCACCCGACCCGGACGCGCCGCGGGGTTTTGCGCTGGCGCGCCGGCTGATTGCGGTTCTGATCGCGCCGATCGCGCTGATCCTCGCCGTACTGGGCTCCATCCTCGGCGGTATCGCGACGCCGACGGAAGCCGCGGCCGTGGGTGCCGTCGGCGCGATCCTGCTGGCGATGTTGCGGTCAGGCGCCACGGGCCTCCTGAAGCCGGTGATGGTGCGCACCACTCAAATCACCAGCATGATCTTTGTGATCCTGATCGGCGCGACGTTGTTCAGCCTGGTGTTCCGCGGCCTCGGCGGCGACCTCATGGTGGAGCGCGCGCTCACCAACCTGCCGGGCGGCGTCGCCGGAGCGACGCTCGCGGTAATGGCGGCGCTGTTCCTGCTCGGCTTCGTCATGGACGCCTTCGAGATCATCTTCGTGGTGGTGCCGATCGTGGCGCCGGTGCTGCTCAAAATGCCGGGCGTCGATCCGGTTTGGCTCGGCATCATGATGGCGGTGAATCTGCAGACCTCGTATATGCACCCGCCGCTCGGCCCGACCCTGTTCTACCTGCGCGGCGTCGCGCCGCCGGAAGTCACCACCCGGCACATCTATCTCGGCATCATTCCCTATGTGCTGATCCAGCTGGCGATGCTGGTGGCGCTGTGGTTTCTGCCGGCGCTGGCGACGTGGTTGCCGCACAAACTGTACGGTTCGTGAACTATAATGCCGCGCTTCGATCGCATTGCCATGAACGTGTGGCCCATGAGCGTGTGGTGAAAACGTTACAGCTCGTCCAAGGCACGGCCGACGATATTGCCTTCGTCATGGCGGCGGAACGGCTGCCCGGATACGAAGCGCTCGTCGGGCGATGGAGCGAGGCGCAACACCGCGCCGCGCTCGCCGACGGTCGCCACGCCTACTTCGTCGCGCGCCTTGAATCGCAAGACGTCGGCTTCGCCATCGTTCGCGACTGGGCTTCCTCCGAACGCGTGGCCTGCATCAAGCGGATTGCCGTTTCGAGCCCGGCCCAAGGTCGCGGTAAAATGTTTTTGGCCGGTCTCGTCGATCGCATTTTCTTGGAGACCGATACTTATCGGATTTGGCTCGGAGTCTTTCCAGAAAACGACCGAGCGCGCCGCGCCTATGAAGCCGTCGGCTTCAAGGCCGAAGGTCTTGCCCGCGGCAGCGCGTTCTTCGGCGGCGTCTATCGCGATGAATTGGTGATGGCGCAGGTGCGGCCGGATTGGTCGGCGGGCCGCAACTGAATCCTATAGATCGTCGAGCCCGTATTCCTTCCAGCGCGAATCGACCCGCGCCGCGTCATCGGCGTGCGGCTTGACTGTCGGCGGAAAGCGTTCGTTGTTCCAGCGCGCCTGCCGCGGGTGTTTCCACGACCGCGTGGCGTCGATCAGCATGCGGTTCCACAATCCGGTGCCAAGCTGCTCGACGTTGCGATCTTCCAGGGGCGTCGACGGGTCGATCGGCGAGCCGAAAATCCCCGGAAAGATCACGACGCCGCCTTCGCCGGCATTGACCCTATGCGCATAAGCCCATTCGACCTGCTCGTCGGAGGCCGGATCGATATCCTCTTCCACCACGATGACGTGCTTGTAGCGGTATTGCGCGGCGGCATTGCCCCACAGCGCCGCCGCGATCTGCTTGGGCTGGCCCTGATAGTGTTTCTTGATCTGGATGCGGATGTTGACGCCGTTGGTGATCGGCGGCGCGTAGACGTCGAGGATGCCGGGGATGCCGGCGCCGTTCAAAATGTTCCAGGCGATGGCGGCGCGCTGCACCGACGACATCACGCTGTTCTCGCTGTAGGAGCCGGGGAGCGTGCCTTCCAGCGAGCCGCAGAAGATCGGGTCGCGCCGGTGCGTGATGCAGGTCACCTTCATGGTCGGCCGCGGCGTCGGCAGGTCGGAGACGTAGCCGGTATATTCGCCGAACGGCCCTTCCATCTCGTAGGTCGACGGATCGTCGCTGATGAAGCCTTCGATGACGATCTCGGCGCTGGCCGGCACTTCGAGATCGACGGTCTCGCAGCGCACCAATTGCGCCGGCTCGCCGCGATAGCCGCCCATCACGTCGTATTCGCACACGCCTGACGGCAGCGGCGAGCCCGAGAGAAAGGACATGATCGGGTCCCAGCCGATCACGCAGGCGACCGGCATGGGTTTGCCGCGCGCCGCCCATTTGACGAAATGCGCGCCCCAGTGCTGGCCGCCTTTGACCAGCAGGAACGGCGCGGTGTCTTTGTGACCGATCATGCCGCGATACATGCCGACATTCATCACCCCGGTGTCGGGATCCTTGGTGACGATCGAGGAGAAGGTGTGGATGTAGCGGCCGCCTTCGAGGTAGTGCCATTTCGGCACCGGAAATTCGGTCTGGTCGATATCCTTGCCGCGGACGATGACCTCCTTCACCGGCCCGCTGTCGACGATCACCGGAGCGATGGTCTCGCGGTTTTTCTTCATCACGTATTGCACGAGGTCGCGATTGGTGGCGTCGTGCGGAAAGCCGAGCGCCAGCGCCAGCCGCGATCTGGCGCCGAGCCCGCTGGCGAACAGCTTTGTGCAGCGGCCGTTGCCGTAGCCTTTGATGTTCTCGAACAACACCGCCGGGCCTTTTTTCTCGAGCACGCGGCGCGTCACCGCCCCGATTTCGCGGTCCCAATCCACTTCGGCCTTGATGCGGCGCAACTCGCCATGCTGTTCGAGCTGCGCCATCCACTGCCGCATATCCAAAAAGCCCATTCTGCACTCACTTTCGCATTCGCCGCCGCGGCACATCGCCAAGCTTGATAACCGCATTAATTCCCGCAATTCTCAAACCTGGCAATGGGCCAGTCACCAGCCGGACGCCGGGAGCGACCATGACCGAGATATTCGATCTGCACGGCAAGGTCGCATTGGTGACCGGCGCCTCCAGCGGGCTCGGCGTGCGCTTTGCCGAATGCCTCGCCGAGAACGGCGCGGCGGTGGTGCTGGTGGCGCGCCGCGCCGATCGGCTTGCGGACCTCAAAGCGCGCATCGAAAAATCCGGCGGCCGCGCGCTTGCGGTCGAGGCCGACGTGCGCGACCGGGCGGCAATGGCGGCGGCCTTCGATGCCGCCGAGAAAAATTTCGGCACCGTCACCATCCTGGTCAATAATGCCGGGGTGGCGCACGCCGGCCGCGCCGTCGACATGCCGGAAGAGGAATGGCGGCGCATCCTCTCGACCAATCTCGATGCGGTATTCTATTGCGCCCAGGAAGCCGCGCGGCGGATGCTGGCGGCCGGCTCAGGCGGCGCCATCGTCAATATCGCCTCCGTGCTCGGCTTCGGCGTCGCCAAGGGCGTCGTCGCCTATGCCACCGCCAAGGCCGGCGTGATCCAGATGACAAAAGCGCTGGCGCTCGAGCTCGCCTTCAAAGGCATCCGCGTCAACGCCATCGCACCCGGCTGGATCGTCACCGAGCTCAATCGCGATTATCTGATGAGCGAGAAAGGCGCGGCGCTCAAGCGCGAGATTCCGATCGGCCGCTTCGGCGAAGAGCGCGATCTCGACGGGCCGCTGCTGCTGTTGGTCTCCGACGCCGGCCGCTTCGTCACCGGCACGACCATCGTCGCCGACGGCGGCCAGGTGGTGGCGCTGAGGGGGTGATAGGAATCGGGCATCAGAAATCAGATCGACCGCTCGCGCCTGTCTGATTACTGACCAGGGCGTGAACTCATAAATGCGCCCCGAGAGTCCGCTTTGCTCCGAAAGCGACCGGCAACCGTCTCAGGACCGCATGTCGTGACGGGCCATTAGCGGAAAATCGCGTCGCCTTTCACAGGCACAGCAATTGGGATAATTTGGTGTTGTCAGGGGGCATGGTCATGAAACTTCCCCGCAGATCATTCTTGCATCTGGCAGCGGGCGCTGCCGCGCTCCCGGCCGTCTCGCGCGTCGCTTCGGCACAAACCTATCCGACGCGGTCGGTGCGCATCATCGCCGGCTTTCCCCCCGGCAGCGCGTCCGACGTGACTGCTCGGCTGCTGGGTCAATGGTTGTCGGAGCGGCTTGGCCAGTCCTTCATTGTCGAGAACCGGCTGGGCGCCGCCAGCAATCTTGCTGCCGAGGCGGTCGTTCGTGCGCTTGCCGATGGCTATACGCTCCTTCTCATCACTTCGGTCAACGCAGTCAATGCAACGCTCTACGACAATCTCAACTTCAATCTCATCCAAGACATCGCGCCGGTGGCAAGCATAGCTCGCGGGCCGGGTGTGATGGTCGTGAGCCCGACTTTCCCGGCCAAATCCGTTCCTGAATTCATTGCCTATGCCAAGGCCAATCCCGGCAAGATCAACATGGGGACGGCCGGTAGCGGAAGCATGCTCGATGTTTACGGCGAACTGTTCATGATGATGGCTGGCGTCGACATGTTACGGGTACCTTATCGCGGTGCGCCGCCTGCGCTGACTGACCTGATGGGCGACCGGGTCCAAGTCGTATTCGACACCTTTGCGGCGTCGATCGAGTTGATCCGAGCCGGCAAGCTGCGTGCGCTGGGGGTCACAACGGCAACGCGCTCCGCGGCGCTGCCGGACGTCCCATCATTGGGCGAATTTTTGCCGGGTTACGATGCGAGTATATTGCTGGGTGTTGGCGCGCCAAAGAACACACCCCGCGACATCGTCGCGACGCTCAATAAGGAGATCAATGCCGCTCTCGTCGATCCCTCGATGCAAGCGCGGATTGCGAGCTTTGGCTACACAGCGTTTGCAAGTTCGCCAGCCGAGTATGGCAAGCTCATCGCCGAAGACGTCGAGAAGTGGGCCAAGGTGATCAAGTTCGCGGGTATCAAGCCGGACTGATCCGGCGGCATTGGGCTCCGATATTGCATATTTCCCGATAGGCAAATTTGGCGAGGCTGATGTCCGCTTGGCATCAAAAGCGACTGAATGCGGCCACCGATTGCGAGTCCGTTTCTCCCGCGGGCAGCGGACATTGCTCCGCGCCGCACTAATTGACGCAACAGGCCAATAACGGCAATCAAGCGGCTCGGTTGGCCCGAAGTCCCGCCAATGCCGCCTTGCCCGTACGGGTCGCCTCGGACATCGTTTCAAAAAAATCGGATTGCCGCACCGGTTTGCTCTTGCCGGCGGTGTAAATCTCCCATCGCCACGATTTGGGCGGACGCCCTCGATTTTTGATGGCGAGGGAGTAGTCGTACTCCGCATGCATCTCGGCATCGGCGTATATATCGAATTCGGGAGCAGCTGGAGCGGACAGCTTGCTGATCATTGGCTGAGTTCCCTCTATCAGGTATCAGATATCAGGGATCAGGGATCAAGATAAGCTAATGCTTCTTGATCCCTGATCCCTGATCCCTGCTGCCTGATCCCTGATCCCTGATCACAGCGGCCGGTGCATACGGCCGAACAGCCAGCCCAAACCAAGCGCGATGGCCACGGCCGTATAGGGCTGGTTCTCGACGGTGTTGCGCAGCGCTTTCTCAAACGAGCCGGCGGTCTTGCGGGCCGCCGTTTTTGTGGCGTCGGCGACGCTGGAGGCGCTGTCGCGGGCCTGGCCATAAATGTCCCCGGCGGCGTCCTGCACTTCGCCGGCAACGTTGGCGGCTTGCTTCTTGGCGTCGCCGAAAGCGCGGTTGAAATCGGAGTTTTGGGTACGGGTCTCGGGCATTGGGTGCTCCCTCGGGAAAAGTGTCGCGGAACAACGCCCGAGTCGTCCAAAGGTTCGGCACCGGAACGTTTATGGCGTCGCGGGGTTGTTCCGGCAGCCAAATCCGGCGACCGAGGGCCGTGCCATGGACGAACCGAAGCGACAACAGCCCGAAATCCCGCCACCGCCGCCGATGACCGAGCCACAGCGCAGCCTGCCGGAAATCCCCAACATCGATGCGCCGGAAAAGAGCACCCCCACCACGGGAGAGGAATGATGTTTCAGCATCGTGCATCGCAGTTTGATCCCCGCGTCGCCGCCATCGCCGGCCACCTGCGCGCCATCGAGAATGAATTGGGTTCGCTCGGCAAAAGCGCCGGCCGGCGCGCGTCATCGGGCGTTTCGAACGCCGGCAATCAGATCGTCGAGGCGATCTGGCCGATCCTCAACGAGATCGGCGATTCGTTCCGCCGCGGCCAGGGCGTGGCGTTGGACCAGGCGGCGAGTTTCGGCAACGAGGCGGTCAAGCGCAGCGCCCAGATGGGCAGCGATGCGCTGGGCCAGATCGCCGATCAAGCCAAGCGCCGTCCGTTGATCACGCTGGCAGTCGCCATCGGCGTGGGTGTTTTGATCGGGGCGGTAGCGCGCCGGAATTAGAGCATGATCCGGAAAAGTGGATGCCGGTTTTCCGAAAAGATCATGCTCCAACGAAAAAACTAGACCATGGTCCGATTCAATTTGGGATCATGGTCTAGTCGCCGTCCTTCTGCATGTCCTGTCATTGGTATCGGGCAATCCTGCCTGCTACTTTGCCGTAACGAGATTCTTCCTCCTCTTCGGCAAGGGTGCAGCGCGCGGTCATGGGTTTTGAGCAGATCGCCATCCTTCTTGCCGGCGCATTGGCAGGCGGCATCGTCAACGGGCTCACCGGCTTCGGCACCGCCATCACCGCGCTCGGCATCTGGCTCTATGCGATACCGCCGACGGCGGCCGCGTCGTTGGCGATCATTTGTTCGGTGGTATCGCAACTGCAGACGCTGCACCTGATCTGGCGCGCCATCCAATGGCGGCGCGTTCTGGTGTTTGTCATTCCGGGCCTGCTTGGCGTCCCGATCGGGACCTTGCTGTTGCCGCACATCGATCCGCGCTTGTTCAAGCTCGGCCTTGGCTTCGTCCTGATCGCCTATCCGGCCTATGTGCTGGCGCGCAGGCGCCCGATCGCGAGCCCGTGGGGCGGGACCGTTGCCGACGGCGTCGTCGGTTTCGGCGGCGGCGTGCTCGGCGGGCTGACCGGCTTGTCCGGCGTGCTTGCCGTGGTGTGGACCGATGTGCGCGGCTGGAGCAAAGAGCAGCGCCGCAGCGTGCTGCAGTTTTTCAATTTGGCGATCTTGTCCTTCGCCCTGGTTTCGCACGCGGCCTCGGGCCTGTTGACGCGGCAGGTGGCGGTCGAGGCGGCGATCGTCCTGCCGGCAACGATCGCCGGCGCATGGACGGGCGGATTCGCCTACCGGCGGCTCGCCGACCGCGGCTATCAGCGCGTGGTCATGGTGCTGCTGCTGGCGTCTGGTCTCGGCCTGATCTGGACGACGTGGTGAATTGCGCCATTAGAGCATGATCCCGAAAAGTGGAACCCGGTTTTCGGATAAGATCATGCTCCAACAAAAATTCTAGGGAATGATCCGATTCAATTGAATCGGATCATTCCCTAGTCGCCGGAGGCCAAATCTCTTAACGGCCCCGTATGATTATTGGTGGCGGCGGAGGTGGCGGCGGGTTGTTTTGGGCCGGCCCGAAATTCGTTGCGTTGCCGAGAATCTGCGAGGCGTCGAGCTGGCCGGCCTCTGACGGCATCCACGGTACCTGCGGGCAGTTCGTGCCTTGCACCGAGCCGATGCCGCAATGGCCGATATTCGCACCCGTAAAGCCGGGCACGCCGCCGTTCTGTCCCGGCGCACTCGTCGTATGCGCCTGATAGAAGGCGACATCGCCAGGGGGAATTCGTCCCAGGTCCTGGATCGGCGTGTTCCAGCCCTGGATCAGCACACCGAAGTCGGACCGCGTGAGCAGGAATGTGCCGGCGCCGTTGACGATCTTGATGATGCCAGCGACGTTGATAACCTTGGTGCCGTTCTGGCCCTGGATGACGGTCACCGTGCCGCCGCGGATGCCGATGTTGGCCGCCGACGTCGTGATCGTCGCCTCGCCCTGGTGGCTCAATTGCCCGCCGACGAAGCGCAGCGCCCCCTGGGTCAGCGACACCAGCATGTGGCCTTTGTTGGCGTTCGGATCGTAAACGTATTCGTCGATGACGATGTCGGTATTTGGCGCAATGCTCATCGACGACTTGTCGGTGAACAACAGCTGGACGGTTCCCGCCGGCGTGGTGTGGACCCGCTCCTTGTGGACGATATGGGCGCCGACCACGAGCGGCGCGGTCGAGCCGCCGGGCGGCGTCGATTCCGACAACGGATTGACTGCCGTCGCGGTGCCGACCTGTTGTGCGGCGGCCGGGGCCGCGGCGAACAGCGCACTGGTGAGCGCTACGATGAAACGGCGCGATGATCGCATTGCTTGCCTTTAGAAGCTTGCCTTTAGAATCGCATGGTCGGGCCGGCGGTGACGCTGAAGTCATGCATCGAAAACGCCGGAACGTTGGACACGTCGGCGCGGTATTGCGCCAGGAACCCGAGATTGAGCAGTTTCCAGATCGGCACTTCGAGACCGAGACCGACACGCCATTCGAGAATGTTCGGCGTGGTGTTCGGAGCGATGGTCGGATCGGGCGCGTTATATTGCCACCAGCTCACGCCGGCCGTCGGTGTCAAGGTCCAGGTCCGGCCGTCGCCCAGCGGCGAGAAATTCCACGGCAGCCAGATGTCGCCAGCGTAGGCGTTGTAGCCGAACGGGTTGAAGTTGGCGTCGGTGTGGGCGTAGGTGACGCGCGACTGAAAGCCCAGGCTCGCATAGACCGGCCCGGACGCTTGCAGCCCGACGGTCGACAGCGTGCCGCTCATGCCGCTGGCCAGCGGATAGAGCGTCTGGTTGCGAAAGCTTTGCTGTACGATTTCGGCGTAGGGGTCGAGCGAAACGTCGCCGAGCTTGATGCGCGCGGTGAGGCCGCCTCCAAGGCCGCCGTAATAGGCCGCGTCCGCCAGCGTCGCGCCGGTGGCGATAAAATACGGCTTGATCGATAAGCCGATGGCGGTGTCGGAAAGAATGCCGAAGCGCGGGCCGGCGCGCAGCTCCATCACGCCGATGTCGAATTGATGCAGCTTGAATTGCTGCGCGTCGTAGCCGAGCGCCGAGGCTTCGAATGTGTTGCCGGCCTGGTCTTCGAAATCGTGGACATAGTTCAGGCCGAACGCGCCGAACCAGTTCCAATCGGGCCGCGCGGCAAACGCGTTGTTGAACACTCGGCCCGAGGCCAGCGTCGTCCCCGCCGCCGGGCCCAAGGCGGCGTTGGTCTGGTAGCGGAAGCCGGATTGGACATAGCCGCTGAACTGGTCGGGCTGCAGCTTCTTGTCGATGGCCGCGATGAGGTCTTCGGTCCTTTGCCGCAAGCCCGGCGTCATATCCTTCATCGTCAGCGCCGAAGCGAAATAGCTGCGCGCCATTTCGTAGGAGCCGAGCCGGTAATACAGCACGCCGAGCTCGAAGCGCACATTGGCGAGATTCGGATTGTAGAACAGCAGCTGCTCATACGTGCTGATGGCGGATTCGATATCGCCGGCCGGCGCCAGCGTGGCGTATTGCAACGCGTTGTTGAAATCCGCAGGCCGCGCCAGGATGCCCTGGAATAGCGGATTCAAAAGATCGGATGTGGTTTGTGATTTTGCCGGCAGGCTTGAAACAATAAGCAACAGCGCCGGCGCCAACGCGCCTGCACATCTATTCCACGATGCGCGCCAAGTGCCGTCTTTCAAGTTGCTACCTGCTCGACGATTTCGCCTACCGGATTTGGCAGCTTCGCGTTGCTGGTATTATCGTCCGCTCGCTCTCGCGGGCTGATCTCAACTTAACGCCGCTGGCCGTTCGAGTCGAGATTTCTAACCGGCGGTGGCCGGAAACCTCTGGTTCAAAATGAGACGGTTCGCGGTTCCCGAAACCCGCATTTGCGCAGGATTTGCAGCGAATATCCGCAAATCTCAGCCTTGAGAATGTTTGCGCACGAGATTGATGATTGTCGAAAAATCCTCGGCGCTGTGTCCTTCTTGCGTCAGTTGCTCGTAAATTCGCGCGGCGTGGGCGCCAAGCGCGGTTTCGGCCTTGACAGAATCCGCTGCCGCCTTGGCAAGCTTGAGATCCTTGAGCATCAAGGCCGCGGTGAAGCCCGCCTTGTAGCCGTTGTTGGCCGGGCTCGACGGCACCGGTCCGGGCACCGGGCAATAGCCGGTCAGCGACCAGCACTGGCCGGACGAGGCCGAGACCACGTCGAACATCGCCTGGTGCGACAAGCCGAGTTTCTCGCCGAGCACGAAGGCCTCGCTGACCGCGATCATCGAGGCGCCGAGAATCATGTTGTTGCAGATTTTCGCCACCTGGCCGTTGCCGGCCTCGCCGCAATGGACGATGCGCTTGCCCATGTGCTCGAGCACCGGCTTGCCGCGCTCGAAGGCATGGGTCGAGCCGCCGACCATGAAGGTCAGCGTCGCCGCTTTGGCGCCGCCGACGCCGCCGGACACCGGTGCGTCAAGCGTGGCAATGCCGCGCGCCGCCGCCAGCGCATGCGCCTTGCGCGCGCTCGCCACGTCGATGGTCGAGCAGTCGATGAACAGCGTGCCTTGGCGGGCATGCGGTGCGATGTCGTTCCACACGGTTAGTACGTGTTCGCCCGCCGGCAACATGGTGACGACGACGTCGGCGTTTTCGACGGCACTCCTGGCGTTGGCGACGATCTGCACGCCGTCCTTGGCCGACGCTTCGCGCGACGCCGGAACGACATCGAAGCCGGAAATATGAT
>DATHHM010000066.1:0-6334 GCA_035317145.1 Xanthobacteraceae bacterium | reverse complement strand
CCACCGACAAAGCCTACGGCAAAAGCCGCACCCGGCTGTGCTTCGCCAATCCGTCCCACGAAGCGATCCGCGCCGGCGTCGCCGCGCTGGCCGAAGTCTGCCGCCGCGAATTCGGCGTGCCGAACCGGATTGCCAATGTGGAGAAGGCGCGGGCGTGATCGCGGCAGCACTGCAGGGCGTGCACCAAAAAAAGGGTTTCTCTTGCGCATTGCGATCATGGGATCGGGCGGCGTGGGCGGCTATTTCGGCGCCCGGCTGCAGCGCGGCGGAGCGGACGTCACGTTCGTCGCTCGCGGCGCGCATCTGGCCGCCATGCGCGCCAATGGCCTTGCGATCGAGAGCGCGCACGAGCCGATCCGGCTGCCCAAGGTCCATGCGACCGACGATCCGGGCACCATCGGCCCGGTCGATATGGTGCTGTTCAGCGTCAAGCTGTGGGACACCGAGAGCGCGGCGCGTTCGCTGTTGCCGATCGTGGGGCCGCAGACCGGCATCATCTCGTTTCAAAATGGCGTGCAGAAGGATGACACGCTGCGCAGCATCTTTGGCGCGGACGCGGTCATGGGCGGCGTCGCCTACATGGCCACGACGATCGGTCGTCCCGGCGTGATCGCGCAAACCGGAACGATGCAGCGCATGGTGTTCGGCGAATATGACGGCCGGCGTTCGCCGCGCGCCGAGGCGCTGCTGGCGGCGGCGCGTGCCGGCGGCATCAATGCGGAGATCAGCGACGATATTCGCCGCGCGATCTGGGAAAAATACGTTTTTCTGGTGGGACTTTCGGGCAGCACCACCAGCACGCGGCTGCCGCTGGGGCCGATCCGCGGCAATCCGCAGACGCGGCAGTTCCTGCTCGATCTGATGCGCGAAACCGTTGCGGTCGGCCGCGCCCAGGGCGTCGCATTGCCGCAAGACTATGCCGAGCAGCGGCTTGCCTTCGTCGATGGGCTTCCCGTCGACATGACCTCGTCCATGCATCACGACCTGCAACGTGGGCGGCCGCTCGAACTGCGCTGGCTGAGCGGCGGCGTTGCCGAGATGGGCGCCGCATTGGGCGTGCCGACCCCGGTCAATCGCGCGGTCTATGACCTGCTTGTCCTCCATGCCGGCGGCCAAGGCGAGAACGCGCCGTCGGTGCGCCAATGAGCGCGTCCACTCCGCCTCTCACCATCCGCGCCCTGCAGGCAACCGCCGTCGACGTGCCGATGACTTATGCGCTCGGCACCAGTCGCGCGCGCATCACCTCCGCGCCGCTGCTCCTGATCGATCTCCTGACCGAAGAAGGGGTGACGGGCCGCGCCTATCTGTTCTGCTACCTGCGCGCCGCGGCGCCCGCCATCGCAAAAATCCTCGAGCACGTGGAAAGCATCGTGAAAGGCGATGCGGTGGCGCCGCTCGATCTCTGGCGCAAGCTTGCCGGACGCTTCGCGCTCATCGGCGTGCAGGGCATCGTGCGGATGGCCATGGCGGGGCTCGACACCGCCGCGTGGGATGCGCTGGCGATCGCCGCCGGCCTGCCGCTCGCGCGCCTGATCGGCGGACAGCCCAAACCTATTCCCGCCTACAACAGTTGCGGGCTTGGCTTGATGGATGAACCGGAAGCCGTGGCCGACGAAGCGGAAAAACTTCTCGCGGGCGGCTTTCGCGCCGTCAAGTTGCGTCTCGGTTACCCGACTGCGCAGCAGGATCTTGCCGCGCTGCGTGCCGTGCGCAAGCGGGTCGGCGATAAAATCGAACTCATGGTCGATTACAATCAGGCGCTCAGCGTCGCCCAAGCGCTGGAGCGCGGCCGCATGCTCGATGCCGAGAATGTTTTTTGGCTGGAAGAGCCGATCCGCCATGACGACTATGCGGGCAGCGCCAAACTGGCGCGCGAGCTCAAAACGCCGATCCAGATCGGCGAGAATTTTTCGGAAGTCTCGGCGATGGCGACAGCGCTGGCGGCGGAAGCCAGCGATTTTGTGATGCCCGATCTGGAACGGATCGGCGGCGTCTCGGGCTGGCAGCGCGCGGCAGCGCTCGCGGCGGTGCGTGGGGTCGAAATGTCATCGCACCTGTTTCCGGAGGTGAGCGCGCACCTGCTCGCGGCGACGCCGACCGGTCATTTCCTGGAATATGTCGATTGGGCCGACAAGATCGTGCAGCGGCCGCTGCGGATCGTCGACGGCTGCGCGGTGCCGTCCGACCAGCCGGGCAACGGGCTGGCGTGGGATGCCGCCGCGGTCGAGCATTATCGCGTGCGATAAGTCGCACGCGCTGGCTTTTAGTGCCTGGTCGTTATCCGCTTAGAATCCGCGGAATGCCTGATTGACGTGCTCGACCTCGGGCGGTGAAGCAAAACAGTGGGCGACGTGCTTACGCCATTCCTGGAAGTCGGCCGAGCCGCGGAAGTCGACGGTGTGATTCTCCACCGTCTGCCATTTGACGAACAGCCGGTAGCGGCTCGGTTTCTCGATGGAGCGCTGCAATTCCAGGCCGTGGCAGCCTTTGGCGCGCTGGAATACCGGCGCGGCGTTTTTCACGCCGGTCTCGAATTCGGCTTCCATGCCGGGCTTGACGTCGATCTGGGCGATTTCGGTGATCATGTTTTTGGCTCCTGACGATTTACGTTTGTGCGATTACGAAGCTGAGGCGGTGCGCTCGCGCGACGCTTTCGCCGCCGCGCCCTGGCCGAGATGGTCGCGCAGCGTGGACCCCGCATAGTCCTTGCGATAGAGACCGCGGCGTTGCAGTTCCGGCACCACCTTGTCGACAAAATCGTCGAAGGCGCCCGGGAAATAGGCCGGCATGATGATGAAGCCGTCGGCCAGTCCGCTGCAGAACCACTCCTCGAAAACGTCGGCGATGCGTTGCGCGGTGCCGCAAATCACCCAGTGCCCGCGCGCCGCGGCGGTGATGTTGTAGAGGTCGCGCAGTGTCATGTTTTCGCGGCGCGCCATGTCGAGCAGCGTCTTCGAGAACGCCTGGCCGCGCTCGGTGGTGGCCGGCAGTTCGGGGATCGGGCCGTCGAGCGGATAGCCGGAAATGTCGTGGCCGAGCCGCTGCGACACCAAGCTCAGCGCATTGGTCGACGACAGCCAGCCTTGCAGCGTGTCGAGCTGGTCCTTGGCCTGCGCATCGGTGTCGCCGATGATCGGCATGACGCCCGGCAGGATCGGCAGGCTGTCCGGCGCGCGTCCATGTCCGATGACGCGCCGCTTCAAATCGTCATAGGCGGTCTTCGCCGCGGCTTTGTCGCCGTTGACGACCGAGAACACCAGATCGGCGGTGCGCGCCGACAGCTCTTGTCCGGGCGCCGAGCCGCCGGCCTGGATGAGGAGCGGATGGCCGTGCGGCCCGGGCGCGATGTTGAGCGGCCCTTTGACCGAGAAAAACCGACCCTGGTGATCGAGTGCGTGCACCTTGGATTTGTCGAGGAAGACGCCGGTCGATCGATCGGCGACGATGGCGCCGTCGTCCCAGGTGTCCCAGAGTCCCTTCACCACCTCGACGAATTCGCCGGCGATCTCGTAGCGCAGGTCGTGCTCCGGCAAGCGCGCCTTGCTGAAATTCGCCGCCGCGGCGTTGTGGGAGCTGGTGACGATGTTCCACGCGGCGCGGCCGCCGGAGATGTTGTGCAGCGTCATGAACGTGCGCGCCACGTCGAACGGCTCGCTGAAGCTGGTCGACACCGTGGCGCCGAGCCCGACGTGACGCGTCACCGCCGCCAGGGCGGCGATCAGCGTGGTCGGCTCGAAGCGCGACACGAAGGCAGGATGATCGCCGGGGTCCATGACCAGCGAATCGGAAATGAAGAACAGGTCGAATTTGCCGCGCTCGGCGATTTGCGCGCCGGCTGCCACCAGGGGCCAACTCGAATTGCTGCTCCAGGCGCCCTCGTAGCGCCATCCGGCGGAATGGTTGCCGGCGCCGAGCCAGAACACGCCGAGGTGCATCTGGCGTTTGACGGGGGCCATGTCTGGCTCGCCCATGTCCGGCTCGCTCCTCGCGACAAGCTGCGCCGTTGCGGCGGCATCAGCCCACCGACCGTAGCCCGGATTGAGCGGCAGCGAAATCCGGGATGGACCGCGAGGCCCTTCCCGGATTTCGTTTCCACCTACGCGCTATGCGCTTCGGCGGACTCAAACCCTCCGAAGCTCGCTGCGCGAGCGTAGGAGGGTCACTCCATCCGGGCTACGATTGCTATCCGAGCGGCGCGCCGAAGACGCGAAAGATCGCGGGGCCGGCGATCAAAAACGCCAGCAGCGCGGCGCGCCAGCGCGGCGCTTTGACGGCGGCGAGCAGCGACAGCCCGGCCAGCGGCACGATGGCGGCGAGCGGCAGGTAATAGCGCGGATAGGCGTCCATCAGCCAGCCGGTCGAAAGGTGCCGGCCGTAGCTATAGGTGATGTGGATCGCAAAGGTCGCCACGAGCGCCACCGTTCCGGCGATGACGACGACGTCGAGCGCGCTGTCCTGCCGGCGCCACAGACGCCGCAGCGACAGCGCGATGCCCGCGAGCGCGCAGCCGAGCGCCGCCACCGGTATAGCCAGCATGGAATATTGCAAGACGTTGCGCTCGCCGAGCGCCGGCATCCAATCGGCGACGAAGGCGATGACAAAATAAATAGCGTAGGCGGGAAAAGATTTGCGCGGCAGGTCGGCCCAGCCGGCGGCGTGGGCGCCGTCTTGCAAGAGCGCGATCTGCGCCGGCGTCTGTGGCGTCGGGCTGCCATATTGCACGGCGTATATAATGTATGGCGCGGCGGCCAGCGCGAACGCGAGCGCGATTGGCACCAGCAAGCTCCAGCGCAGTCGCTGCCGCCATATCAGATATGCGATCACGGCGCCGAGCATCGGGCCGATAAGCAGGAGTCCGGTCAGCTTGGCCCAGCTCGCCGCGATCAAACCGAGCAGCGCGACGGCGAGCCAGCTGGCGCGATCGGTAGTAATCAGCTGCCAAGCGCCGAGCGTCGCTACGGCACCGCCGAGAAACGCCAGATTGTCGTTGTTGACCGCGCCGGCGATCGGCACCAGCACCGGAATGCACGCCAGCGGCACGGCGAACGCGTAGAATTCGTGACGCGGAAAACGCGCGGCGATTCCGAGGCCGAGCAACGCGGCAAAGCCGATGGCCGCGATGGCGATGTCGATCAAGCGATGCGCCAGCAGCGCCTGCGGCCGGCCCTCGAGCCGCGGCCCCAACGCCGCGAGCAGGTCATAGAACGGCGGCGGGTGATTGAGATAATTGGCGTTGCCGGTGAACTGGAAGCTTTGCGGGTCGAGAAGCCGCATGGCGTTCAGGTCCGGCCAGGCATCGCCGCTGTGCTGGATGTGCGCCACATAAGAGGTGTGGGCCACCTCGTCGAAACCGGCCGAAATTCCCTTGCGTTCTGCGCTCATCACCGCCGAGAGAACGAACAGGCCGAGGATCACCGCGGCGACGAAAAAATTTGTCGTCGCGGGGGCGGTCAGTGCGCCGGGCGTCGCATAGGCAGGGGTGCTGGACACGAGGGACACAAATGCGCCCGCAGGGGTTAAATTTTCGCTAGGCGACCGCTAGACTGAGCGTCTCAGCTCCATCATCACGTAAAGGCTTGTCATGATTGACGTACATTACTGGACCACGCCGAACGGTCATAAAATCACGATTTTCCTTGAGGAAACCGGACTGCAGTACAAGCTCATCCCGGTCAATATAGGCAAGGGCGAGCAGTTCAAGGCGGAGTTCCTGGCGGTGTCGCCGAACAACCGCATCCCAGCCATCGTCGATCACGATCCGGCCGGCGGCGGCAAGCCGATCGCGGTGTTCGAGTCCGGCGCCATCCTGCTCTATCTTGCCGACAAGACCGGCAAGTTCGCCGGCAACGATTTGCGCAGCCGCACCGAAGCGGTCCAATGGCTGTTCTGGCAGATGGGCGGCCTTGGTCCGATGGCCGGGCAGAACAATCACTTCAGCAACTACGCGGTCGAGAAATTGCAATACGCCATGGATCGCTATCGCAACGAAGTGAACCGGCTTTACGGCGTGATGGACAGAAGACTAGCCGACCGGCCCTATCTCGCCGGCGATTACTCGATCGCCGACATGGCGAGCTATCCGTGGATCGTGCCGTGGGAGCGCCAGGGCCAGAAATTGTCCGACTTCCCGAACCTGCAGCGCTGGTTCGAGGCCATCAAGGCGCGGCCCGCGGTGGTCAAGGCCTACGAGTGGGCGCCGAAGATCAATCCCGGCCAGGGCGGCATCCGCACCGCGGAAGAACGCGCGATTTTGTTCGGCCAGACCGCGCAGTCGGTCAACACCGCCGCTCAGCGCGCGCAGTAATTCACCACATCGCGACGCTGCGTCTCATGC
>DATHHM010000065.1:0-8432 GCA_035317145.1 Xanthobacteraceae bacterium | reverse complement strand
GGGAGGCGCGCAGGCCCAATACTACAAGGGCAAGACGATCATCATGATCGTCAACTATCCGCCCGGCGGCCCGACCGACATCGAAGGCCGCATCGTCGCGCAGCATCTGCCCGACCACATTCCGGGCCATCCGACCATCGTGGTCAAGAACATCGGCGGCGGCTCGGGGCTGCTCGGCAGCAACGAGCTCGGCGGTGCCACGCCCGACGGCCTGACCATCGGCTTCTTCACCCTCGATGTGATGGCCGAGCTGACCGACAATCCTTCGGTCCGCACCCACTTTTCCGATTTCGTCCTGCTCGCCGGCGTGGAAAGCCCGTTGGTCGCCTATATCCGCAAGGACACGCCGCCCGGCATCAATGTACCGGCCGACCTGATGCAGGCGAAGGACTTCAAGGCGCTGTCGCTCAACGCCCAGAACATCAACAGCATCAATCAGGAGCTCTCGTTGGACCTCCTGGGTCTCAAATATCAGGCGATCCCTGCCTATCGCGGCCTCAAGGAGGTCGAAACCGCGATCCTGCAAAACACCGGGCAGATGGCCAACACGTCGCTCTCGGGCTGGCTCGGCTCGGCCGAGCCGTCGATGCGCGACATCGTCATCCCGCTCTGGCAATTGGCGCCGCGCGGCAAGAATGGCGACTATCCGCGCAGCCGCTCGCTGCCCAACATGCCGACCTTCGAGGAGTTTTATACCAGCGTCACCGGCGGCAACAAACCGCTCGCCGGAGATTTCCGCTATCAGGCCATGCGCGCCGCGTCCGACCCGCAGCTGGCGATGTTCCGCGTCGCCGCGATGCCGCCGAAATCGCCCGCCGACGTGGTGGCGACGATGCGGTCGGCGTTCGACGAGCTGTGGCAGGACCAGGATTTTCTCGCCGGCTATGCCAAGGTGCTGGCGACCAAGCCGATCATGGTCTCAGGCGCCGACGGCCAGGGCATTCTCGCCGATCTCGGCAAGGTGTCGCGCCAGATCAAGGACTTTCTCATCACCTATACCAACCGCGTCACTGAAAAATAACGGGCGTCGCGAGATCGTCATGCAACGGCGAGAATTCTTGAAACGCCTGGCGAGCGCCGCCGCTTTGCCATCGCTGTCGAGCGGAGCGCGCGCGGAGACCTATCCGGCGCGTCCGGTGCACATCATCGTCGGCTTTCCGCCCGGCGCCGCCTCCGACATCAATGCGCGGCTGATCGGCGAATGGCTGTCGCAACGGCTCGGCCAGCAATTCATCATCGACAACCGGCCCGGCGCCGGCAGCAATGTCGGCACCGAGGCGGCCGTGCATGCGCCGGCCGACGGCTACACGCTGCTGCTGGTGACGCCGCCGAACGCGATCAATGCCTCGCTCTACGACAATCTCAATTTCAATTTTCTGCGCGACACCGCGCCGGTCGCGAGCATCATGCGCACGCCCATGGTGATGGAGGTCAATGCCGCGCTGCCGGTCAACACCGTCGCCGAGTTCATCGCCTATGCCAAGGCCAATCCGGGAAAGATCAATTTCGCCTCGTCCGGCAACGGCACCGGCTCGCATGTCGCGGCGGAGCTGTTCAAGTTCATGACCGGCGTCGATATCGTCCACGTGCCCTATCGCGGCCCGGCGCAGGCGCTGACCGACCTGATCGGCGGAAGGGTGCAGGTGATGTTCGACGTGCTCACCTCGTCGATCGCCCATATCCGCGCCGGCGAAGTGCGCGCGCTGGCGGTGACCACCGCGGCGCGCTCCGCGGCGCTGCCGGATGTGCCGACCGTCGCCGATACGGTGCCGGGTTACGAGTCGAGCGGCTGGGCCGGCGTCGGCGCGCCGATCAACACGCCCGCCGAAATCGTCAGCCTGCTGAACGTCGCAATCGGCGAAGGCCTCGCCGATCCGAAGGTGAAGACAAGCCTCGCCACGCTGGGCGCGGCGCCGATGGCCATGAGTCCGGCCGAATTCGGCAAATTCCTCGCCGACGAGACCGGCAAGTGGGCCAAGGTCGTCAAGTTCGCCAATATCAAGCTGGACTGAGACACCGTCGCAAACTCCGTCCGGGCTGGCCGTTACCGCCACGGCGGATTCCATGCACCAAGCCGGACTTCACACGAATCTTATTTTGATCGCCGGCGTGAGCGACGCGGATGGGCGCCCTTACGTTTCGCATCGACCGCGCCGCCGGCCGCGAGCGCCTCGACCGCAACGTCGAGAAAGGCGTGAACGAGGCGAACGCGAACCGACGCTCTATTCCAGATGAGCCCCATGCGCCGGTCGAATTGTTTGGTGGCAAGCGAAATTTTTGCCAGCGCCAAGCCTTCCGGCCACGGCGGCGCCCAATCGTGCACCAGGGCGACGCCCAGGCCGCGATCGACCATCACCGCTATCGCTTCCAGCGCATCCAGCTCGAACCGCTCGCGGGGGCGAATGCCGGCGTGGCGCAGATAGCCGTCGACAAGCCGGCCGAGCCAGGTGTTGCGGCGCTGCCGGATCAGAGGATGCGACATCAGAACTGCATTCGGGTCTCGAGCGCGCGCCGATGCCGGCGCCAGCACGATCAGCGGCTCCACCCGCAACAGGCGCCAATCGTACCCTTTCGGGATTGCGAACGGCGGTTGCGCGATGATCGCGGCATCGAGATGACCGTCGAGCACCTGATGATAAAGCTCGACGGAAACGCTGTGCTGCATATAGACGTCGATCTGCGGATAGCGTTTCGCCAGCAGGACCAGGATGTCCGGCAACAATCCGGATGTCGACGTCGGCGTGGCGCCCAGACGCAATTCTCCCGAGGGCCGGTCCGACGTAGCGATCGATTTAAGATCGCGCACGCCGCCGAGAAAATTCTTGGCGCGATCCAGGATCGCCGTTCCCGCCGGCGTCGGCCGCACCGAGCGGCCCGATCGAGAGACGAGGCGGGCGCCGATCTCGGTTTCGAGCGCTCGAATGCGTTGCGCGACTGCGGCCGGCGTCAGATGCAGCCGCCGCGCCGTCTCGGCGAACGAGCCGTTCTCCACGACCATGACGAAACTTTCGAGGAAGCGGCTGTCCATCGACACAAAATATATCTTCTAAAGATATCGTCGTCTACATTGTGTTTCGTCTTATAAATCCGCACTGTGGCTGAGTCTGACGCCGGTCGCCTGCAACGCGAGGGATCGCCATGACTCTTCCGCGCCGAAAATTTTTGCGCTTGGCGGTGGCCGCCGCAGCACTTCCGGCTTATGCGCGGAATGTATGGGCGGAATCCTATCCGGTGCGGCCGGTACACCTCATCGTTCCAATCGCGCCGAGCCTTACACCCGACATCCTCGCGCGGCTGATCGGACAACGCCTGTCGGAGACGCTTGGCCAGCCATTCATCATCGAGAATCGCCCGGGCGGCGACCAGACCATCGGCACCGAAATTGTCACCAGAGCAGCGCCTGATGGCTATACGCTTTTGCTGGCGACGGCTGCGTGTGCGGTGAATGCCAGCCTCTATGACCATCTCAACTACAATTTCATTCGGGATATCGCGCCGGCCGTAGGCCTTGTGCGCGTACCGCTGGTCATGGAGGTCAATCCATCGGTCCCGGCCAAAACACTCCCTGAGTTCATCGACTACGCCAAAGCCAATCCAGGCAAAATCAATATGGCTTCCGGCGGCAACGGTAGTCCGCAGCATGTGGCAGGCGAACTGTTCAAGATGATGACTGGCATCGACATGGTTCACATACCCTATCGGGGGAACATGCTTCCCGATCTGATGGCCGGACAAGTTCAGGTCTACTTCGGTCCGCTACCTTCTTCGATTGGATTTATCCAGTCGGGAAAACTGCGTGCGCTTGCCGTGACCAGCGCGGCGCGCTCGCAGAGCCTGCCCGATGTCCCCGCGATTGCCGAATTCGTTCCCGGTTTCGAGGCTGACGCTTGGTATGGCCTCGGCGCGCCCGCGGGCACGCCCGTTCCGATCGCCGATAAGCTCAATATCGCAGTGAATGACGCCTTGGCCGATCCCGGCATCAAGGCGAAACTGGCTGAACTCGGCGCCCAGCCGATGCCGCTGACGCCCGCTGAGTTCGGCAAGTTTATTGTCGACGAAACCGAGAAATGGGGCAAGGTGGTGAAATTCGCCGGCATCAAGCCGGCGTCGTAAATCCATTTCTATTGGCGCGGCGCGTATTTGATTCCGGTAACGATCGCGACGCCGGCGAGCACACTGATCAGGACGGCGAATGCCACGTGCGCGGCCGGCGCGCCCGCAACCGTCGACAACAGCCCGATGCCGATCACCGGCACCGAATTGCCGGCAAACAGCGCGATCAGAAGGCTCGAGACCACTTCGCTGCGCCGATCGGCGGGGGCGATGCGGTTGATCACTTCGAGACTGCCGCGATAGCCGAGCCCGCCGCAGACGCCGCCGAGCGCCGCGGCGCCGAGCAGAAGCGGCATCGAATGGACGGCCTCCGCGGCGACCAAAAGCCAGACGCTGGGCAGCAGCACAGCCAGCGCACTCAGCATGGTGGCGCGGCTTTCGAGCCGGCCTGACACCAGGATCGTCACCGCGGCAATGCCGAACAGCTCGCAGACGATGGCGCCCGCCACCGCCGGCGCGGACTGATGCAAGCTCTCGCCGAGCAGGCTCGGGATCAAGGCGGCGTAAAAACCGATCAGCGCGAATGTGGCGAAGCCGGTCACGGCGGGCGACAGGAACTGCAGCCTGATCTGTTGCGGAACGCCGAGCCGCGGCCGCAACGACACTTCGCCGATGGGTTTTGGATGCGTCACCGTCTCGGGCACGAACAAAATGCCGCCAGCGCTGCCGCAGAGCAGGACCAGATAGACAACATAGGACAGCTGCAACGGCGCCGGCGCGAACTGGGCCAACAAGCCCGACAGCAGCGGACCCGCGGCACAGCCGAAAAAGTTTGCCGCCGATGCGATCTGTGCGGCGGTGCCGTTGTCGCGATCGCCATAGAGCTCTGCGATCCAAGCGGTCGCCGCGCCCGCCGCCAATCCTGTCGAAAAACCGCTCAAGAACCGCGCCGCGAACAGCCACGATGTCCCCGCTGCGAAAGCAAACGCCAATGTGCCGGCAATGCCGAAGCCAATGGCCGGCAAGATGGTATTGCGGCGGCCGATCTGGTCCGCGAGCCGGCCGAAGAACAACAGCGCCGCGACATTGCCCAGCACGTAGACCGCATAAATCAGGGTTAGCGTTATTCCGGAAAAGCCGAAGGCCTGCCGATAGAGCGGATAGAGCGGCGTCGGCAAGATGGCGCCGACGAACATCACCGCGAGCGCGACGGCGACCGCCGCCAAGGCGAGAAAACGGCGGCGCTGCCGATGTGCTGCTGTACTTGCCAATGTAGGCCCCTCACCCCATTATTACACCGTCATGTAACAGGTGCAGGCCATGAGCACGAACGCGGACACCAAGCAATATCCCGTGACGCATACGGAAGCCGAGTGGAAGAAGCTGCTCACGCCCGAGCAGTTCCACATCATGCGCGAGCATGGCACCGAACGGCCGGGCAGCTGCGCGCTCAATTACGAGAAGCGCGCCGGCACGTTCTACTGCGCCGGCTGCGAGCAGGCGCTGTTCGGCTCGAAGAAGAAGTTCGAGAGCGGCACCGGCTGGCCGAGCTTCAACGATCCGGAGCCCGGCGCGATCGAGACCATCACCGACCGCAGCTGGGGCATGGTACGCACCGAGGTGAACTGCAGCCGCTGCGGCAGCCATCTCGGCCACGTCTTCGAAGATGGCCCGCCGCCCACGCACCTGCGCTATTGCATCAACGGCGTGGCGATGAATTTCAAGCCGGAGTGAGGACGGCGTATCTTTTCCGTCACCCTGAGGTGCCCGGCGAAGCCGGGCCTCGAAGGGCGACGGCAGCCAGGTCGGCTTTTTGCCGACCTGGAGTGACTAACGATGTCGATTTCGGCGAAGGCCGAAATCGATTGGCCGTGCATCCTTCGAGGGCCGCTTCGCGGCCACCTCAGGATGACGGTTATAGCCAGGTGAGGCCGTTCGCCTAATTTGAAAATTCTTCCGTATACAGCGTGCGCATGTCGGGCTTGGCCGGCATGATTTCCATTTCCGGAAATGAATCGCCGATCACATCTAGCGCCTTTGCACTAAAACGCAGGTCGCGCGACATCATCGGCATGACGTCGTCGTATTCGCGGTTCTCGATTGCTTCGTCGAGCCCGGTCACCTGCCGGGCGATGCGCACGGTCTCGGCCTTGTTCGCCGCCATGAACGCGACGACGTCCTTCCAGCCGGCGAGAAAGCGCCGCACCTGGTCGGGCTTCTCGGCGATCATGGCGTCGGTGGCGAAGATGACGTGGGTGTGGAAATTTTTGATGTAGGTGCCGAACTTGAGCAAGAGGCGCCCGTCGCCGGTTTTTTCCAACCCATAACCCTGCGACGCCGACAGCACGACGCCGTCGACCTGGCCGCGCTTGAGAGCGGCGAGTTGTGCGCCGATGGCGCCGAGCGCCACCGTCTCGACGCCGTTCGACCCCCAGCCCATTTGCCGCGACAGCTCGCGCGCCAGCCAATAGCTCAGCGAGCCGTTGGTGGTGACGCCGATCTTTTTGCCTTTGAGATCTTCGGGTTTTTGGATGTCCGGGGACAGGCCGACGATCAATCCCATGCTCAGCGGCTCATTGGCGAGCGCGCCGACCGCCTTGGCCGGCACGCCCTTGGCCAAAAATCCCATGGCCGGCCCCGAGCCGAGACCGAAGTCGACGGCGCTCGCCACCATCCCTTGCTGCAATTTGGCGTCGCCGGCGAAGATGACGGTTTCGACTTCCAGATCATGCTTCGCCCAAATGCCTTCTGCCGCACCGATTTCGACCGGCGCGAAGGCAAACGGCTGACTGACCGATTTGCCGACGCGCACTTTGTCGGCGGCAGCCGCCGCGGATGCCGCACCGACGGCCGCCGCAAGCAGCAACGCGGCGAGTGCATAATGACGCATCACTCACCTCGGTTTCGGCTCGTCGTGATAGCCGCGCCGCGTCACGCCACGCAGCTCGCGCAAGAATTCGATGATCTGTTCGTTCGACATGTATTTGCTCATGTCGTAGCGGTCGTAGTGCACCACGTCCTCGAGCGGCCGGCGCGTGCCCGGGCGGCGGTCCATCGCCGGCCAGCCGACCGGAATGATGTGATGGATCATCACCAGGTCGGGCACGCCGAGCACGCGCTTGAACGGCTCCTCGATATGGATGGTGACGTGCTGCGAGCCCAGGCCCAGCGAGGCGGCGGCGAGATGCATCAGGGTCGCGGCATTGGCCAGCGCGTCGGTGAGATGGCTCTGGAGGCGGCCGAAGGTGAGCGCGCCCTGCACCGTGCCCCATTGGCGGCGGCCGTCGCCGAGAATGACGATCAACACCGGCGCCGTCGACCAGGCGCGCGACATGCCGTTCTTCGCCAGCTCCCATTGCGCCTTCGGATCGTCGCCCTCGACCTGATAGGCCGGATGGCGCAGCGGCTTCTCGCGCATCTGCTCCATCCAAAAAATAAAATCCGAATTGACGTCGCGATAGGCCTCGAACAATTCGCGCTTGACCGTCTCGTCCTTGACCACGATGAATTCCCACGGCTGCGAATTCGCCCCCGACATCGCCCAACGGCCGGCTTCGAGAATTTTGTGCACGTAATCGTCCGGGATCGGATCGGGCTTGAGCCGCCGGATGCTCATGCGCCGGGCAAGGATGTCGTAGAGCTGGTCGTAATCCGGGGTTTCGGTATTTTTGGTCATCTCGGCCTCTTCGTAGCCCGGATTGAGCGCCAGCGAAATCCGGGAACGCGTTTCAACTGGTCGCCTGTCCCCGGATTTCGCTCCGCTCAATCCGGGCTACTTGTGATCGACGGCGAGCGGAGAAGAACTTCCGCCCCCTTCGCCGCGACACGCACGATCGCGGATAACAAAACATTGCCGGCTGCCGCGTCGGCGGCACCGACCTGCAATGCGTAGACACCGTCTTCCACCAGTGTTGCATCGCCCGACGCCTGGAATTCGGATCCTTCGTGCAGCGACAAGCCGATGCCGTGGCCGACGCTGCCGCCGAGGAGCGGATGAAGCTTGTAAGGCGCAAGCGCGCCGACTGCTTTGGCGTGAATTGCGTCGGTCCGTGCGCCCGGGCGCATGTTCGCGATGATCGTATCGAGCGCTGCTGCGGCGTGCCGCACGGCGGGCGAGACGGTGCCGTCATCGACGGTGATGAACATATCGGCCCAATAGCCCGCAACCTTGACGGCGAGATAGCCGACAAGCGGCCCGTCACGCTTTTCGAAGCTACCCTGGAACGGCACCAGCGTGTGGCCGCCGTCGAGACTGACCAGCGTGCGCACATCCTGCGCGGCAAGCGAACGCGCGACTCTTTCGGCATCGAGCGCCGCCGTTTCAGGCTCATGGTTGCGGCGCCAGCTCTCGGCAAAAGTTTTTGCCGCGGTTTCGAGTA
>DATHHM010000064.1:0-16921 GCA_035317145.1 Xanthobacteraceae bacterium | reverse complement strand
ATGACCAAATTTTCAACACTTGCCGTCATCGCGGCCGTTGCCGCCGCGGCGGGCGCATTACCGGCATCGGCCCAGTCGTTCGATCCGGAGGCCGGCAGCGGTAATGTATTGTCGTTCAGTTACGGACCGACCGCCGCGCAGAACGACACAGCCGCCGTTCGCCCGGCCAACCCCGGCAAGGTTGCCGCTCGCCGGAATGGGCTGAATGCCTTCGCCATGGTGCCGCGCGGCGGGACGGATGGCAATCCCAACGACCCGGCGCTGACCGGCGGCGGCAGCGCCGGCTACAATGAAATGCTCCAGCGATTCTGAGCTGACGAAGAAAGGGGCGGGCTTTGGCTCGCCCCTTTTCCTTGTTTTTCTTTGCTTTTCCCCTCAGCCCATCAGCGCAAGCGTTCCACAAAAATCTTTTCGGATGCGGGAATAAAGCACGCGCCCGGCCAATCTGGTCTTCAGAAGCCGCCAAAAGCCGCCTCGGCTTTGGCCTGTCAGCTTCAAGGGAGAACGGCAATGAGCGAATTCGATCGCGACGACGGCATGAACCGGCGCAAGGTGCTGGAATGCATGACCTGGGTTGGAACCGGCGTGTTGTGGACCATTTCCGGCGGCGTGCCGCACTCGCTGGGCATCATGGGCGAGGCGATGGCGCAGGAGGCCAAGGGCCTCACCTTCCTGCAAATCAGCGACAGCCATATGGGCTTCGACAAGCCGGCCAATCCCAATGCGCGCGGCACGCTCGAGGAAGCGGTCGGCAAGATCATCGCGCTGCCGCAGAAGCCCGCCTTCATGATCCATACCGGCGACATCACCCACCTGTCGAAAGTGAGCGAATTCGACGACGCCGACCGCATCATCTCGCAGAGCAAGCTCGACGTGCATTACGTTCCCGGCGAGCACGATTTCCTCGACCCGGACCAGAAACTCTATCGCGACCGCTACGGCCGCGGCACCAAAGGCGCCGGCTGGTACAGCTTTGACGCTAACGGCGTGCACTTCATCGGCCTGGTCAACGTCGTGGATCTCAAGGCCGGCGGCCTCGGCAATCTCGGCAACGAGCAGCTGGAATGGCTCGAAGCCGACGTGAAAGACCGCTCCGCTTCGACCCCGATCGTGGTGTTCGCGCACATTCCGCTGTGGACGGTCTATCCGGAATGGGGTTGGGGCACCCAGGACGGCGCCCAGGCGCTGACATACCTGAAAAAGTTCGGCTCGGTGACGGTGCTCAACGGCCATATCCACCAGGTGATGCAGAAGGTGGAAGGCAACGTCACGTTCCACACCGCCCGCTCCACCGCGTTTCCGCAGCCGGCGCCGGGCGCCGCGCCCTCGCCCGGCCCGATGAAGGTCGAAGACGACAAGCTGCGCACCATGCTCGGCACTGCCAGCATCACGTTCAAGCAGAACGAGAAGCAGCTCGCCATCATCGACACGCCGCTGAAGAGCTAAAAGGACAAGACCATGCTGCGAAGTGCAATCAGCGCGGCGCTTATCGGCGCCGCGGTCGGGTCGGTGTTGGCCGGCGGTGTACTGCTCGCCCAAGCACAAACCCCGGCGGCTGCGGCGGCGGCCGTCGGCATCGACAACTTCACCTTCAATCCGCAGACGGTGACGGTGAAGGCCGGCACTACGGTGACCTGGACCAACAGAGACGACATCCCGCATGGGCTCGCCGCGACCAACAACGTCTTCAAGCGATCGCAGGCGCTCGATACCGACGACAGTTTTGCGTTCACGTTCACCACGCCCGGCACCTACCAGTACTTCTGCTACATTCATCCGCACATGACCGGCACGATCGTGGTAGAAGCGGCAACAGGCAGCAACACGACGCCCTGATGCTCGATCGCCTGCAGCACCAAGCGTCGGCGGTACCGTGGACGGCCGGACGCGTGACAATGACCGCAACAGAGAATGTCGACGGCGACAGAGCGCGGCGTTTTCGCGACGCCGCGCTGCCGCATCTCGACGACGTCTTCACGCTGGCACGCTACCTGATGCGCAACGCCGCCGATGCGGAAGACGCGGTGCAGGAATGCTATTTGCGGGCGCTGCGCCATTTCGACAGCTATCGCGGCCCGGCGATAAAACCGTGGCTGCTGGCGATCCTGAAAAACGTCTGCGTCGCCGAATTCGCGCGCCGCGGCAGGCAACCGGTGCCGGCCGGAAGCGCCGAAGACGACACAACGCCGGAAGAAGTCCCGATGTGGCAGGAGCCGCAAGCCTCGCCGGAAGCGGAGTTGCTGCGCCGTTTCGACGACGCCACGATCCGCCGCCTGGTCGGCGCCCTGCCGCAGCCGTTCCGCGAGACCATCGTGCTGCGGGAAATCAACGACCTTTCCTATCGCGAGATCGCCGACATCCTCGGTGCGCCGGTGGGAACGGTGATGTCGCGGCTGGCGCGTGCGCGCGCCATGCTGCGCACGGCGTGGAATGCCGAGGATGGATCATGACCTGCGACGAAGCCGAAATCCTGCTGCACGCGCTCATCGACGGCGAACTCGACGCCGGCCATGCCCGCGACGTCGAGACCCACGTGGCGGCCTGCCCCGCTTGCGCGGAGAAGCTCAAGGCGTTCCGCGCCATACGCGCGACGATGGCGCAAGCGCGCCTGAAAGAAGCCGCTCCGGCGCATCTGCGCAACCGCATCGAAGCGGCTCTGGCGGTGCCGGCGGCGACAATCTCCGCACCACGGCAATCATGGTTGGCATCTGCGCGTGCGTCTTGGAAAAACTTTTTCGGCGGCTTCGCCGTCGGTACCGCGCTGTCGGCGGCCGTTGCGGCGAGCCTCGTCATTGCCGTCGTCCGCAACGACCAAAATCAACAGATCGCGAGCGACGTCGTGTCGGCGCACCTGCGCTCCCTGCAAGCCGGCCATCTAACCGACGTGGAAACCAGCGACCAGCACACCGTCAAGCCGTGGTTCAACGGCAAGCTCGACGTCGCCCCGCCGGTCATCGATCTGACCGCGCAAGGTTTTACCCTGATCGGCGGCCGGCTCGATTACATCAACGGCCAGCCGGTGGCCTCGATCGTCTATCGCCGGCGTAAGCACGTGATCAATCTGTTCGTCGCGCAGCAACTGGGCGCCGCGGTCCACGGCGTCAAGGACGAAACCGTACAGGGCTTCAACATCCGCCATTGGAGCGAGTCAGGTCTCGACCTCTGGGCGGTCAGCGATATCGATGCTGGCGAGCTCAATGAATTCGGCCAAAAATTCACCGCCGCGCTGCATGCGCCGGGGCCTTCCTGAACGGCCGATTCGTCCATAAACAACAAAATTGGCTTATATCGAGAGTTCCAACGCCGCGCCATGTGTTACCGCGATCGTGATTTGTAACGTTCTGCTTCCGACCTGATGACGCTATAGTGTCCGAGGCGCGGCGACAGGTCATCGGCTGGCGGATAGCAACAATGCTTCGAAATTTTGTCACGGCCTGTTTGCTCACGCTCCTCGGCATCATGCTCGGCGCTCCGGCATCGCAATCGGAACCGCGCACGGTGAAGCTCAATCTGTTCATGATCGACTACAAATTCATACCGAACCATCTGACCTTTGAGCGCGACGTGCACTACCGCCTGCACATGGAAAACCACGGCAAGGAAACCCACGAGGTCACCGCGCCGACATTTTTCGGCACCACCGATATCGATAATCCCGAGGTGCTCAATCGCGAGCACACCGAGGTCGTGATGCAGCCTGGCGACACCAAGGATTTGCTGCTGACGGCGCACAAGCCCGGCACGTATGACCTGCGCTGCTCCGATCACGATTGGAACGGCATGGTCGGCGGCATAACTGTCGAGTAAACGCCGGACATTACCCCCGCGCGTCGTCGGACCACGCGGCTGCGGCCGGCAGCCGCCGTTCTGGGCAGGGCGGTGAAAAAACGTGCCGTTGCGATGGGCAAGCCGGTGGCGCCCATCCTCAATAGTCCTATTATATGTCATGCGCGTTGACATTGAGCGCGCAAAGCTCCGGGGGACGGCCATACTGTGTCCGCGTTTTGTCACAAAACGGTTTATCGGAGCGCTTCAGAAGCGACTGCTTTCGATCAAGACAACATTGGGAACTGCGATTTTCACATTGTGAATTCTTCGCCATGAACGACTCGACGAAGGAAAGTCCCGCTCAAGTCGAGCCGGTCGTTGGTGCGAGCGCAGCACCGAGCCCGCAAAGCGAACCGCCGACGACGCGCTCGCTGTTCGTCAAGGTCTTCCCCTCCATCATGCTGCCGATGTTTCTTGCGGTGGCGGATCAGACCATCGTCGCCACCGCATTGCCGGCCATCGCCTCGGGGCTAGGCGGGATCGAGCGCGCATCCTGGGTGGTGGTGTCGTATCTGATCGCCAATACCATCGCGGCGCCGGTCTACGGCCGGCTCGGCGATACGTTCGGCCGGCGTGGGATGATGATCTTTGCGCTCGCGATCTTCATGCTCGGATCGGTGCTCTGCGCACTTTCCCCCAATATCGAATTCCTCACCGCCGCGCGCGTGCTGCAAGGTTTTGGCGGCGGCGGCCTGATGACGCTGTCGCAGGCGCTGATCGGCGAGGCCATTCCGCCGCGCGAGCGCGGCAAATATCAGGGCTATCTCGCCGGCATTGCGGTGTCGTCCAGCACGTTCGGTCCGGTCGCCGGCGGCTATCTCACCCAGGCATTCGGTTGGCAATCGATCTTCCTCATCAACGTGCCGCTCGGGCTGATCGCGTTTTTTCTGGTGCTGCGCCTTGAAGCGCACCCCGGCGACCGGCGCCGCACCACCTTCGATACGCCGGGCCTGGTGCTGTTCATCCTGTTCGTCGGCCCCGTCATTTTGGCGCTCGAACAGGTGCAGCGCATGGACGCGCGGACATTGCCCTTGGCCTTCGGGCTGCTGGCCTTCGGCATATTCGCGCTGGTCGCACTGCTGTGGCAGGAGCAACGCAATACCGCGCCGCTCCTGCCGCCGCTGCTATTCCGCAAGCCCTCGGTCTGGCGCAGCGACGCGCTGGCGGCCTGCCATGGCGCAGCGCTCGTTTCCTTGATCACATTCCTGCCGATCTATCTGCGCGCGGTGCGCGGCGCGTCGCCGGCGGAAACCGGCCTCCTGCTGCTGCCGCTGACCTTCGGCATCGGGCTCGGTTCGCTGATCACCGGCCAGCTCGTCACCAGGACCGGCCGCACCGCCATATATCCGACCTGTGGGCTGGCCGCGGCGACGGCGGGATTGGTGTTCCTCGCCTTCGGCTTGGCGCGCTTGAGTCTCAGCCAAATGCCATGGGTGTTCTTCTTCATTGCGCTGTGCATGGGCGCCGTTATGGCCGTTGTGCAGATCACGGTGCAAACCGAGGCCGGACCGCGCATGCTCGGCACCGGCGCGGCCATGGTGCAATTCTCCCGCTCCGTGGGCGCGGCGTTCGGCACCGCCGCGGTCGCTGCGATCTTGTTCTCGATCCTCGCGGCAACGGACCGCGACACCGCAGGCTTGTTCGGCGCCATCATCGACCAGGGCCCCGAAGCCATCGCGGCGCTACCGGCCGCGCGGCAAGCCATCATCCAATCGGAAATCGCCGACGCATTTCGTGCCGCTTTCCTCACCATTGCGCTATTCACCACGGCCGGCACCTGGCTCGCCTGGTCGATGCCGCTGCGCCGCCTGTAGCGGACGCGAGGCATTGCGGCGCGCGCCGACACGCGGCAGACTCGCCATAATAAAACAACGAAGACATGACCAAAATCCTGCTGATCCGCCACGGCAACGTCGAAGGCATCAAGCCGGAACGGTTTCGCGGCCGGGCGCCGCTCGACCTGACCGCGCGCGGACGCGACGACGCGCAAGCCGTCGCCCGGCGTGTTGCCGGCGCCTGGCGGCCGAGCAAGATCTATACAAGCCCGATGGGCCGCTGCGTCGAGACCGGCGCCGCCATCGCCAAAGCCTGCGGCGCCCCGACGGAAGTTTGCGACGATCTCACCGACATCGATTACGGCGCGTGGCAGTTCAAAACATTCGAAGAGGCCAAAAGCGAAAATCCGAAGCTGTTCGCCGCATGGTTCGCCACACCACATCTCATCCGTTTTCCGAGCGGCGAATCGCTGCAGGATCTTGCGGCACGCGCCGGCAATGCGCTGCGGTTTGTCCTGGCCCGCCATCCCGACGACACCATCGTGCTGGTCGGCCATGACAGCGTGAACCGCACCTTGCTGATGCAACTGCTCGATCAGCCGCTGTCGGCCTATTGGCGCCTCGCGCAGTCGCCGTGCTGTCTTAATGAGATCGATGTCGCCGATGGCAGGATTTGCGTTCAGCGTATCAACGAGACCGGCCATTTGGAGGCTCGAGCTGAATGAACTTCGTCGGCCGCTCGGTAACGCGTCTTGAAGATCGGCCGCTCGTCACCGGCAATGGCCGCTTTGCCGCGGACGTCTCGTTCGCGCATCAACTGTTCATGCGCGTGGTCCGTTCAACCCATGCCCATGCCCGCATCCGCTCGATCGACACGGCGGCGGCGCGCAGCGTTCCCGGCGTGGTTGCGATCTGGACCGCGGCGGATGTCGCCGACATTCCACCGATCGATTTTCGCCTCACCCGCATCGAAGGCCTCGATCCTTATCGCCAGCCGATCTTGGCCACGGATCGCGTGCGTTATGTCGGCGAACCCGTCGCCGTCGTCTTCGCCACCGATCCTTATGTCGCCGAGGATGCTGCCGATCTCGTGACAATCGAGGCAGAGTCGCTGCCCGAGCTGATGGACGCCGCCGCGCCGCCCGGCGCCTTCGATGCCGGCCATTCGACCGAAGCCGCCTTGGTGCGCAAGAGCTTTGGCGACATGGAGACGGCATTCGCGGGCGCTCACGCTGTCGTTGCGCTCGATCTGAAAATCGGCCGCCACAGCGGCGTGCCGATGGAAACGCGCGGCGCCATCGCCCGCGTCGTGCGCGGCATTCTCGAGCTGCACGGCGCCGCCAAGGTGCCGCATTGGAACCGCGACGCGCTCGCCCGCATGCTTGGCCGCGAGCCGTCGAGCATGCATCTGTACGAAGGCCACGTCGGCGGCGGTTTTGGCGTACGCGGCGAAATTTACCCCGAGGATGTTCTCACCTGCCTCGCGGCGCTGCGTCTCGGCCGCCCGGTGAAATGGATCGAGGACCGCCGTGAGCATCTCATGGCGGCCAATCAGTCGCGCCAGCAGCATTTTCGCGTCCGCGCCGCAGTGGATGCCGACGGCCGCCTGCTCGCCATCGACGGCGAATTCTTTCACGACCAGGGTGGCTATGTGCGCACCCACGCGGCCACCGTGCCCGATCTTTCAGCCGCCATGCTGCCCGGACCTTATCGTATAGCGGCCTATCGCATGGTCGGCCGCATCCGGCTCACCAACAAGACGCCGTGCGGCACCTATCGCGCGCCCGGCCGCTTCGAGAGCACGTTCGTGCGCGAGCGGCTGATGGACGCGATTGCCGCAAAACTCAAAATCGATCCGATCGAAATCCGCCGCCGCAACCTTATCGCCAAGAGCGAGATGCCTTACGTCCTCGGCTTCGACACGCTCGGCACTGAGATGACCTACGATTCCGGCGACTACACTGGCCTCCTCGACAAGGCGTTGGCGGCGTCCGGCTGGGACAAACTGCAAGCGGACCTGCAACGCCGCCGCGCCGGCGGCGAAACGGTGGGCGCGGGATTGGCCGTGTTCGTCGAGAAAAGCGGGCTCGGGCCGTTCGACGGCGTGCGCGTGACGGTCGACACCAGCGGCGCCGTCGAAGTCGTCACCGGCGCGGCTTCGATCGGCCAAGGCGTCGAAACCGTGGTCGCACAGATTTGCGCCGATGCGCTCGGCGTCGATTATCGCTCTATCCGTGTCGTGCACGGCCAGACCGATCGCATCGCCTATGGCATGGGCGCCTTCGCCTCGCGCGTCACCGTGATGACCGGCGAGGCCACCCGCATTGCCGCCACCAAATTGCGCGACAAGGCGCTCGCGGCCGCGGCCGCGCTGTTGCAATCCGCGCCGGAAACCCTCAACATCATCGACGGCAAGGTGGTGCGCAAATCCGCCGCGCAAGGACCGTCGGTGACGCTCGGCGAAATCGCCCGCGCGCTGGCGCCCGCCGCAAAGCTCCTCGGCGATGCGCTGCCCGGCCTTTCCGCCGAAGGCTGGTTCGAGTCGCACCATATGACCTACCCTTACGGCGTGCATGTCGCCGTCGTGCGCGTCGACCGCGACAGTGGCACGACCGTCGTCGAGCGCTATGTGGTCGCCTACGATATCGGCAAGGCGGTCAACCCGATGCTGGTGGAGGGCCAGATCGCCGGCGGCGTGGCGCAAGGTATTGGCGGCGCGCTGTTCGAGGAATTCCTCTATGACGCCCACGGCGAGCCGCTGTCGGTCAACTTCGCCGATTATCTGATGCCGACGGCGCGCGAAATTCCGCCGGTCGAGGTTTTGATCACCGAGGACGCGCCGAGCCCGCTCAATCCGCTAGGCCTCAAGGGCGCCGGCGAAGGCGGCGTCAATCCCGTCGGCGCCACGATCGCCGCAGCCATCGACGACGCGCTGCGCATGCCTGGCGCGGTGACACAGCTCCCGGTCACACCGCAGCGGTTGCGTGCGCTGCTGAGGTCGCAACAGCCCGGCTGACGCTTATTTGTTCTTCGCCGTCGCTGCGAAAATAGCCTTGACCGCCGCGTTCAAGTCCGGCTTCGTCGCCGACAGATCCTCGGCGATGCTGGAAATCTTGGCGAGCATCTCCTTCTGATCCGCCTCGGGCAGGTGAATCACGCTGCCGCCGGAATCCTTCCAGACCTGACGCTGCGCGTCGAAGAACTGATCGACGAACGGCAGGATATCGACCGAGGTCTTGGTGGCGTCGTCACGGACGATCTTCTGCAGATCGGGCGGCAAGCCGTCGACCCATTTCTTGCTCAACACGGTGATCGAGCTGACATAGGGCTGGTCGGTCTCGACGACGTATTTCGCCGCGTCGATATAGTGCAGCGTCGTGTACTGGGTCATGGTGGTGAGCGAACCGTCGATGGCGCCCTGCTGCAGTGCCGGCAACACGTCGCCCAGCGTCATCGCTACCGGCGAGGCGCCCATTCGCTTGATCATCTCCAATTGAAACGGCGAGGCTAACACGCGAATCTTCAAGCCGGCGTAGTCGGACAGATGCTGAATCTGCTTGCGGGTGACGATCGAGGATGGCCCGATCGGGTAAATGCCGCCGCCGACCAAGCCCTTGTTGGCGCCCAGTCCGAGCATCAAGCCGGTCACCGCGGGATCCTTGATGGTGCGCTCGTACTGCTCCCTGCTGGTAAACAGGCCGGGCGCACTCATCGCCTCGTAGCGCTCGTCGACGCCAACCAGGAACTCCGGCGGTCCGGTCCAGCCTTGGATCGAGGCGAACTGCACGCCCTCGATCTGCCGCGGAATGGCGCCGAGCTGGCTCGCCGGATAGATTTCGCCTTTGATCCGGCCGCCGGAATCCTTTTCCACCGCAGCGGCAAAGCGCTTGAGCCACTCGTGCTGGGTGTCGTTGAGCGTGGCGGTGGAGAGCTTCATGGTGATGGGAGCGGTGCCTTGCGCGGCAGCCGGCGGCGCCTGTAGCGCTGCAAACCCGGCAATAGCGACGGCTATGCCGATCGTCCGAACCGCCGCTTTTCGCTGTCCACCCATTGTTTCCCTCATCCCCTTTTATGCCGCGCGGATAGTGCCGGACCTTGGCAGCCCGATCAATGGACAGCGTGCCACAGCCATTCGGCTGCAACGCTATGCAACGTCAGGTGTCGGCGGCGATGAAATGCGTCACCTTGGGCGCGCCGTCCAGCGAGAACTTTTGCACCGCCTCCTGCACCAAGCGATCGGCATTGGTGACACGCTCGTGCTGGCGCAAATGCTCCATCCAGGATTCGACGAGGAAGATTTCGAGGATACGGCCTTCCTCGGCGGCGTCCTCGTAGACGCCCCAGCGATAGGCGCCGTCGCGGCGCCGCTCGGGCTCGAGCTTGGCGAGCACGTCCAGGAACGCGTCGCGGTCCTGCGGCCGAATGCGGTATTCGACCGTCACCAGGACCGGGCCGCGATCATGCTCGATCTCCTGTGCGGTGATCGGCGCCGGCCAGTGCATGGACGGCGTCAGGTCGGTGCCCATGGCGGTTTGCAGCTTCCAGCGCCACGTCAGCGGTATGGCGGCGAAAGCGCCGGCGGCGGCAAGGAAGTGCGCGATAGGCAATCCGACCCACGCGGCGACCTCGCCCCAGACCGTGCTGCCGAGCGTCAGGCAGCCGAAAAACACCGTGGTGTAGAGCGCGAGCCCGCGGCCGCGCACCCAGTCCGGCAACGCCACCTGCGCCGATACGCTCAACGTCGCCAGCGAAGCGATCCATGTCGCGCCGGCGAGCGCGCTCGCCAAGAGCGCGATCACGGGCTCGCGGGCAACGCCGTAGAGCACCATTGCTAGTGCTTGGCCGAGCGCTCCCAATGCCATGACCCGATCCGGCCCAAGCTTCGCCTTCAGCCACGGCAACAAAAATGCGCCGCACACGGCGCCGGCGCCGATGACGCCGAGCAGGATGCCGTAAAGCTCCGGTCCGCCGGCGATCTGGGAGCGGGCGACCAGCGGCAGCAGCGCCCAGTAGGCGCTGGCGAACAGGAAAAATCCGGCCGCGCGCACCAACGTGGCGCGCAGATGCGGATTGTGCCGGGCGTAGCGAAGACCGGTCGTCATCGCCCGGCCGAAACGCTCCGCCGGAAGCACCGTGGTCGCCGTTCGCTTTCGCCGCCACCACAACAAGGCGCCGACAATGCCAAGATTGGAAATGGCGTTGATCCAGAACGGCGCCGCGATGCCAATGGCGGCGATGGTCACGCCGCCCAGCGCCGGGCCGATGGCGCGCGAAATGTTGACGCCGACGCTGTTGGCCGCAATGGCCGGCGGCAAATCTTCCTTGGGGACGAGCTGCGGCACGACGGCCTGCCAGGCGGGAATGGTGAGCGCGCCGGCGGCGCCGATGAGGAAGGTGAACAGCAAGAGATTGCCGGGCGTAGCCAAGCCCAGCCCGACCATCACCGCATAGATCGCCGACACCGCCGTGGTCAGCGTCTCGACCACGATCAGAAATTTGCGCTTGTCGAAGATATCGGCGAGCGCGCCGGCCGGCAGTGCGAACAGGCAGATCGGCAACGTGCTCGCCGCCTGCACCAGTGCCACGATCAACGGATCGGGGTTGAGCGTCGTCATCAGCCAGCCCGACGCCGCGCTGTACATCCAACCGCCGACATTGGACACCAATGTCGCCGTCCAGATCACCGCGAACACCGGATGGCGGAACGGCGCCGCAAAGGATGTCGGTGAACTTGCGCCCGCCGCGTTGCTCATTATCGGTAACATAAGCCGCTCCGCTGCCGGCTCAAGTTCCATGATCGGCAGATTTCGGGTGGGCTTGTGGCCTGAGGAGTTGCTAGCCTTTGCCCGCAGTGCAGATCGGAGGTCACGCCATGCCGGCCAAAACCAGCGCCGCCCTGAAAGCCGCCGACGAAACATCCGTCGACCGGCGCATCGACGCGTACGATTGGAACGCGATCGGCAACGATCTCGACGGCTTCGGCTGCGTCGTTTTGCCAAGGCTGCTGTCGCCGGATGAATGCGACGACGTCGCCGCGCTTTATCCGCACGAAGAGCATTTCCGCAGCCACATCCACATGGCGCGGCACGGATTCGGCAAGGGTGAGTATCGCTATTTCAAATACCCATTGCCGGGCCTCATCGCCGAGCTCCGCACGGCGCTGTATTCGCATGCTGCGACCTTCGCCAACGCGTGGAACGACCGGATGAATATCGCCACGCGATATCCGAAAGCGCACGCCGATTATCTAAAGATCTGCCACAAGGCCGGCCAAACCCGCCCTACTCCGTTGCTGCTGCAATACGCAGCTGGCGATTTCAATTGCCTGCACCAGGACCTTTACGGCGATCTCGCCTTTCCCCTGCAGGCCACCGTGCTGTTGTCGGCGCCCGGCCGGGATTTTGCCGGCGGCGAATTCGTCCTGACCGAGCAGCGGCCGCGGATGCAGAGCCGCGTCGAGGTGGTGCCGCTGCAGCAAGGCGACGCCGTGCTGTTCGCCGTTCACAACCGGCCGGTGCAAGGCACCAAAGGCCCGTACCGCGTCAATCTACGCCACGGCGTCAGCCGGCTGCGCTCCGGCCACCGCCACACGCTCGGCATCATCTTTCACGACGCGCGATGACAATATTCAAGCGGCCCAACTGAGGGGCCACAGATAGACGGCAGCGGCCAAAATCCCGAGCGCGGTACGAATGGCGTGCTGCCGCGCCCATGTCACGATCAGCGCGCGCGACGCACCCCCGGCCTGGTTTTTTGTCAGTGCGTTGAGCTGATCGTTGGTCGGCTTGACGACGAGGAACGTGTAAGGCCAGTTCGCCAGGATCAACACCGCGCCGGGCAGCCAGCGCCAATCCTGGGTCTGCCACGCCGCGATCAAACCGAAAATTCCCGACAGCAAGGCGAGGCTCGCCTGCATCTTGAAGCCGCGCGCGTAGCTGAGCTTCCATTCCGCCAGAAGGCTCGCATCGTCGAGCGCCAGCCGCGCCGGCTGTTCGGCCTCGTTGACGTAAAACGCGGCGCCCGCAAACGCGGCGGCAAAGGCGAGCGCGGTTGGACCGGCTATCATCGTTCGTCTCCTCGTTTCACGCCGGCGCCCGATGCGCCATCCAGCGGCCGGCTTCGGCCGCGGCGAACAGTTCGGCGAGCGCGGCGTTGACCGCGGCCGGCTCCTCGGTGGTGATGGTGTGGCTCGCGCGCGGGATCACCAGAAGGCCCGCGGTCGGCGCCGTGCGCTTGAGGAAGACGCTACCGTCGAGGCAAGACTCGTCTTCGTCGCCGACGATGATCAGGAGCGGCACGGAAAATTTCTTCAAGTCCGCTTCCAGGTCCCACAAGGTCGGCCGCTTGCTTTGCAGCATCGACATGGTCAGCGCATGGCCGAGCGCGGAATGCTCCGACAGCATCCGGATGAATTCGGCATAGCCGCGCGGGTCCTTGTGCTTGTGGGTCTGGCGCATCTGGCCATCGCCGTAAATCTTCGCCGCTTCCGCCATGCCTTTTTCAATAAACATCGCCGAGGTCTCCAGCGCCACCTTGCGCATGGCGGCGCGCTGCGCCGGATCGGGCAGCGAGCCCCAGCCGCAGCCGGCCGCGGCCACCGAAATGCAGCGGTCGGGATGATGCAGGCCGACATGCACCGCGGTGTAGGCGCCCATGGAATGACCGACCACGTGCGCCTTCTTGATCCCGAGCGCATCCATCAGCGCGATGACGTCGGAGCGCGCAATATCCTGGCCATAGCGTGTCGGATCGTCGGGCACATCAGACGGTGGATAGCCGCGCTGGCTATAGGTGACGCAGCGATGGGTGCGCGCGAAATAGCGCATCTGCGGCTCCCATTGCCGATAGTCGCCGGCGAATTCATGCACGAAGACGATGGGCGTGCCGGTGCCAACCTCTTCGTAATAGAGACTGGTGCCGTCCGCGGTTTTGATCTTTGGCATTTTTGATCTGCGCCTCGTTAATTCAAGAACGAACAATGCCGCGCGCGGCGTCGCCGAGCGCCTCGACTGGCGCGTCGCCGGCGTCGAAAATCGCCAGGATACGGCACGGGCACGCTTCGAGACCTTCGTAGCGCCAGGGAAAGGCGCCGATGATGCAGCGCTTGCCGACCACGGTTTCAATATCGCCGCCGAGATTTTCGGCGTGCAGCAGGCCTTCCTGGAAGGCGTAATTGTGGAACGGAAACACGTCTTGCCTGACTTTGCGCCCCGAGCGCTTGTGCACGTATTCGAACGTGCCGAAATAATCGGCCGGTGCCTTGCCTTTTGCCTTTTCAAACTCGCGGGCGACGTCGGGACGCATATGGCGGATCGATGTGTTCATCGGATGATCGCATGAGCCGGTATCCATGCCGAACCATTTGATCTTGCGCTTGAGCATCCATTCTAACGTCTCGAGCGTCGGGCCGGGGTGGTAGCAGAAATAGCGCACCAGGTCCTGCTGGCTCTGGCCTTCGTAATATTTGTGCCAGCCGGTGTGCAGGATGAGGATGTCGCCGTCGCGAATGATTGCGCCGGACTTTTCGATCATCTCCGGCGTGATCGCCGACCAGTCCGACACCTGTGGCGCAAGATCGACCACAACGCCGTGGCTGACCAGATAATCGAGCGGCAGCGATGCCATGTCGCCGGTGCGCCCGTCGGTCGCATGCATGGCGCCGTCGAAATGGGTGCCCGAGTGCATCGAGGTCTCGACGCGCTGGGCGACGATGCCGACGGTCTGCAAGTTCTGCGCGTAATACATCTTGTTGCCGGCATAACCGACCCAGCCGGGGGTGTGGATGCTCATGGTGTGGGACAGATCGACGATCTTCATGGGCTTTTCCGGCCTGTTCGCCTGAGGCGCCAGCATGGTACAAAAACCGCGAGAGTGGCAAATCCCCCATGAAGCTCGATCCCCTGGTAAAACCGCGTTCGGTCGCCATCGTCGGAGCCACCGATCGCGGCGGCCCCGGCCGCGCGGTCATCGAGTCGCTGGGCGCCATCGGCTTCACCGGGCCAATCTATCCGGTGAATCCGAAATATCCGACCGTGATGAACATCACTTGCTATCCGAGCCTCACCGAATTGCCCGAGGCGCCGGACATCGTCGTCTTCAGCATCCGCAATCCGCTGATCCCCGAGCAGATGCGGCTTGCGGTCAAGCGTGGCGCGCGCGCAGCCGTCATCTATGACTCGGGCTTTGCCGAGCTGGGCGGCGACGGCGCAAAGCTCCAGGACGAGATCGCCGCCATGGCGCGCGAAGCCGGCATGCCGGTGTGCGGGCCGAACTGCATGGGCATCCTCAATCCTCAGGCGAGGGTTACCACCTATAAGCAAAACGTGCGCGATCCGGCAGCGATCGTCGGCAATGTCGGCATCGTGTCGCAGAGCGGATCGGTCTGCATCGCCCTGTTGTCCGACCTGCGCCGCTTCGGCGTCAGCCTGTCGGTGTCCGCCGGCAACGAGGCGGTGACGCGCACCGTCGACTATCTCGACTATCTGATCGACGATCCGAATACCAAAGTGATCGCGACGTTTACCGAAACCGTGCGCGAGCCGGAGCGCTATGTCGCAGCGCTCGACCGCGCCGCCGATGCCGGCAAGCCCGTCGTCGTCATCAAGGTCGGCCGCACCGAGCGCACGCAGCGCGCCATCACCAGCCATACCGGAGGCCTCGCCGGTTCTTCGCGCGTGTTTTCGGAACTGCTGCGCGCGCACCGCGCCATCGAGGTCAGCGATCTCGACGAGATGACGGAGGTCCTGGCGGTATGCCAAGGCAAGCGCTGGCCGCGCGGCCGCGGCATTTCGGTGGTGACCGGCTCGGGTGGATTGTCGGAACTGATCCTCGACAATGCCACCGCGGCCGGCCTCGATCTGCCGCCGCTGTCGGCAGAGGAGCGCGCGGAAGCGGAGCGAGTCATCGGCCGCATCACCGGCGACGGCAATCCGTTCGATGCCTGGGGCAACGGCAATTACGCGGTCAATATTCCACATGCCATGTCGGTCGTGGACAAAAGCGACCGGATCGATTCCATTCTGTATTGCGCCGACGCGTCCAACGATCCGATCATCGGTCAGCCCAGCCGCGTGTTCGAGAACGTGGACATGCTCACCAAGGCGGCGGGCGCGAGCCAAAAACCTTATTACCTCATGAGCACCCGCTCGGGCGTCATGAACCGCAAGCAGATCGACGGCATGCGCGACGCCGGCCTGGTGGTGATCGGCGGCACGCGCCAAGGCCTTGGCGCGCTCGATCGCATGGGCCGCTGGAGCCTTGGATTGAAGGCGGTTCGCGCGAGCGGCGCTGCGTGCCAGGTGCAGCTTGCCGATGCGCTGAAAGTCAGGCGCACCATCAACGAATTCGACGCCAAACGGCTTCTTTCGGCCTACGGCATCCCGGTGACTCAGGAGCAGCGCGTTGCGACCGAAGCGGACGCGCTCGCAGCCGCACGCGCGCTCGGTTATCCCGTGGTGCTCAAAGTCGTGTCCGATGCCATCGCGCACAAGACCGAGCTTGGGCTCGTCGCCGTCAATCTTAAAGATGATGCGGAACTGACGCGCGCCTATGCGCAGTTGCACGAGCGCCTGGAAAAACTCGAGCCACGGCCGGCCGATGCCGCTTTCCTGGTGCAGGAATTCATCGCCGACGGCATCGAGGTGTTCGCCGGCGTGTCGCGCGATCCCGATTTCGGCCTCTCCCTCGCCTTCGGCATGGGCGGCATCGCCATCGAGGTGATGCGCGATTTTGCGCTGCGCATGCTGCCGCTGCGCGACGGCGATGCCGAGGCGATGATCGCCGAGACGCGCGGCGCGGCGCTCTTCGGCGCGGTTCGCGGCCGCCCGGCGAGCGACGTGAAAAGTCTTGCCACGTGTCTTTACGCGCTGGCTGACTTCGCCTGGCATAACGCCGCTGCGATTGCCGAAATCGATCTCAATCCCATCAAGGCTCTCCCCAAAGGTCGCGGCTGCGTTGTGGTCGACGCGTTGATCGTCACGCAACCGGCAGAAAATAAATAAGAAAAATAAGCTGCTAGGCCGCGACCGGCGCGACGTCGCAGACTTGCGTCACCGGCTCGGGCAGCGCGGCGCCGGCAAAATCGTAGCCTACCACGCGCAAAATTCCCGACGCGGGACACATGGCGACGGCGAGCCGCGTGTAAGGATTGAGCACCGGCTCGCGCACCCAATCGAAGCGGCCGTCTGCCAACGCGCCGTCCCAACTCGCCAGCGCTTCGCGCCGCGCCCGGCTGTAACCGGTCGCCTCGTCGAATGAGCTGATGAGAAACCGGCGCGTGCCGATGCGGCCTTCCCAACCCGGCCGGCTCGGTACCCAAT
>DATHHM010000063.1:0-18054 GCA_035317145.1 Xanthobacteraceae bacterium | reverse complement strand
CGCCAGCGCCGGCTGAAACAGCTTTAGCGTATCGACTTCGTCCGGCAGCTTGACCCAGAGGAAAATGCCGCCCTTTGGATCTTCGAATTCGGCCGCGGTGCCGAACTGCTCGTTGAGCGCGTCCATCAAGGTTTCGAGTTTTTTGCGTAGACCGCGCGTCAATGCCGGCACGTGTTGGTCGAAATGCGCCGGGCAGAATTCGCCCAAAACCATCTGCTCCAGCGCGCCGGAGCCGGCATCGGTCTTGATCGCCAGCATGCGCGCGATGAGGCTCCAGTCGGCGACGATGTAGCCGACGCGCAGCGCCGGCGCGATCGACTTCGAGAACGAGCCGATGTGGATGACGCCGCCGTGCTGGCTCAGCGCGTGCAGCGCCGGCGGCCGCTGGCCGTCCCAGATCAAGTCGGAATAGCAATCGTCCTCGAAGATCGGCACGCCGTGCTGTTCGGCAAGCCGCAGCAACTCCAGCCGGCGCGTTTCGCTCAAAATCGTGCCGGTCGGATTTTGTACGGTCGGCACGGTGTAGATGTATTTCGGCCGGATGCCGCGGCGCTTGAGATCGTCGAGCGCCGTGGCCAGCGCATCCATGCGCATGCCGTCGCCGTCGAGTGGAATGCCCACGGCGTTGACGCCGAGCCGGGTCCAGCGATTGAGCGCGCCCTGATAGGTCTCGGCCTCGGTGATGATGGTGTCGCCGCGCGCCAGCAGGATGCCGTTGACCAGATCGAGCGCCTGCAACGAGCCCGAGGTGATCAGGATCTCGCCGGCGTCGCAGCTGATGCCCGCGGTGCGTTTGAGCTTTTGCGCCAAAAATTCGCGCAGGCGCCGGTAGCCCTGGGGTCCGCTTTCGAGGCCGTAGGTCGCCAGCGTCCGGCCCTCGCGCGTCAATACGTCGTTCGCCGCCTTGACGATCGCTTCGAGCGGAATCTGCTCGCCGTCATTATGGCCGCCGGTGAAATTGTATTTCGGGAAACCGTTGAATTTGACCGCCGGCGGCGGCAGTCCGGCGACCAGAAGCGGGGCAAAGTCGAGCGCGGTCATGGACGTACTCTCCCTAGGCGGCCTTGCCGCTCTCTTGGGCAAGCTTGTCGCAATTGCTATTGTGATTGCAATCGCTTTGTCGCCGACCCGGGAATTCGCCATATGCGCCGCCTGCAATTCATCGTTCTCCTGTTCGCGTGCGCCTTCGCGACCGGCGCTTCCGCCGAATATCCCGAACGACCGATCCATCTCATCGTGCCGCAGGCCGCCGGCAGCGCCACCGACACGGTCGCGCGCATCCTCGGCGCCGCGCTGGCCGAGGAGATCGGCCAGCAGATCATCGTCGACGATAGGCCGGGCGGCGCGCTCACCGTCGGGCTCGACCTCACCGCCAAGGCGGCGCCCGACGGCTACACATTGTGCATGGGCCCGATCGGCGCGCTGGCGATCACGCGCCACCTGGTGGCAAACCTGCCCTATGTCATCGAGCGCGATTTTCAGCCGATCGTAGTCGTCGCCAAGGGCCACCTGCTGCTGGCGGTGTCGCCGACGACACCGTTCCAGACCGTCACGGAGCTTGTCGCCTACGCCAAGCAGAATCCGGGAAAACTCTCCAATGCGTCGTCCAGCAACGGCTCGCCCGGCCATGTCGGCGGCGAACTGTTCAAGTTCATGACCGGCACCGATATCGTGCACGTGCCCTACAAGGGTGGCGCGCCGGCGATCAACGACCTGATCGCGGGACGCGTGCAGCTGATGTTCGAGAGCCTCAACTCGATCGCGCCGTTCGCGCGCTCGGGCGCTGTGCGCGCGCTGGGCGTGAGCGGCGACCGTCGGTCACCGGCCTTTCCCGATCTGCCGACCATCGCCGAAGCCGGCGTCCCGGGCTATTCGGCGCCGACCTGGAGCGGCGTTATCGCGCCCGCGGGCGTGCCGCGGCCGATCGTCGACAAGCTCAACGCGGCGATCAACAGGGCGATCCAGTCAGCGGCCTTCAAGGAACACTTCGCCAGCATCGGCGACGAGCCGGCCGGCGGCACGCCCGAGGAATTCGCGGCATTGATCGCGTCCGACTCCCAAAAGTGGGGCGAAGTGATCCGGCGCGCCGGCATCAAGTTCGAGTGACGGCCCGTTGACCGCGTTTACGGTGTGCGGGTAACTTTCCCGCCTGCAACTTCTCATCATGGGAGGGCGACGTGAGAGAGAGCAAACCGGTTTGGCTGGTGCTCGTTGTCGCGGCGATCACCTTGTCGCTGTCGGCGGCCCACGGGCTGGAGCGTAAGGGCGTGATCCGCACCTTCGTCAGCGGCCTCGGCAATGACGCCAACACCGCGACGTTCTGTTCGCGGCCAAAACCCTGCCGCACGCTCGCTGCCGCCTACACCGTCACCGAGGTCGGCGGCGAGATCGTTGCACTCGATCCCGGCGAATTCGGACCGATCACCATCACCGGCCGGCTCTCGATCTTCGGTACGCAAAACGCCCTGATCGGCGTCGCGACCGGCGGCACCGGCGTCACCATCAATGCCGGAGCCAGCGACCGAATCATCATCAAGGACTTCATCATCACCGGTGCCGGCGGCAGCAATACCAAGGGTATCGAGCTCAACAGCGGCCAATTGGCGCTGTCGCATTCGACCCTGAAGCAATTGTCGACCGGCTTGAACGTGGTGAACACCAAGGCGGATCTGGTCGACACCGACGTCATCGAGAATGACATCGGCATCACCACTACCGGCACCGGCGTCGATACCAACGTCTTCCCCCTCACGGGGCCGACACAGGTCCGCATCGCCTGGGGCAATGCCATCGGCAATACGAAGGCCTACGTGATGAACAATCCCGGCACAGGCTCAGCCGGTAACAAGATTACGATCTTCGAATTTCTGACCAGCAATACCACCGCCGCTTACTCGACTAACATGACGGGCAACACGACACTGGTTTCAGGGACCGGAGCTTCCTGCGGCGGAACCAATTGTCAGAGCCTCGGATACTATAGCAGTTATACCAACCTGAACTGACAAGCGCCCAATGGGACGGGTGCAAATGGGGCGAGGTCATCGACGCGCCGATATTCGAATCGACTGACGGGCCCGCACTTTCCTCGCCACCGGACTCGACCCATATTGGGGCCATGGCGAAACGCCCCGACCGCGATCCCGCAAAGCATTCGAAGAAGGACCCGGCCAAACCGACCCGCGCCAAGGCGGCGCGGCCGGATTCCTCGCCGCTCGACCCGGCGCTGGCGGACATTCTGAATCCCGCCATCGGTCACGGCCGCGCCGGCGTCGGTTCGCAGACTGGGTCTCCCTCCCCCCTTGTGGGGGAGGGTGGGGTGGGGGGTCGGGAGGGGAAGTCGCGAACGTCGACGGTTGTGCATCACCTCCCGACCCCCACCCCTATCCCCTCCCCACAAGGGGGAGGGGAAGAGCGAGCGGCCGGCTTGCAGCCGCCGCCGGATAATTCGTTCGACCGCCGCGCAGATTTCTCCGCAGCTCATAGGGCGCGCAAGTCGACGCAGGGGTTAGGCGAGCGACCGCAATCCGGTTACGTAGCCAAAGGCCCGGCCGGGATCGATCCGGAACTGGCCGATGCGCTCGGCTATGGCGACAGCGATCCGACCCGGCCGCTGACCGGCGAGCCGCCCGCCGAGCGCGACGAGCTTGCCGACATTTTCCAGTCGCAGCGCGAGAAGCGGCGCCGGCCGATGCCGCCGCCGATGACGCTCGGCGTCACCGCCTCGATGCAGGCGCTCGAGCATTTGCTGCGCGAGGGCCGCGAGGAATTCCGCCAGCAGGACGGCCCCACCAAAATCTGGACGCCGCACCGGCCGCCGCGGCCGGACAAGTCCGAAGGCGGGCGGCGTTTCGTCATCAAGTCGGATTTCGATCCCAAGGGCGACCAGCCAACGGCGATCGCCGACCTGGTCGAAGGCGTGCGGCGCAACGACCGCACCCAGGTGCTGTTGGGCGTCACCGGCTCCGGCAAAACCTTCACCGTGGCCAAGGTGATCGAAGCGACGCAGCGGCCGGCGCTGATCCTGGCGCCGAACAAGACGCTGGCGGCGCAGCTTTACGGCGAGTTCAGGTCGTTCTTTCCCGACAACGCCGTCGAATATTTCGTGTCGTATTACGACTACTACCAGCCGGAAGCCTATATCCCGCGCACCGACACCTATATCGAGAAGGACTCTTCGATCAACGAGCAGATCGACCGCATGCGGCACTCCGCGACGCGGGCGCTGCTCGAGCGCGACGATGTCATCATCGTGGCTTCCGTGTCCTGCATCTACGGCATCGGTTCGGTCGAGACCTATTCGGCGATGACGTTCTCGATCAAGCGCGGCGCCCAGCTCAACCAGCGCCAGCTGCTCGCCGACCTGGTGGCGCTGCAATACAAGCGCACCGCCGCCGATTTCCATCGCGGCTCGTTCCGCGTGCGCGGCGACGCCATCGAGATTTTCCCGGCGCACTATGAGGATCGCGCCTGGCGGGTGTCGCTGTTCGGCGACGAGGTGGAGGCGATCCACGAATTCGATCCGCTCACCGGGCAAAAGACCGACGAGCTGGAATTCGTCAAGATCTACGCCAACTCGCATTACGTGACGCCGCGGCCGACGCTGCTGCAGGCGCTGTCCGGCATAAAACTGGAATTGCGCGAGCGGCTGAACCAGCTCCATGCCGCGGGGCGCCTGCTCGAAGCGCAGCGGCTCGAGCAGCGCACGCTCTACGATCTGGAAATGATGGAGGCGACCGGCGCCTGCGCCGGCATCGAGAACTATTCGCGCTATCTCACCGGGCGAAAACCCGGCGAGCCGCCGCCGACGCTGTTCGAGTATGTGCCCGACAACGCGCTGGTGTTCGTCGACGAGAGCCACGTCACCGTGCCGCAGCTCGGCGGCATGTATCGCGGCGACTTTCGCCGCAAGGCGACGCTCGCCGAATACGGTTTCCGCCTGCCGTCGTGCATGGACAACCGGCCGCTGCGCTTCGAGGAATGGGACGCGATGCGACCGCAGACCACCGCCGTGTCGGCGACGCCGGGGCCGTGGGAGCTCAACGAATCCGGCGGCGTGTTCGCCGAGCAGGTGATCCGCCCGACCGGCCTGATCGATCCGCCGGTCGACGTGCGGCCGGCGCGCATGCAGGTCGACGACCTGGTCGGCGAGGTGCGCGCGGTGGCGCAGCAGGGCTATCGCGCGCTGATCACCGTGCTGACCAAGCGCATGGCCGAGGATTTGACCGAATATCTGCACGAGCAGGGCATTCGGGTGCGCTACATGCATTCCGACATCGACACCATCGAGCGTATCGAAATTATTCGCGACCTCCGCCTGGGCGCGTTCGACGCGCTGGTCGGCATCAATCTGTTGCGCGAGGGTCTCGATATTCCGGAATGCGCGCTGGTCGCCATCCTCGACGCCGACAAGGAAGGATTTTTGCGCAGCGAGACCTCGCTGGTGCAGACCATCGGCCGCGCCGCGCGCAACATCGACGGCCGCGTCATCCTGTATGCCGATACGATTACCGGCTCGATGGAGCGCGCCATGGCGGAGACTAGCCGCCGCCGCGAAAAGCAGTCGGCTTACAACACCGCAAACGGCATCACCCCGGAAAGCGTGCGCAAGGGCATCGGCGACATCCTCAACAGCGTCTACGAGCGCGACCACGTGCTGATCGGCACCGGCGCCGGCGCCGAAGGCGAGTTCGAGGACGCCGCCACCATCGGCCACAATTTCCAAGCCGTGATCGGCGATCTCGAAGCCCGCATGCGCACCGCCGCCGCCGACCTCGACTTCGAAGAAGCCGCGCGGCTACGCGACGAGATCAAACGCTTACGCACCACGGAGTTGGCGGTGACCGACGACCCGACGGCGAAATTTCATCCGCCCTCCCCTGCAGGGGGAGGGCCGGCGCGCAACGCGCGCCGGGGTGGGGCCGCGCGCCCGCACAAACCCGCGCTCGACGAAATGGGCATCGCGCTGCACCACGAAGTCGCCCCGCACCGCGACGGCGCACGACGCGGCGCACCGCGCAAGCCGAACCTCGACGAAATGGGCCCGGGCATCGAAGCCATCCCCGGCAAACGCGACCACTCCGGCCCGCGCTCGACCTTGGGAAAACCCGGCATGCACGGCGGCTTCAAGCCGCGACGGCGCTGATCTTCTGATCTTCGCCCTCCCCCTTGTGGGGAGGGAGGGGTGGGGGTCGAGAGGTTAGAGCGCAGCGGCGACGCCTGAGCAAAACCTCCCGACCCCACCCCTACCTCTCCCCACAAGGGGGAGGGGAACATGCCCCGCGAATGCGCTAGATTGCGCCATCCGCTTTCGAATCATTCACCGCCAACCCGGAGGACGCCATGGCGAAAGGCCAGATGCGCAGCAACAAGGAAAAGAAAAAGCCGAAGCAAGACAAAAACAAGGACAAGGGCGCCGCCGCCCCCTCGCCGTTCGCCGGCATGCACAGCCAGACCACTCCGAAGCCGTACGGCAAGAAATAGCCGGCGAGTCTTATCGCCCCCGCTTCAACTTCGCCGTAAACGACATCCCGCCCGCCCCGCAGCAGGGGCAGCTCAGGGCGATGAGGATGCTTTGCTTTTGCTCGTCGTCGAGATCGGCGCGGTCGAGCATGGCGCCGGTCTGGCGTTGAAAGAGTTCGTGGAGCGTCAGGTTGCTGGCGATGATGCGGTCGTCGGGGGCGAGTGCGGCGGTGTCCTCGGCCGGCGGGGCGGCGGGTTTTCGCGGGGATTTGTTTTTCTTGGCTTTCAGCATTGCAAGTACATCAAACTCGGTTCTGAGCCCAGCGGAGAGGCCCCCTCACCCTACCCTCTCCCCGCACGCGGGGAGAGGAGGAGTTTTTATCCGCGCGCAACGAGCCCCCTCACCCCAACCCTCTCCCCGCTGGGGAGAGGGAGTTCGCCTGCGCAAGCCCGCGCGCGGAATTAAAATCACTTCGCCACCTTCCTCATATAGCCGCTGATGAAACTGCGCATCTCGGGCGCAATCGTCAGGCGGTCGCGCACCGTCTGGTCGAGATTGGCGCTGACTTCGTAGTGCGGCACGAACTGCATTGCGGTCATGGCGTCGGCGGCGTAGGCGACGTCGTCGTTGAGCGCGATGAGCGCCTGGCGCAACGCCGCGACCGCGGCCGGCGGCGAATCCGGCGGCATGGCGACCAGGCGGAGCATCTGCGCGTCGACGACGAGATTGGTCTTGTAGGCCTCCCAGAGCTCGCCCGACGGCGTGCCGCCTTTGACCGCTTTGTAGAATTCGGGGAACGTCATGATGTTCTTCCCTGCCATCGCCGGCAGTGGCGCAAATCCCTTGCCGTTGTAGGTTGCGTCGTACCACAGCGGCATCACCTTGCCGGTCTTCACCAGGCTCGGCTCGACGACGCCAAAATAGCCCGGCGTCGATTCCGAATGCACGTTGATCTCGCCGTTCTGCAAAGCCAGCCGTGCGGTGTTGCTCGAGCGATAGCCGGTGACGTAGCGGTATTGCAGGCCGAGCATGTCGAAGGTCAGGCGCTCTAACAAATCCTTCGAGGAATCGGCGCCCAGGCCGCCGACCACGAGGCCTTCCGCTTTCATCAGGTCGGCCGGCGCTTTGATGCCGGGCGGCGTGTCGGCGCGCATGTAATAGACCGCGTTGCCGGGCTGCGCGCCGACGAAGGCGTAAGAGGCGAACGGCACGCGGAACGCGGCCGGATCGATCACCGAATTCCACGCCGTGCCGGTGAGATAGCCGAACATGGTGCCGTCCTTCGGACCGACCTCGCCCAGATAGGTGGCGCCGACCATGCCGCTGGCGCCGTCCTTGTTCTGCACGATGAGCAGCGGATTGCCGGCGATATGCTTGACGATATGCTTGGCCAGGAGCCGGCCTTCGACGTCGGTCGGCCCGCCCGGCGCGAAGTTGATCAGAAGCGTCAGCCGCTTGCCCTGGTAGAACGGCTCCTCGGCGCGCGCCGCGGTGACGCCAAGTGCGAGCGCGGCGGCAATGATGACATGCAGCAGCATGGCGTTATCATCCGCCTTCGCCGATGACGAAGCAATCGACCACCTTTGCGCTGTTCGCCTGCTGGTTGGCATGGCTGTGCCTGTCGCCGGCGGCGGCCGATTCGATCGCCGATTTCTACGGCGGCCGCACGGTGACGCTGATCGTCTCCACCAGCGCGGCCGGCGGCTACGACACATTGGCCCGTGCGATTGCCCACCACATCGGCAAGCATATCGCCGGCAAGCCGACCGTCATCGTGCGCAACATGCCGGGCGCCGGCGGCCTCACCGCGACCAATTATCTGTTCGCCGCCGCCGAGCGCGACGGCTCGGTGTTGGGCCTCGTGCAGAACAATCCGCCGTTCGAGCCGCTGTTCGGCACGGCGGAGGCGCGGTTCGATCCGCGGCAATTCAACTGGCTCGGCACGCCGAGCGTCGAGACCGCGATGGTGCTGGTCTGGAAATCGGTGCCGGTGTTTTCGCTCGACGATTTGCGCAGGCGCGAGACCGTGATGGGCGCGTCCGGCGCCAATTCGACGCCGGCGTTTTTCGCGCGCCTGTTCAACGCCACGCTCGGCACCAAGATGAAAGTCATCCCCGGCTATCCCGGCCAGAACGACGCGCTGGTCGCCATGGAGCGCGGCGAGCTCGACGGCTATCCGAGCGTGTTCTACAGCGCGCTGTCGTCGACGCGGCCGACTTGGCTTGCGGACGGCACCGCGCGCGCGATCGTGCAATATGGTCCCGCCAAACTGCCGCAACTCGTCGGCGTGCCGTTCGTGCCCGATCTGGTGGGCGACGCCGACAAGCTTCTCCTGGAGGCGGCGTTCGCGCCGCTGTCGATCGGCCGGCCGCTGCTGATGCCGCCGGGTGTGCCCGCCGAGCGCGTCGCGGCGCTGCGCCAGGCGCTGGCCGAAACTTTTGCCGACCCGGAATTTTTGGCGGAAGGCGACAAGATCGGTTTGTCACTCAACGATCCGCGCAGCGGCGAGGAACTGCTGCGCGTCATCGAACGCGCTTACGCCATGCCGGCGGAGATCGTCGCGCGGCTGCGCAAGCTTAACAGGGATCAGTAATCAGGCATCAGGGATCAGGGTGTCAGTAATCAGGTTATCAGGCATCAAGATTAGGCTTGATCCCTGATCCCTGATCCCTGTCACCTGGTAAGCGCGTCGGCGCCGGCCTTGGCGACTTGGGCGTCCTGCGACGACAGCGCGCCTGACACGCCGATGGCGCCGATGATCTTGCCGTCGACGATGACCGGGATGCCGCCTTCGAGCGGCGTGATGTCCTTGAGCGCCAACAGCCGCATGCCGGCGCCGCCGGCGGCGATGGCGTCATCGAGCGCCTTGCTCGGGCGCTTGAACTCGAGCGCGGTGCGCGCCTTGCCTTCGGACACGGTGGTTGCCGACAGCTGCGCGTTGTCGACCCTGTGGAACATGATCATGTTGCCACCGCTGTCGAGGATGGTGATGGCGACCTGCCAGGAGTTCTTCGCCGCCTCCAGCTCCGCCGCCGCCATAGCGCGCTTGGCCTGGTCGAGCGTGATCGGCGGCCCGTAAGGCAGCGTCGCGGCCGAAGGCGCCGCGGGCGCTTGGGCCAAAGCCGACCCGGCCGAGAGCGCCAAAGCACAGGCCAGCGCGAACATTCGAAACATCTGGAAAGCCTCCTCAAACGACGCCCCGCCGCGACGCGTGAGCGGCAGAATAAGGTGCAAAACCTGAAGGTGGAAGTCGTTGTCCCCTCCCCCTTGTGGGGAGGGGCAGGGGTGGGGGGTCGTGAGGTTATGCGAATGCGTCGACGCTCGCACACTCCCTCCCGACCCCCACCCTTCCCTCCCCCACAAGGGGGGAGGGAAGAGAATCGTGATCGCCGTGCCCGGTGCGTCGCGGCGGAGCAATGCTTATATTTGCCTCACCAATCAGGGAGGCGCCGCATGTTTTCATTCCGCAAGAAGCTGGAAATACCGTCTGCCGATGAAGCTTTGCCGGGCCGCGCGACGGCGATCCCCACCGCCCGGACGCATTTCGTCAACGGCCATGCGCTCAAGGGGCCCTATCCCGATGGGCTCGCCATGGCGATGTTCGGGCTCGGCTGTTTTTGGGGCTCCGAGCGCAAGTTCTGGGAGCTCGGCGACGCGGTTTACGTCACCGCGGCCGGCTATGCCGGCGGCCTGACGCCCAACCCGACCTACGAGGAAGTGTGCAGCGGCCGCACCGGGCACAACGAAGTCGTGCTCGTGGTCTACGACCCGAAGAAGATTTCCTACGACCGCCTGCTCAAGACGTTCTGGGAAAGCCACGACCCGACCCAAGGCATGCGCCAGGGCGGCGACGTCGGCACCCAATACCGCTCCGGCATCTATACGTTCACGCCGGAGCAACGCGCCGCCGCCGAAGCGTCCAAGGCCGCCTACGCCAAGGCACTCACGGCCGAACGGATGGGCCCGATCACCACCGAAATCCGCGACGCGCCGCCGTTCTATTTCGCCGAGGACTATCACCAGCAATATCTGGCGAAGAATCCCCACGGCTATTGCGGCCTCGGCGGCACCGGCGTGAGCTGCCCGATCGGCACGGGGGTGGCTGCGTAGCATTGACCACACACGCTGCGTAACGGCACAGTGTTAGTAAGAGCATCGATACTCGATCCGTCATCCTGAGGAGGCCGCGCAGCGGCCCTCGAAGGATACGGCCGAGGCGCCCGGGCCGTCGCCCCGGCGAAATCGGGTTTACCCGATTTCGTATTTTCAATATCCAAGTCGGCAATAGCCGACTTGGTTGGCTCGCTGCGCTCGCACCTCAGGGTGACGGGTACAAGTCATTGCCGGAGATCACATGCGCTGGCCGGACGGACGCTACATCCAGGCGTCAATTTTTTTCAGCCGCTGGCTGCTGGCGCCGTTCCTGCTCGGCTTGCTGCTGTGCCTAGTGTTGCTGCTCTACCGCTTTTTCGCCGATCTGTTCGTGCTGACCATCCAGCTGCCGCAGATGAACTGGCACGATCTCGTCACCAACGTGCTCAATCTGGTCGATCTGGCGCTGACCGCCAATCTCATCCTCATCGTCATCTTTTCCTCTTTCGAAAACTTCATCCGCCGCATCGATGCCGCCGAACATCCGGACTGGCCCGTGGGCCTCACCCAGGTCGATTTCGCCGAGCTCAAGCAGAAGCTGCTCGGCTCGATCGTCGGGATCGCCGCGGTCGATGCGCTGGCCTGGTATTTCGATCTGGAAAAAGAGCCCGATACGACGAAGCTCATCTGGGTGCTGGCGTTTCCGCTGACCTTCGCTGTCTGCATGCTGATCCTCGCCATTTCCGACCGGCTTGGGCGACGCAGCGACAAGGACTCAGGCTGAGCGCGACTGTCGCATTTGCGACCCGCATCGCGACATTTTCCCAAGTCTTTCCATCTGGTTAGGGATTATTAACCTTAACCGGCGTTAATCGCAGCAACGTTCGCTCGAACGGGGTCGGATTTACGCGTATGCGGGCTACCCGCTCTTCCCTGCTGTTACTGGCCGTGGCGCTCGCCGCGGCGGGCTGCGCGTCGCAGCCGGTCGCCTATGTGCAGATGCCGCCGCCGAGCCAGATGCAGCCCACCATCGACACGATGACCTATGGCGCGCCTGCGGCCGCCTATCAGCCCGGTTACGGTTATCAGCCCGGCTATGGCGCCCAGGCCGCGACGACTTACGCTTATCCCGCCAGTGCGGCGTGCACCGGTCTGCTGACTTGCTTTGGTCCCGGAGCGACCGGCGCCTATCCGGGTGGCGCCAACTATGCGTATCAAGCTGGCGGCGCGGCTTATCAGGCCGCCCCCCGCTACGCTTATCCCGCAGCCCCGGTTGCCAGCCCCGCGCCGCTCTATAGCTCCGCGACGGCGCCCGTATTGGCGCCCGCCGCCACCGCGCAACAGCCCTACACGCTCGATTCGGGCGACCGCCTGCGCATCGTGGTGTTCGGCCAGGACGGCCTGACCAATTCCTATCTGGTCGATGCCAGCGGCCACATCGCCATGCCGCTGATCGGCTCGGTGATGGCGAAAGGCGCGACCACCGACCAGTTGTCGGTCCGAATCGCCGAAAAGCTGAAAGACGGCTACGTCCGCGAGCCGCATGTGGCGGTCGAGGTCGAAGCCTACCGGCCGTTCTTCATCCTCGGCGAAGTCACCGCGCCGGGCCAATATCCCTTCATCGCCAACATGACCGCCGAGACCGCGGTGGCGATCGCCGGCGGCTTCGCGCCGCGCGCCGTACGCCAATCGGTGATCCTGATCCGCAACTATAACGGCCAGCAGATGCGCATGAGCGTTCCGCTCGGCTATCAGCTGCGGCCGGGTGACACGATCAACGTGCAAGAGCGCTGGTTCTGACGGACGACAGACGTCAGACGTCTTTCCTTACGCCCCTTCAAAATTCCGGCTTCGATAGGTGTGCTCCTCGACGCCGCCGGCCAGCGCCCAGTTCGCCAGTTCCTCGTGGCGCGCGAACCAGACATCCGGCGACTTGGCGATGTACTGCAAGATTTCCTGCAGCACCGCGGTCATCAGCGGGCGGCCGCCGAACTGGCAGTGAATCACTAAAACCAGAAGCGACATCGGCTCGTTGGCGGCAAGATAGTCGAACGTGCCCTTGTGCGCGTCGTAGAGATCGCGCGGATTCGAGCGCATGACGCGGTTGTCGGAAAAATCGGTGGTCGGCACGCCGGCGATGGCACCGTGCGGCGTTTTGATCAGGATCGGCAGATCCGCATAGGTGACGTCGCAGGTCCATTTCAGGCCGGCCTGCGCCAAAAAACCCGCGGTCTCCGGCGTGAAGGCGACCACCGGGCTGCCCCAGCCGGTGACTTTCTTGCCGCCGCAGGATTCCAGCGCGTCGATGCTACGCCGGATGGTTTTCTGCTGGTCCTCAAGCGACATGTAGGCGAGCAGCTGATCCTGCGTATAGGCGTGCGCGGCGAGGTCGTGGCCGGATTTCACGATCTGCTTGACGGCGTCGGGATAGTCCTCGGTGCAGCGGCCGTTGGTGAAAAAGGTGCCGGGGATCTGCAAACGATCGAGCATGCGGATCAGCCGCCAGACGCCGACCTTGCCGCCATAGGTCGACCACGCCTTGCTGGCGTGATCGACGGTGCCGGATTTCAGATGCGTGGTCTGCACCGAATAATTCGGCGCCGCGCCTTCCGACCAGGTCTCGAACATCACGGTCACCGAGACCGCGATCTTCTTGCCGTTCGGCCAAGCTGATTGTTTCGCCATGTCGCGTCGCTCCTTTACTCGATCGGCGGAATGCCCATCGCCGGAATCAATTGCCGCCATTTTGCCAAATCGTCGGCGATGAAGGCAGCGAATGCGGCGTGCGGCAGGTAGGTTGGCGCGCAGCCGATCTTGGCCAGATTGTCGCGAAAACTTTGCTGCTGCTCGACCTCTGCGGTGGCGCGATCCAGCCGCTCGACGATCGTTGTCGGCGTATTCGGCGGCGCGATCAGGCCGAACCAGGTGTCCATGCGGACCTCGGGCAAGCCGTATTCGGCCGTGGTCGGCACGTCGGGGAACAGCGGATGCCGGCTCGGCCCGGTCTGCGCCAGGATCAAAAGCTTGCCGCCCTCGGCGATGCGCGCGCTGGCAAGCCCCAGCGACACCATGTCGATCTGCCCTGCCATGGCGTCGGTCGCGGCTTGGCCGCCGCCGCGATAGGGCACGTGGACGAGATCGATGCCGGTCTTGAGCTTGAGCTCCTCGACGGCGATGTGCAGCGCGCCGCCGACGCCGCCCGAGCCGTAGCGCAATTTTCCGGGATTGGCTTTGGCGTAGGCGATGAATTCCGGCAGCGTCTTCACCGGCAGGCCGGGATAGATCGCGAACACCGTCCACGACGAGGTGACCAACGCCACCGGGGTGTAATCCTTGTTGGGCTCGTAGCGATAGTCCTTCTTGAGGAACGGCAGCATGGTCAGCTCGGACGGACCTATCATCAGCGTGTAGCCGTCCGGATCGGCGTGGCTGAGTACATCGGTGCCGAGCATCGTCATGCCGCCGGAACGGTTGTCGACCACGATCGGCTGACCGAGCCGCGCGCTCATCGCTTCGGCATAGAGGCGGCCGAGCACGTCCACCAGCGAGCCCGCCGGTGTGGTGATGATCAGATGGATAGGTCGCGACGGATAATCGTCGGCGGCTACCGGGCGCAACGCGCCGAACAGCACGAAGGTGACTATGCAGAGACTCGCGATCAACGAACGTCGCGACATGCTGCTCCCCGAACTGCATCCGGAATACGCCGGAATCAGCGATGGCTGATGCGGCTCCCTCGCCCCGAAGGGGAGAGGGTGGGGGTGAGGGGGTTCGGAATAGCCGGGAGAGTCTCCGATAGGCCCGAGCCCCCTCACCCCGGCCCTCTCCCCGCTGGGGAGAGGGAGAAGAACGCGGCCGCGGCTACTCTTCGCAATAGCCGCAGCACCTGTTTGCTTATTTTACGTTCTTCGCCAGGAACGCCATCGAGCGCTGCCAGGCGAGGTCGGCGGCGGCTTTCTGATAGCTGCCGCGTTCGTCGCAATGGAAGCCGTGCTGGGCGTCGGGATAGACGTAGATCTCGCAATCGCCGCTGCGCTTGCTTTTGATCAGATCGACGTCGCTCATCGGGATCGAAGCGTCCTTCTCGCCGAAATGCATCTGCACCGGGATTTTCGGCTTGTCATCGGCGTTCTTGGCGATCTGGCCGCCGTAATAGCAAACGGCGGCGGAGAGCCCGTTGAGCTTGCAGGCCGACAGGAACGAGATCGTGCCGCCCATGCAGAAGCCCATGATGCCGACCGGGCCGCCCTTCTTCAGTTCGTCGATGGACGCCTGAACGTCGCGCAACATCGCGCCCCAATCGGGATTGGCGACGAATTTTCGCGCATTGGCGATCTCGTCCGGCGTGTAGCCGGATTCGAAGTTCGGCTGCTGGCGGTCAAACACCGCCGGCGCCAGCGCCGCGTAGCCCTCGCCGGCCAAACGGTCGCACACTGCGCGGATGTGGTGATTGACGCCGAAGATCTCCTGAATGAGGACGATGCCGCCCTTTGCCGGCCCGGCCGGGTCGGCCCGATAGGCGCCAAGCTTGAAGCTGTCCGAAGAAACTAGCGAAAATTGCTTACCCAAGACGATCCTCCATTGATTGATAGTGCGTGAATTCAGTTCTGAGCGGCCAGCTTAGCGGCTGCCCGCCGAACATACACCTTCGGCAATGTCGGTTGAATGGCAGGTCGGCCGTGTCGGCGGCAGGGCAGGTCAGCGCGTGACGACGATGAAATCCGTGCCTTCGCCGGTCTCTTCGCCGAGGCCCTGGTCGGAGACGACGAGGGAGGAACCCGGCACCATCAATGCGGAAATCCGGTCGATGGCGTCCTGGGGAATGTCGATGCGGGCGAGCGCTTCCGCAGGCGTCTGCGGCGGCGGCAACTCGCCGAGCGGCCGTGCGACGGGCTCCTCGCGGCGGCCGTGCCGCGTCCCACGCCGGTCGTTGTCGGCATCGCGTTTTGCCTTCGGCGGCTCGCCGGGAAACGACACCACGTTCCAGCGGAACGTCGAGCCATCGTCCAGATACGCCATCGCCGTGAAGACGTGGGTGCCGAACGCCTGCTCCGGATGGTCGATGGTCACCGGCGCATAGAACAGCGGGCTGAAATTCTGCCGCACATAAATCTTCTTTTCCTTGCGGCTCACAAAGATCGCAATCGGCGCCTGGGTCGTCGCGTGTCCGGTTTCAACAAGTATGGTCGGCTTGGCCGCCGGCGCGGCATCGGCCGGATGATCGAGCGCTATCGCCGGCGTGGCCGCGGTGCCGCGCAGCTTATCGGTCGCGGCGGGCGGGGGCGGCGCTGCGACGAGCTTGGCAAGCCCATCCTGTTGCGACGCCGGGGCTGCCGCCTTGGCTTCGGCCGTCGCTAAAGGTTGGAGTTTTGGCTGCTCGTCGCTGGCCTGCGCGGCGGCGTCTGTCGCGGCAGGCGCAGTTGTCGCCTGAGTTTCGGGCTTGGGCGGCTCGACGGCATCCGTCGTTTTAGTGTTGTCGCTGACCTGCACCACCTTCGCCGCCGCCGGCGTCGCCAGAGCGGCTGCAGCCGGCGTTTCGGATTTCGGCAGGGCGACGGCATCGGTCTTTTTAGTGTCGTCGTTGGCCTGCGCGGTCCTGGTGGCTTCCGGCGCAACGGGAGCCGCCGCGGCCGGAGTGGGAGCCGGCATCGCCTTGTGCACGAACAGATGCGCATCCGCGAACGCGGCCGGCTTCAATTCGGCGCGCGCGACGATGACGCGAACGCCGACCTTGGTGACGCTGAACAGCTTCATGGCAAATTCGCGCGGCATGCGGATGCAGCCGTGCGACGCCGGATGACCGATATTCTCGCCCTCGTGCAAGGCGACGCCGGACCAGGTGATGCGCTGCATGAACGGCATCGGCGCGCCGCTGTAGATATTGGAGCGGTGGAAGCGCTCCTTGCCGATGACGCTGAAGACGCCGGTCGGCGTCGGCAGCGCCGGCACCCCGGTGGCGACCAGCGAGTCGGCGACCTCCTTGCCGTCGGCGTAGAGGTGGAGCTTCTGCTGATTGATGGAAATGACGATTTGCATCGGGCCTTTCGGGAGAGTGCCGAACGGGTCCTTGCTGACGTGCTCGGTTTCCTTGGGCTCCGGCTTGTGCAGGCCCCTGGCCGATGCCGGCGAGCCCAGCGTCACCGCAACGGCGAAACCGAGCGCACAGACGCTGCCGGTCAAGGCACGCCGGCGAGTACGCAAAACGTCGCGCTTGTATTCAGTACGCAATGCCAGCCCCCGGCCAAAGGAACCTAGATTCGAACAGCAAAATCTTACAGAACACTGAAGCCCCGCACCACCACGCCGCACCCGGTGCCATCGAAATTAATCCATTATGGTTCATAGAAGACACAGCCGTGACGCCGGCTGAAGTTCACGATTGCGGCACCAGCGCAAAGGCCTTGGCCAACAGCTCATAGGAGTGTTTTCGCGCCGCGTGATCGTAAACCATTGTGGTAATCATTAATTCGTCGGCGCGCGTCGCTTCGATCAGCGCCTGTAACCGGCCCATAACTTTCTCGATACCGCCGACCACGAGCCGGGCGCGCTGCAGTGCCATGCGCCCGCGGTCGGCCGGCGTATAGGCGTAAGCCGCGGCTTCCTCGGGCGAGGCCAGCGGCAGATATTCGCCTTTGGCGCGGCGCACATAATGCAGGTCGGCGCTCAACGCGATGCGCTCGGCTTCGGCGTCGCTGTCGGCCGCGATCACCGCGGTGCCGAGGATGGCGTAGGGTTCCTGGAGTGTCGCCGACGGCTTGAAATGTTCGCGGTAGCTGAGCATGGCGCTCGCCGCATCGTAATCGGCGAAGTGATAGGCAAAGGAAAAGCCCATGCCGACGGTCGCGGCGAGCTCGGCGCTGTAGCCGCTGGAACCCAAGAGCCAGATCGGCGGCAGCGCGACGTCGGTGGGCACCGCGTGCACGTTGCGAAACGGATGTCCTTCCGGGAACCCCCCGCGCTCGAGCAGCAGCAGTTCCTGAAACCGCTCGAGGAAATCGTCGCCCTGGCGCGGGTCCTGCCGGGCACGCAACGCATAGGAGGTGACCTGATCGGTGCCCGGCGCGCGGCCGAGCCCGAGATCGATGCGCCCCGGAAACAGCGCCTCCAGCACCTTGAAGCGCTCGGCGACCATCAGCGGCGCGTGGTTCGGCAGCATCACGCCGCCGGAGCCGACGCGCATGTGCGACGTTATCGCCGCGATCTGCCCGATCATGATGTCGGGCGCGGAGCTGGCGATGTTCGCCAGATTGTGGTGCTCGGCGACCCAATAGCGCTTGTAGCCGAGCCGGTCGGCGAGCCGCGCCAGATCGAGCGAATTGCGCAGCGCCACCGACCCGGGCGTGGCCGTGGTGACGGGCGATAGATCGAGGACGGAAAGCGGGACCACGCGGAAATATTTCTGTTTTGTGATGATGCCGGACGCGCGACTCTATGTGGTCTCGGTGCGCGCCGCCATCAATCCCACGCCGAAAATTGGCCGGCGCTCAGTGGGTGGTCGG
>DATHHM010000062.1:0-4411 GCA_035317145.1 Xanthobacteraceae bacterium | reverse complement strand
GCACGCGCCCCGGCGAATTATGGCGTTACACACAGCCCTATCGCGGCCTCGAAGCGATGGAGGAGAAGGACAGCGATTATTTTTTCGGCCGCAAGACCGAGACCGTCGAAGTGCTGTCCGCGCTTGCCGGCGCGCCCGACCGGCTGCCGGTGCTGATCGGCAATTCCGGCGTCGGCAAATCTTCGCTGGCGAAGGCCGGCGTGCTGGCAGCGCTCAAGCGCCAGGCCTGGCCCGAGGATGCCCGCGCGCCAAATGCCTGGCCGCCGGCTTTTCAGGACAGCCGGCAATGGTGCTACCTGTCGCTCAAGCCCGGCACCGATCCGCTCAAGGCGCTGGTGGAATCGTTCCTCGACACCTGGCAGTTCGGCGCCACCGACTTCGAGCGGACCAAGCAGCAAAACGGCTGGATCGAGCTGTTGCGCGACGGCAAGGCGACGCTGTCGGACCTGATCGAAGCCACCGAACGCCGCCGCAAGGAGCTCGATCAAGCACAGCCGCCGGGCTTTTTTCTCTACATCGACCAGGGCGAGGAGCTTTACGCGCGCGCCGAGGAAGCACAGCGCCGGCGCTTTTCCGAACTGATCGCGGGCGCGCTGGCGGATCCGCGTCTGCACACGATGATGAGCATGCGCTCCGACTTCCTCGGCCATCTGCAACGCGACGAGCCGTTGTTCAGGGCCCGCCAGCACATCGACGTGCCGCCGCTGCGCGAGGCCGAGCTGCGCGAAGTCGTCAGCCGTCCGGCGCAACTGTTAGCGGCGCGGTTCGAGACTGAGAGGCTGATTGACATCATCACCCGGCGCACCGCCGAGGATTCGATCAAGGACGTCGGCGCATTGCCGCTGCTCTCCTACACGCTCGACGACATGTGGGCGCAGATGGTGCGGACCGACGACGGCGTGTTGCGCCTGCCGGCGCAATCGTTCGAGCTCGGCGGCGTGCTGGTCGACCGCGCCGACAAGTTTCTGGCGGCGCATCCCGGCGCTGAGGATGCGCTGCGGCGGGTACTGACGCTGCGGCTTGCGGCCGTGCGCGACGACGGCGAGCCGACGCGACGCCGCGCCGCCCGCGCCGAATTCTCCGACGAGGAATGGCGGCTGGTTTCCGAACTGGCCGATTATCCCAACCGGCTTCTGGTCACGGCGGCGGCGGCGGGCGAAACCTACGCCGAGGTGGCGCACGAGGCGATCTTTCGGCGCTGGGGCACGTTGCGCGAATGGATCGCCGCGGAGCGGGAGTTTCTGATTTGGCGCAGTGGGCTGGAAGCCGCACGCCGCGCCTGGCAGGCGGCGCCGCAGCGTTCCAAGAACGACGCGCTGCTGATGGGCTTTGCACTGTCGCAAGCACGGACCTGGCTTGCCAAGCGCTCGGCCGATCTGCCGCCGCCCGACCGGGACTTCATCGCGCTGAGCCGCAAGACCGCGAGCCGGCGTTCGCTGCGCATGCGGGTGCTGGTTGGCGGATTGGCGTTGCCGGTCGCGCTGGTCGCGTTGGTCGCCATCTTCCTTGTCGTCAAAATGGTCTGGCGCGAGTTCGAAGTCGTGCGCCCATTCATGCAGGCAACGATCGCGCCCCATGTCTTGACCGCAGCCGCCGAAACGGCGCTCAGACCGGGCGACGTGTTTCGCGAATGCGCCGTCGAAGCCCGCGAGGATTATTGCCCACAAATGGTGGTCGTGCCGGCCGGTTCATTCATGATGGGATCGACGGTGCCCAACCAACCGACGTCACAGCCGCAGCACAAGGTCGCAATCGCCGCACCCTTTGCCGTATCGAAATACGAGCTGACATTCGACCAATGGGACACCTGCGTGGCCTACGGCGATTGCGGCAATGTCGATGATGGCGGCTATGGGCGTCAACGACAGCCGGTCATCAACATCAGCTGGACTGGGGCGCGAACCTATGTCGCGTGGCTGTCCAAGGTGACCGGCAAGCCTTATCGGCTCCTCAGTGAAGCTGAATATGAATATGCGACGCGGGCGGGAACGCAGACGCTCTATCCCTGGGGCGATGAGCTCGGCAAGAACAACGCCAATTGCAAAGACTGCGGCAGCCCCTGGGACAGCGGACAGACCGCGCCGGTGGGCTCGTTCGCCGCCAATGCCTTCGGCCTTTACGACATGGCGGGCAACGTGTTCGAGTGGGTCGAGGATTGCTGGCACGACAATTTCGATGGCGCGCCGGCCGATGGATCGGCCTGGGTCACCGGCGACTGCAGTAAACGGGTGATCCGCGCCGGTTCCTGGTATTACCCGTCGGCCCTCGTCCAATCGTTTTTCCGCTATTGGGTCAAACTCGACGGCTGGAGTACCGGCACAGGATTCCGGGTTGCCCGGACGCTTGTGCCGGCGACCGAGACTGTTAAATAGATTTCGTGAAAAAGCTGGATGCCCTGCCTATATCAGGGCATGAGACTTGAGACCGGGAGCAAAAAATGTCGGTACGGGTTGCCATCAACGGGTTCGGCCGCATCGGCCGCAATATCTTGCGCGCCATCGTCGAGGCCGACCGTAACGATATCGAAGTCATCGCCGTCAACGATCTCGCGCCGGTGGAAACCAACGCGCACCTGTTGCGCTTCGATTCGGTGCACGGCCGTTTCCCCGGCGAGGTCACGGTCAAGGGCGACAGCATCAGCGTCGGCAACGGCGCCATCCGGATCACCGCCGAACGCGATCCGGCGAAGCTGCCGTGGAAAGACCTCGGCATCGACATCGCGCTCGAATGCACCGGCATCTTCACGACCAAGGACAAGGCCGCGGCGCACCTCACCGCCGGCGCCAAGCGCGTGCTGATCTCGGCGCCGGCCGACGGCGTCGATCTCACCGTCGTCTATGGCGTCAACCACGACAAGCTTACCAACGCGCACACCGTCGTCTCCAACGCCTCGTGCACCACCAATTGCCTGGCGCCGGTCGCAAAAGTGCTCAACGACGCGGTCGGCATCGACAAAGGTTTCATGACCACGGTGCACTCCTACACCAACGACCAGCCGTCGCTCGATCAGGTGCACAAGGATCTCTATCGGGCGCGTGCCGCGGCGCTCAACATGATCCCGACCTCGACCGGCGCCGCCAAAGCGGTCGGCCTGGTGCTACCGGAGCTCGCCGGGCGCCTCGACGGGGTCGCCATCCGCGTGCCGACGGCGAATGTCTCGGTGGTGGACTTCAAGTTCGTCGCCAAGCGCGCCACGTCCAAGGACGAGATCAACGCCGCGGTCAAACGCGCCGCCGAGCAGCAGCTCAAGGGCATCCTCGGCTACACCGACGCGCCCAACGTCTCCAGCGACTTCAACCACGACCCGCACTCGTCGGTTTTCCACATGGACCAGACCAAAGTGCTGGACGGCACGCTGGTGCGCGTGATGTCGTGGTATGACAACGAGTGGGGCTTCTCCAATCGCATGATCGACACCGCGGTCGCGATGGGCAAGCTCGCCTGAAGGTCATCGCTGCTTTCGCATCGTGCCGGTTATGAACGCCTTCCGCAGCCTCGATGATGCCGACGTCAAAGGCAAACGCGTATTGTTGCGCGTCGACCTCAACGTGCCGATGCAGGACGGCAAGGTTGCCGACGCCACCCGCATCGAGGAAATCGCCCCGACCATCACCGAGCTCGCCGACCGGGGCGGCAAGGTGATTTTGCTGTCGCATCTCAACCGGCCGAAGGGGTTTGATCCGAAGGATTCGCTCAAACCCGTCGCCGCGGCAGTGGCGCGCATCGTGAAACGTCCGGTGGCCTTCGCCGAAGACTGCATCGGCCCGAAGGCGGTAGACGCCATCGCCAGGATGAAGAACGGCGATATCCTGTGCCTGGAAAACACCCGCTTCCATCCTGAAGAAGAGAAAAACGACAAGGCGTTTGCCAAGAAGCTTGCCGCGCTCGGCGATCTGTTCGTCGACGACGCCTTTTCGGTCGCCCATCGCGAGCATGCCGCCAACACCGCCATCGTGACGGTGTCGAAGCTCCCGGCCTATCCCGGCCGCGCCATGAAGGCCGAACTCGATGCGCTGCGAAAAGCGTTCGAGACGCCGCAGCATCCGGTGGTGGCGATTGTCGGCGGCGCAAAGATTTCGACCAAGCTCGATCTGCTCGGGCATCTGCTGTCGAAGGTCGAGACGCTGATCATCGGCGGCGGCATGGCCAATACGTTCCTGGCGGCGCAGGGCAAGCCGATCGGCAAGTCGCTGTGCGAGAACGATCTCATTGCCAACGCGCGCGACATCATGGCCAAGGCCAAGGCGCTCAAGCGTGAGATCGTACTGCCGGTGGACGCGGTGGTGGCGCAAAAGCTCGCTGCGCACGTGCCGACGCGGGTGGTCGCGGTCGAAGACGTCGGCGCAACCGACATGATTTTGGACATCGGCCCGCGCAGCATCGAGCACGTGATCTCGGTGCTGGCCCGTTC
>DATHHM010000061.1:0-6019 GCA_035317145.1 Xanthobacteraceae bacterium | reverse complement strand
GAGATCCGCCCTGAGGTGCGGCCCGAAATCCGCCCCGAGGTGCGGCCTGAAATCCGTCCGGAGATTCGTCCGGAAGTGCGGCCTGAAATCCGCCCCGAAGTGCGTCCCGAGATTGCCCCGGAACGCACGAAATAAGGCTGCACGCCGCGAGACTGCGTATCCGGGAGGCGCTCGCCGATGCCGTCCGATAAGCCGATCGCTCTCGTCAGCATGCCGACACTTTCGGCGCGGTTTCCATCGTTTCAACTCGCGCTGCTCAAGCCGTTCCTTGAGCAGCAGGGTTTTTCGGTGCAGCCGTTCTCGCTGTTCATGTATTTCGGCACCCATGTCGGCTGGCGCATGAACGAGACGCTGGCCGACGTGTGGCCGAGTCTCATCGGCGAGTGGATTTGGACCAAGGCGGCGTTCGGCGAGAGCAGCGACGACGCCGAATATTTCGACGCCTTCGAGCACAACCTTCGAACCGTCTGCCGGATGGCCGATTGCTCGCTGAGCGACCTGCGCCGCATCCGCGACGATGCGGCGCCGCGCTTCATCGATTTCTGCGTCGACAGCGTGGACTGGAGCCGGTTCGGCCTGGTCGGCTTTTCGCTGGTGTTCCAGCAACTGCTCGCAAGCCTGGCGCTCGCCCGCGCGCTCAAGGCGCGCCATCCGTCGTTGCCGATCATCTTCGGCGGCGCCTCGTTGGAAGACGACATCGCCGAAGAGGTGATACGCGGCTGCCCGCAGGTCGATTACGCGTTCTGCGGCGATGCGGAAATTTCTCTGCCCAAGGTCATCCGCGGCATTCTCGATGAAAGTCCGCTGGGCGGCCTGCAAGGCCTGATGTCGCGGCAGAACGGCCAAGTGGTCTATGGCGGCCGCGCCGCCAATCTCAACGATCTCAACCGCACGCCGGTGCCGGAATTCGAAGAATATTTTTACGCGCGCAACGAGGGCGGCTACGCCCAATATAGCCAAACGAATGACGTTCTCATCCCGATCGAGACCGCGCGCGGCTGCTGGTGGGGGATGAAACACCACTGCACGTTCTGCGGCCTCAACCGCGCCGGCATGGAGTTTCGTGCCAAGGAGCCGCAACAGGTGATCGACATGCTCGAGACCCTGTCGCGGCGCTACGGCAGCCTCGACTTCAACGCCATCGACAACATCATGGCGCCGGAATACGCCGACAAGCTGTTCGGCCGGCTCGCCGAAGCAAAAAGCGATATCCGCCTGCACTACGAGATCCGCCCCTATTTCAAGCGCAGCCAGCTCGGGCGGATGCGCGCCGGCGGACTGTTTTCCGTCCAGCCCGGCATCGAGAGCCTGTCGACCCACGTCTTGAAACTGATGAAGAAACACTCCACCGGCATGCGCAACCTCGAGCTGATGAAGTGGTGCACCTATTACGGCATCAACAATCTTTACAACATCCTGTTCGGCTTTGCCGGCGAGACGGTGGACGATTACAGCCAGCAATGCGAGGTGATCGCCAAGATCCCGCACCTGCAGCCGCCCTACGCCATCGCCAAGGCGCGGGCCGACCGCGGCTCGCCGATGTTCACCGAGCCGGATCGGCACGGCGTCGGCCGGCTGCGGCCGGCGGATTGCTACCGCTACATCTTCCCGCGCGGCCGCTTCGATCTCGACAAGGTTTCGTATTATTTCGATCACGACGGCCCGGGCATGCTGCCGGATCACGAATACGACGCGATTTTCCGCCTGATCGGGGCCTGGCAGGAACGCTGGCACAACGGCGACCGGCCGACGCTGCTCTATCGAAAATCATGCGCGTCGATCTTCATCGACGACCGCCGCACGCCGGAAACCCGGCATTTTGAATATTCCGACGGCGCGGCCGCGCTCTATGAGTTCTGCATGGATGCGAAGACCGACGAGGCGATTGCCACCCAGTTCGGCCGCGCCGATTGGCTTGCGCCGGCGCTGGCCGATTTCCGCGACAGCGACCTCATGGTGCAGATGGACGGCCATCACCTGAGTCTCGCTTTGCCGAAGAACCCGTATCTGTGATGGAAGCGTGGTCGGACGGCCTCAAACGCCTGACGGCGCAATTTCACGCCGACCGCGCGGAACTGCTCGGTCTTTTGCGCGCGAAAGCAATCCTGCGCGAGTCGCCGACCCAGCCGATCCTGTCGCGCGACGGCTCGACGGCGCGCTGGATGCTGGACTCGCTGCAAGTGACGCTCACGCCGCGGGGCGCGGAACTTGCCGGCCGCTGCGTCCTCGAATTGCTGAAACGCTTCGAGGGCCGGCAGATCGCCACCCTCGGGCTCACCGCCGCGCCGATCCTCAATTCCGCCATCATGCAATCGGGCGGCCGCTATCACGGGCTGCTGATCCGGGCGCAGCGCAAGCAGCACGGTTCGCTCAAGCTGATCGAGGGGCCGATCGATCCGGACGAGCCCACCATCCTGCTCGATGATTCCATCGCCTCGGGCACCGCGATGCAGCTCGCCTGCGACTATCTGCGCGACGCCGGCATCCGCGTCGAAGGCGGCATCTTTCTCGTTCGCTTCGGCTGGTACGGCGGCTACGCGCGCATGCAGGAACAGGGTTACCACGTCGAGGCGGTGACCGACATCTGGAACGACTTCATCTATCACATGGACGGCGAGCCGGAACCGGTCGACAATCCGACGAAGATTTTTCCGGCCTTCCAATGGGGTGAGGAGCGCGCGGCCGAAGGCTTGCATCCGGCCGCATTGGCGCGGCTGGCGATGCGCGATTATCTCACCAAGGGCGCGCTGCCGCGGCCGCCGCAAACGCTCGATGCGGACTACGAGGCGGCGGGCGGAGCATGGGTGAGCTTGCGCTCGCTGGACAATATCTATGTCCGCCATGGGCGCGACGGCTTTTGGCATTTTCCGGGGGAAGAGGCGTGGCCGGCGCCTGAGGGCGTGATCAGGGCGGCGTTGCGGACGGCGGCGGAGCTGCCGCAGGCGGAAGCGCTGCGCCTGCTCGACGACAGCGCGATCGCGGTGACGTTCTTTTCGGCCTTGGAGGCATGTCCGGTCGGGGAGCTCGACAATGACCGCTACGGCATTGTCGTACGCAGCCTCGAGCGTCCCGGCTGGATGGGAGGCGCACTGCCGCGCATGCCCGGCATCCTCAACGAATGGGACCAATACCAGCACGCGCGTATCACCAATGGGCGGCTGGTGTCGTTCGAGCCGCATGTCGTCTTGCGCCACGACGTATTCAAGGTCGTCGAGCCGGGTATAACGTGGCAGCCGACCGGCGTCGCGACACCGGACGCGCCGCATCCGCTGACACAAGCCGCGTATGGCGCACCCGTGGCGGCGCGTGCGCGCGATCTCGCGCTGGCGCGATTGTCCGGCGGCGAGCCGCGGACACTGCCGCTTGCCGACGATCTGCTGCCGCGCGACGTCGATTCTCTTTATGTGAGCGTCTGTCTCGGCGGCCGGCTACGCGGCTGCTTCGGCTCGAGCCTGCGACGCCTCGACGAGGACGTGACGACATTGGTCGACGCGGCGCTTGGCGATTCCCGTTTCGAAGCGCGGCCCGATGTGACGGCGCCGGACGGCATCGCGGTCAGCGTCGCGTTCCTGTACGACCGTCTCGCGCTCGGAATCCATTCCGTCGACGACATCATCCGCCGCATCCGCTACGGCCAGCACGCCTTGATGGCGGAGCAAAGCAACCGCTTCGCGCTCTATCTGCCGTCCATTGTCAGCCGCTATAACCTCACGCCCTCAGCCTTCGTCGAGGAGCTCCTGCACAAGGCGCAGATTACGCAGCCGCCGTATCGCTGGGTTCGCTTCGAATGCGCGACATGGCTGGCCGACCGCGCCGGCGAGCGGTTGATGGAGGGAAGTTTCGCGCCCGAACCGCCGCCGGACACCCTGCCCGATCAGGTGCAACGGCTGGCGCCGCTGGGCGTAGATTACCTGCTGCGGCACCAAAAGCCGGACGGCACGTTCTTCACCCGCTACGATCCGCTGCAGGATCAGCTCTATAGCGGCGTCGACCTGCCGCGGTTGGCACATGCGGCGTGGGTGCTGGCGCGGGCAGCGAAATCAAACGGCCCGCCGGCCGGCGAAGCCGCTGCAAAGACGACAACGTTTCTCTTGAATACGGCCGGCGAAACGGCGGACGGCATTTGGCTCGCACACGACGGCAACGAGCAATCCGTGGCCGAGATATCCCTGACCGCGCTGGCGTTGTGCGAGGCCGATGGCGCGCTTGCCACACGCTGGGTGCCACAGCTTGCGGCTACGCTATGGTCGCAGATCGATGTGCACGGCTGCGTGCATACCCATCGCGATGCCGCATTGGCGACGGACGCTTTCCAGGACTATTTCCCGGGCCAGGTGCTGCTGGCGCTCGGCAGCGCCGCGCGAGCGGAGCTGACGTCGATCGATGAGGCCAAGCTGGCGCGCGCGTTCCGTTATTATCGCGACCGTTTCCGCAACCGGCCGCATTTCGGCCAGGTGTCGTGGCTGGCGCAGGCGTGCGGGGCCTGGTGGCGGGTCACGGGCGAACGTTGTTTTGCCGAGTTCGCCTTCGAGGTCGCGGATTGGATCTTGCGCTTTCAGCAGCAGAAAACCGGCGCGTTTCTCAACGATCACCAATCCGACACCCCCGGCTATACGACGGCGTTATATATCGAGGGTATCGCCGCGGCGGCCGCGCTGGCGCGTGACGCCGGCGAAGCGCCGCGCCACCGCCACTATCTCGACTCCTGCCGGCGGGGCTTGCAATTCCTCGACGGCCTGATCATCCAGCCGCACGACGCCACGGTGCTGCCAAATCCGGCGCTGGCGATCGGCGGCTTGCGCCGCAGCTCGCGGCGCAGCGAGGTCTATGTCGATTTCGTGCAGCATTATCTTGCCGCCGTGCTGGAAACCGACCAGGCATCGCGCGCTGGATAGCGACCCATCCGTTCGCCGGGCGATGATCGGCGGACTGCCCTATGATAATTTGGGAGTCGTGGGCGGCATGCCCATCAACTCAAAAGCTTTTTAGCCAACGGAGACGGGCTGATGAAAAACCCCTTTTTATACGATCTCGCAAAATCCACTCCCGCGGTGAAGAAGCCATCCGGCACCGTGCAGCTCGCCTATGAGAAAGTGTTCCCGGTGGTGGCGGGGCAAAACGCGGCTATGGCGCTGGTCGTTCTGAAAAAAGGCGGCATCCGCGAGCCGCACTGGCATCCCGATGCCTGGGAGTTCGATTACTGCATCAGCGGCAAGGCCCGCATGTCGGTTGTCGGGCCGAACAACGAATGGCAAAGTTTTAAGGTCGAGCCCGGCCAGATCGTATTCGTGCCGCAGGGCTATTTTCATTATTTCGAGAATATCGGCAAGGAAGACCTCCGCTTCCTGATCGTGTTCAATAACAGCACCAAGGAGAGCAGCGACGATATCGGCATCTCCGTATCCTTAGGCGGAACGCCCAACCATGTCCTGGCCGCGACGTTTGGGGTGCCGGAATCCGTATTCGAGCAGATCCCCAAACTGCACAAAGAGGTCATCATCACGTCGAAGCGCAAGCGGGGTCGCTGATCATTGCGCTTCACCGCCGGTTCCCCGCGCTCTTGCATTCGCAGCTTACTGAAAATGGGACAGCGCCCGGCCCACCGTCCTTTTCACCGCGGCTTCGACGACCCAGCCGGCCAGAACGGCGACGGCGAATCCTGAGCACCAATCAGCCGGCTGTCGGCTTTGAGCGCCAAGTTTATGTCGGGCAACACGGCACAATACGCAAATTAGCGCCGATTTACGGCTCGTTAGGGATAACAGATTACTATCTTCCGGCAGCCGGTCGTGCCGATCGGCCGTGTGTACGTAACGCATAGCAAACACACGCGTAGCCAGAAGGTACGAGTACCATGTCCAACATCACCTTGAGTGCGGGTATTCGGCAGAACCTGCTTTCGCTGCAGGATACCGCCGCCAACTTGACCACCACGCAGGAGCATCTGTCGACCGGCAAGAAGGTCAACACTGCCTTCGACAATCCGACCTCCTATTTCACCTCGCAATCGCTGAACAAC
>DATHHM010000060.1:0-7644 GCA_035317145.1 Xanthobacteraceae bacterium | reverse complement strand
GGCGATTCGATGCCGATGTCGCGCGAGGTCAGCGCGCGCATGCGCAACTCGTCGACCACCATCTTGAGCCGCGCCAGCGAGCGCACCCGCGCCGTCAGCGCCAGCTCGGGGATCGGCTTGGTTAGAAAATCGTCGGCGCCGGCTTCGAGCCCACGCACCTTGTCGGACGGCTGGTCGAGTGCGGTGACCATCACTACCGGAATATGGTGGGTGGCGGAATTGCTCTTGAGCCGCCGGCACACTTCGAAGCCGTCCATGTCGGGCATCATGACGTCGAGCAGCACGAGGTCGCATTGGGCGCGCTCGCAGATCGCCAGCGCCTCCTGGCCGCTCATGGCGGTGATGACGTCGAAATATTCCGCCGACAGCCGCGCTTCGAGCAGCCTGACATTGGCGGGCACGTCGTCGACGACAAGAACGCGGGCGGTCATGGCGAACCTTCCGGAGTGCCCAGGAAGTGACGCACGGTTTCGATGAATTTGCCGACCGAGATCGGCTTCGACAGATAGGCCTCGCAGCCGCCTTGGCGAATCCGCTCCTCGTCGCCCTTCATGGCAAAGGCGGTGACGGCGACCACCGGAATGCGGCGCAGCTCGGCGTCGTCCTTGAGCCACTTGGTGACTTCGAGGCCGGACACTTCCGGCAGCTGGATGTCCATCAGGATCAGGTCGGGCCGGTGCTTTCGCGCCAGGTCGAGCGCCTCGATGCCGTTGCGCGTGCCGACGGTGGCATAGCCGTGGGCCTCCAATAGATCGTGGAAGAGCTTCATATTGAGCTCGTTGTCCTCCACAATCAGGACAGTTTTGGCCATCCCCCGGTCCTTTGGCTGCCCCCAGCCGTAAATTCCCAAAGCGGCGCGCGCAATTGCGCCGCCGCTGTTACTGCCAAGCTAGTCTTGATTTCTTACGGAAAGGCAAATGGAACCCAATGAAAGCGCCCTCTCCTGCCGCGCGGGAAGCCGCGGAAATGCTGGCGATTCAGGCGCTTGGCTTTATCGCCGCGGAACCGGAGCGGCTTGAAGCCTTCCTCGCCGCGACCGGATTGACCTTGGACCGGCTGCGTGAGTCGGCAACCGAGCCTGACTTTCTCGCAGGCGTCCTCGAGCATATGCTCGCCGACGAGAGTCTCTTGCTCGCTTTCGCCGATAGCGCCGCGATTGATCCGGCCGAGATTGCCCGGGCGCGTCGCGCGCTAGGCGGCAATTGGGAACGCGACACTCCGTGATTTTGCCCTGAGGACGTGCGGTGAGCTTAAGCTTCTGCCGCGACTGCCTTGCCGATGCGTCGCCGCTAGCCGCGCGCTGTCCGGCCTGCGGCTCGCCGCGCCTCATCCGCCATGACGAGCTGGCGACGCTCTCGATCGCCCACGTCGATTGCGACGCGTTCTACGCCACGATCGAGAAGCGCGACGACCCGACGCTCGCCGCCGAGCCGGTGATTGTCGGCGGCGGCCGGCGCGGCGTCGTCGCCGCGTGCTGCTATATCGCGCGCACCTACGGCATCCGGTCGGCGATGCCGATGTATGAGGCGCTGCGGCTGTGTCCGCATGCCAAAGTGGTGCGGCCCAATATGGAGAAATATTCCAAGGCGGGCCGCGAAGTGCGGGCCATGATGCTGGCCTTGACGCCGCTGGTCGAGCCGCTGTCGATCGACGAAGCGTTTCTCGATCTTGCCGGCACCGAGCGGCTGCACGGCATGTGGCCGGCCAAGGCGCTGGCGCGGTTTGCCACGGAGGTCGAGAAGACGCTGCGCATCACGGTGTCGATTGGGCTCGCGTGCAACAAATTCCTCGCAAAAATCGCATCCGACCTCGACAAGCCGCGCGGCTTTGCCGTACTCGGCGGCAGCGAGGCTGCGGCCTTTCTCGCGCCGAAGCCTGCGAGCTTCATCTACGGCGTCGGCAAGGCCAGCATGGCGCGGCTCGCCCGCGACGGTTTTCATCGCATCGCCGATCTGCAGCGCGTCAGCGAGATCGAGCTGTTCCGCCGCTACGGCGAAGAGGGCCGCCGCCTGGCGCGGCTCGCCCGCGGCCTTGACGAGCGCAGCGTCAGCGCCGATCGCGAAACCAAGAGCGTGTCTTCGGAGACGACGTTCGAGCGCGATCTGTCGGATTTCCGTGCGCTTGAAAAAATTCTGTGGGGCCTGACGGAGGAAGTCTCGGCGCGCCTGAAAGCCAAGGAACTGGCCGGCGCGACGGTAACGCTGAAACTCAAAACCGCGGATTTCAAAATTCGCACGCGGGCGCGCTCGCTCGATTCATCGACCCAGCTCGCCGGCCGCATCTTCGCCGCCGCGCGCGACCTGCTCAAGCGCGAGGCCGACGGCACGCGCTTCCGGCTGATCGGCGTCGGCGCGAGTGCCCTGGTCACGTCGGATCAAGCCGATCCCGCCGACCTGGTCGACGGCCGCGCTGCCATCGCCGAGCAAGCCGTCGACCGGGTGCGCGCGCGCTTCGGCGATGACGCGGTGATCAGAGGGCTTGCGTTCGAGGGGCCGGAGGAAGGCTGATCAGGGACAAGGCTTCGGCTGCTTGAGCTCCAGCGAGCTGAGCTTTCCGGTCACCACGAAATCGTTGTAGTCGAGCACCAGCGCGCGCGAAATGCCGTTCTCGTAAAGCTCGAAGCCGATGGCGTAAGCCGGTGCCTGCTCGTTGTTTTCCGCTTTCTTACTTTTGTCGAAATAGCTGATCGTGACCGGCCAGCGCGCGATGGCCGCAAGCTTGCCGTCAGTGGCGACAACATCGTCGTGCTGGCGCTCGCTGGGTGCGATCTTGCGGCCGATCACGGTGAGCGTATCGAACACTTTCTGGCCGGTGTCGGAGCCGTCATAGACCGGAAATTCGAGGATGCTCTTGCCGGACCGTGCCGCCGCGATCACCCGCACCATGTGCTCGGTCGGGAACACCACCTTGGCGTCGAGATCGAGCGTCTTTTGCTCGGGCTTTAAGAGCTCCACCGCGGTTTCGTCAGGCTTACGCTCGGCGTGGCCGTCGACGGTATCGACCAGATTGTCGTTGACGAAATTCTGCGAGGTGAATTTAAAACTCTTGGCGTCGGCGCCTTCCCACGTGGTCGAGCGCAGGTCGCTGGTGGACTCTTTGTCCTCGCCGGATCCCACCTCGGAGACCTGGCGGAATTCCAGCGCATAGCCTTCGCAGGCATTGCCGTCGAAATCGTAGAGGATGCGGCCGCGCACGGCTGAGACCTGGGAATTGCCACGGGTCTTTTCCAGCGCCAGATCGTAGACCGCCCGGTGCGGCACCAGAACGATCGGAGCATCTTGCGCGCAAGCGCCGGATGCGAACACGATCAAAATCAGGGTAAGGGCTGTGCCCCGGGGCGTGAACGCATAATCCACAGCGATGAACCCTTTCGCAAAACTTGCTTGCGGTACCGGCCCACCCCTTGCCGATCCCTCTTGCGTCTCTTTTCGATCCCGGATTGCGGCGAAGATAGGGACCTCGCCTGCCCGCTGCAACCGTGATCGGCGTAGAGCATGATCCGGAAAAGTGGACACCGGTTTTCCGAAAAGATCATGCTCCATCAAAATGCTAGAGCGCAAATCGCTTCAATCTGAAGCGATTTCGCTCTTGGCCGGGTTGCATGGCCCGCCCCAATCGGCCAAGAAAGTCGCCTGAATTTGCCTGCCGAAACCAACCATTTGGAGGACGCCATGGCCGGTGCCGTCGAAAGCAAGCTCAACGCGCTCGGCATCACGCTCAAGGAGCCGGCCAAGCCGATCGCCAATTACGTTGCTTACGTACGCACCGGCAACCTGCTCACGGTTTCCGGCCAGCTTTGCTTTGGCGGCGACGGCAAGCTCGTCGCCACCGGGCAACTTGGCGCCGGCGTGTCGATCGAGGACGGCCAGAAGGCGGCGCGGGCCTGCGCCGTCAGCCTGATCACCCAGGTCAAGGCTGCGCTCGGCGATCTCGACAAGGTCAAGCAGGTGGTGCGGCTCGGCGGCTTCATCAATTCGGCGCCCGGCTTCACCGACGGCCCCAAGGTGATGAACGGCGCCTCCGATCTGATGGTCGACGTCTTCGGCGACAACGGCAAGCACGCGCGCTCGACCGTCGGCGTCTCGGCACTGCCGGCCGATGCCGCCGTCGAAGTCGAAGGCACGTTCGAAGTGTCCTGAAAAACGGTGTGGACCTCGCTCGATTGGCTGATCGCCCGGCCGTTCGCCCATCGCGGGCTGCATGACGCAGCGCTGGGCATCATCGAAAACACCGCGGGCGCCGTGCGCGCGGCGATCGCGTGCGATTACGGCATCGAGGTCGATGTCCAAATCAGCGCCGACGGCGAGGCCATGGTGCATCACGACGACGTGCTCGGCCGCCTCACCGAAGGCGACGGCCGGCTTGACAGCCTGACTGCCACAGAGCTCAAGCGCGTCCCGTTTCGCGGCAGCGACGAACGCATGATGACGCTCGGCGAGCTGTGCGATCTCGTCGGCGGCAGGGTCACCATGCTGGTCGAGCTGAAAAGCCGCTTCGATGGTGATACCCGCCTGCCCGCGCGCGTCGCCGACATTTTGGGCGGCTATCGCGGTGCCGTGGCGCCGATGTCGTTCGATCCGCGGCAGCTCGCAGTTTTGCAGCAAAAGGCGCCGCAGCTCGTCCGCGGCATCATCGCGGCAAAATACCGGCCGCATCCTTATTGGGACCTGATGCCGGTCTGGATGCGCCACGGCATGGGCTACCTGGTCACGGCCTTGACGGCGCGGCCGCAATTTGTGGCTTATGGCATCGCCGATCTGCCGGCGCTGGCACCCTTGTTCGCGCGGCACGTTTTAAGCATGCCGCTGCTCACCTGGGCGGTGCGGACGCCGGACGAGCGGCAACGCGCGGCACGCTGGGCCGACCAGATGATTTTCGAAGGTTTTAGGCCAGAAGGTTTTGCGCCATGACCGTGCAAGGCCAGCCCGCGCCCGGCGACCAGCGAGAAGGCGCGGAGCTGCGCGTCCACGCGGTCGGCAGCATCGGCCAGGTGCCGGCGGCGGAATGGGACGCCTGCGCCAATCCTGCGCCTCATGCCGCGAACGCAACTGAAGCTCAAAAATTAGATCAGGAAAACGTCTATAACCCTTTCATATCCCACGATTTCCTGTCGGCATTGGAGGAGTCCGGCTCGGTCGGCGGCCGCTCCGGCTGGCAGGCGCAGCACCTGATCGTCAAAACCGCCGACGGCGCGCCGCTCGCCGCCGCGCCCTGCTACGTCAAAAGCCACTCGCGCGGGGAATATGTGTTCGACCGCGGCTGGGCCGAGGCCTATGAGCGTGCCGGCGGCAGCTATTATCCAAAGCTGCAAGTCGCGGTGCCGTTTACCCCGGCGACCGGACGCCGGCTCCTGGTCAAGCCGGGGCCGCATGCCGACGTCGCCCGCCAGACGCTCGCCTCGGGCTTGCTCGAGCTCTGCCGGCTCGATGAGGCTTCCGGCGTTCACGTCACCTTCGCCACCGAGCCGGAGTTCAAATTCCTCGGCGAGCGCGGCTTCCTGCAGCGTACCGACCAGCAGTTCCACTGGGAGAATTCCGGCTACGCCACGTTCGACGATTTCCTCGCCGCGCTTTCGGCGCGCAAGCGCAAGACCATCCGCCGCGAACGGCGCGATGCCTTGGCCAACGGCGTCACCGTGCATTGGCTCACGGGCAGCGACCTGACCGAGGACGCGTGGGACGCATTCTTCAATTTCTACATGGAGACCGGCTCGCGCAAATGGGGCCGGCCCTATCTGACGCGCGAATTCTATTCGCTGGCCGGCGACAAGATGCGCGACCGTATCGTGCTGATGATGGCCAAGCGTGCCGGGCGCTTCATCGCCGGCGCCATCAACTTCATCGGCTCGCACACCTTGTTCGGCCGCCACTGGGGCGCCGTCGAGCATCACCCGTTCCTGCATTTCGAGCTGTGCTACTATCAGGCGATCGATTTCGCCATCGCGCACAAGCTCTCGACCGTCGAGGCCGGCGCCCAGGGCGAGCACAAGATCGCCCGCGGCTACATGCCAAAAACCACCCATTCGGCGCACTACATCGCCGACCCGGCATTGCGGCGTGCGATCGCCGAATATCTGGTGCGCGAGCGCGCCTATATTGCGGCGGCCGGCGCCGAGATGGCGGCGATGGCGCCTTATCGCAAGGATTTGGTTCTCGATCCGGAATGATCGATTGTCATCGAGTGCGCAAGCCGCGGAGGGCGCCATGCCGAGCTACGACCCGAACAACATCTTTGCCAAAATTTTGCGCGGCGAATTGCCGGCCCACAAAGTCTACGAGGACGACAAGGCAATAGCCTTCCTCGACATCATGCCGCAGGCGACGGGCCACACCCTCGTGGTGCCCAAGGCCCCTGCCCGCACCATCCTCGACATTGCGCCGGACGATCTCGCCCATGCCACCAAGGTGGCGCAGAAGATCGCCAAGGCGGCCGTGCCGGTTTTTGCCGCCGATGGCCTGACCGTCATCCAGTTCAACGAGCCGGCCAGCGGCCAGACCGTGTTCCACCTGCATATTCACGTCATTCCGCGCAAAAACGGCGTGCCGCTGCGGCCGCACGGCAGTTTTAGGGAAGAGCAGCACGTCTTGGCGGAGCAAGCGGGCAAGCTCGCCGCTGCGCTCAAAGGCGCGTGACCGTCATTGCCAGGAAAATGGCGTCAGCCCATGCGGCCGCGGGAGACGCGTTCGATCTCGGCGCGGACCAGGCGCTCCACCATGCCGGGGAGATTGTCGTCGAGCCAGGCTTTGAGCATCGGGCGGAGCATTTCGCGCACCAAATCCTCGAGCGTGCGGGCGTTCTGCACCAGCACGGTTTGGGCGAGCGTATTGAAGGCGGAATCGACCGCCGCGCTGGTCATGCCTGACAGCAGCTGATTGCTGCGCCCGTCGCCGCGATACGGATTGTCCTCGCTCGGCAATGGAGCGCGCGCTTCGGGCATTTGATGAGCAGACATGGGCATCTGTGGAACTGGTTTTTCCTCTTCGTAGCTGACGTCGAAACTGCCGTCGATGGTACGGAACTGCGGCGCGGGTTTTGGCGCCGGCGCCGGCTGAGGCATCGGCGCCGCCATCTGTTCGGTGAGATCGAGGATATCGGAGGCTTGATCCTCCTCGTCCGCCATCGGTTCGGGATCCGCCGCTATTACCTCATCGAGGCTCGGCTCGGGCGGCGTCACGCGCGGGGGTGGCGCTTGCGGCGGCGGTGCAGGCCGGGCGGCCGGGGGGGCCGGCCCAGCAGCGGCGGCAGCCTGCGGCGGCTCCGCCGGGCGCGGCGCGGTTTTGCTGGCGTCGTCGTCGGCGATGATACGGCGTATGGAGGCGAGAATTTCCTCCATCGACGGTTCCTGCGATTTCGCCGGTTGCGTCATCAGCGCATCCTCGCCCGTTCGCTGTCGCCCCCCAGACATCGACTGCCGCAAAGCCCTGCCCTTCGGCCGGCACGGCGGCGGCGAATCACCGGCGATAAGTATGAAACGCCACGAGCGATTATGTCATGCCAAGAATCGAAGGCAAACAACGATTTGTGGGTTGTGCGCAACGGCTTCGCGGATCGCGCGGCAACTACGCCGGACGCTAGCGCCCGTCGGGGATGCGGACGCCGATCCAGGCATCGCGCACTTGCTGATAGTGCACTTGCGGATCGTAG
>DATHHM010000059.1:0-7922 GCA_035317145.1 Xanthobacteraceae bacterium | reverse complement strand
CACGGAAAGAACTGAAGGCGCTGACGCTGGCGCCTTGAAGCAGGATGCGGCCCTTCACGCCTTGCCACAAGTGCTGGTGGTCTGATGCAGGGTGGCGACGTCGGAGCGGCCCTGGTTTTCCGTCACCTGGATGAGCGTTATCTGGCCGGGCGTCACTATTCCCATCTGCGGATCGGCGGAGAGGTAGGCTGTGCTACCGGGGCGTAGATCGACGGTCACTTTCTCGCTGCCGTGCCCGAACAGATTAGTGCTCAGTGGCAAATTGGCGACGGCGACCTCGTGCGGACCAGGAGGCAGTTCGCACACCACGAATCCGGCAGGTTGACTGCTGGCGATCACCTTGCCGTCGACGGAATAGCTCGGCTGGACCGCAAATCCTATTACCGAAGACCGGTAGATCACCAGACGTGCGGCGCTTGATCTGACGCTGCTGCCCGCAAGAACCTCGCCTCCCGTGGAGCCCGATGCACACCCCGCGAGAGACACAGCGGCAACGATCGCCAGATAGCCGCGCATATCGTCCCCTCCCCACCAATCCCCAGTTACAACAACGGTATCATAATCGGCATGATTGTTTAAGGAATTATTGGCAAGCCCGTAGGATGGGTTGAACGAAGTGAAAGACGGAGCGGCGGCGAAATCCGGGAACGGTGTTTGAGCCTCGTCGTCGCAAGTAGGGACCTCATTGGCCTTGGAACTAGATCATGGCTACGGCGCGTGATTGGGCAGATTTCTGCCGAAGAGCCGCGGGCGTAATGCGGGCAGCTCTTGAAAAGAAAATCACTCTCGAAGAAGCAAGCGACTTCTTTGAGAGTGATAATACGATCACAGATCCTGATTTGCGTCGATATGTGGAATACATGGTCTGGGAAATTGGTGGAAGCAGGGACTCCTATATCGAACTTCTTGAGATGTTTGAGTCTGGAAACACCGAAGAAGAATTTGTGCGGTATCTAGGCCCCCGGAAAGCAAGTCGGGGTCATCATTGGCCTTGGAACTAGCCCGTAGGATGGGTTGAACGAAGTGAAACCCATCGCTGCAGCGGCGGCATTTCAGAAAGGTGATGGGTTTCGCCGCGCTCAACCCATCCTACAAATTATTGCAGCGATCAAACAACGCCGAGATAACGAATCGGCCGCCCCGGCGCGATGGTCTCTGCCGCGGCAATAATGGCGTGGGCGTCGATGCCGTAGTGGCGATAGAGGTCCTCGATCGAGCCGGTCTGGCCGAAATGTTCGACGCCAAGCGGCCGCACGCGATGGCCGTGGACCGCGCCGAGCCACGCCAAAGTCGCCGGATGACCGTCGAGAACGCTGACGATGCCGCAATGCCGCGGCAAGCCGGCGAACAGGCGCTCGATATGGGAGCGCGCGTGAACCAGACCGCGCTCGCGCGCCCGGCATGCCGCGGTCCAGCCGGCGTTGAGACGGTCCGCCGAAGTGATAGCCAAGAGCCCGACGTCGCGGCGATCCTCCCCCATCAGACCGATGGCCTGGATTGCTTCGGGCGCGACCGCGCCGGTGTAAGCCACCACGACTTGGCAGTTCGGGCCGGGCTCGCGCAGCCAATAGGCGCCGTCGACGATCGCCTGGCGCAGAGCGGGCGTCATCGCGCGCTCGATCTGCTCGATCGGACGCGTGGATAAACGCAGATAGATGGAGCCGCCGGTCTCGTCGCGCAGCCAATTGCGCTCCGAGGGTTCGCCCTCGGCATCGTTTTGGGCGTCGCGCTGAATGTAATCGAACGCGAAGGCTAAGATGGCGGCGAGCTCATCGACGAAGGCCGGCTCGAACGCGGCAAGACCGTCTTGAGCGATGCCGATCAGCGGTTCAGAGATCGATTGATGGGCGCCGCCTTCAGGCGCCAAGGTGATGCCCGACGGCGTCGCAACAAGAATAAAGCGCGCGTCCTGATAGCAGGCGTAGTTGAGCGCATCGAGGCCGCGGGCGATGAACGGATCGTAGAGCGTTCCGATCGGGATGAGCCGCTCGCCGTTGATGGCGTGCGACAAGCCGAGCGCGGACAGCGCGATGAACAAATTCATCTCGGCGATGCCGAGCTCGATGTGCTGGCCGGTCGGCGAAAAATCCCAATTGAATGTCGACGGGATACGCTCGCTCTTGAACGTGTCGGCCAAAGCTTCGCGCGCGAACAGGCCGCGGCGATTGACCCACGAGCCGAGGCTTGTCGACACCGTCACGTCGGGCGACGTCGTGACGATGCGGGCCGCGAGCGGCGTGTCGTCGCGCGCGATCTCATTGAGCAGCGCGCCGAAGCCGGTCTGCGTCGACGTTTTCGGTTGGAACGGCACCGGCAGTTCGGCCGGCACCGCGATGCGGGCGGCCTGCAAGCGGCGCTCGCCGCCGCTGGCAAACGGTACACGATCTAAGAAAACCCGAATGTCGTCGGCCGCCTGCCCGAGGCCTTCGAACGGATCCCATTCGTGGCCGGGCCGGATATTCATCAATCGCTGGAATGTTTCCGTCTGCGCCGGTGTCATCAGGCCGGCGTGATTGTCCTTATGCCCGGCGAACGGCAGGCCGTAGCCTTTGATCGTATAGGCGATGAAGCAGACCGGCCGATCGTGATCGATGGCGTCGAATGCCGCGATGATCGATGCCAGATCGTGGCCGCCGAGATTGTTCATCAGCCGCGCCAGCTCGTCGTCGCTGCGCCGTTCGATGAGCCGCGTCACCGGCCCCTGGTCGCCGATCTCGTCATTGAGACGCTTGCGCCACGCCGCGCCGCCCTGAAACACCAGCGCGGAGTAGAGCTGGTTTGGACAATGATCGATCCATTGGCGCAACACTTCGCCGCCCGGTTCGGCAAAGGCGGCTTGCTGGAGCGCGCCGTATTTGAGCACCACCACGTCCCAGCCGAAATTGCGGAACAGGTTTTGGTAACGCTCCCACAGGCCTTCGCGCACCACGGCGTCGAGGCTTTGGCGGTTGTAATCGACGATCCACCAGCAATTGCGCAGGCCCTGCTTCCAGCCTTCGAGGATGGCCTCAAAGATGTTGCCCTCGTCGAGCTCGGCGTCGCCGAGCAGCGCGATCATGCGGCCCTCGGGCCGCGGCTTTCCATCAACTATTTGGCCCCAGCCGTGGGCGCGCACGTAATCCTGCGCCAGCGACGAGAACAGCGTCTGCGCCACGCCCAAGCCCACCGAGCCGGTGGAGAAATCGACGTCGTCGGTATCTTTGGTGCGCGACGGGTAGGATTGCGCGCCCTTGTAGCCGCGAAAATCTTCGAGTTTTGCGCGGGTCTGGCGGTCGAGCAGATATTGGATGGCGTGAAAATTCGGCGCCGCGTGCGGCTTGACCGCGACACGGTCCTGCGGCCGCAAGCTGTGGAAATAGAGCGCGGTCATGATGGTGGCGAGCGAGGCCGAGGAAGCCTGATGTCCGCCGACCTTCAAGCCGTCGCTATTGCCGCGCAAATGGTTGGCGTGATGGATGGTCCACGTCGCCAGCCACAGCACCTTGCGCTCGAGCTCGGCAAGGATCGCCAAGTCTTTTGTCGGCAAGTCCTTTATCGGCAAGTCGCGCGCCAGCGAGGACGGTGCCATGTCGACTTCTCCTCGGCCGGTCACTCCAGTTCGACCGTGTCGAATTCCGCCGGCAGGATGATTTCGAGCAATTCGCAATCGTGCGAATAATCCAACACCGCGTGCTTGATCTTCGGCGGCTGCAGCCAGCACGAGCCTTCGACCATGGTCACCTCGCCGGCGCCGTCGTATTCGCCTTTGATCCAGCCTTTGAGCACGTAGATCATCTGAAATTCGACGTCGTGATAATGCCGCTTCGACACCACGGCCGGGTCGCAGGGCGGGATCATCTTGATGACATGGGCCACCGCCAAGCCGTTGGTCGCTGCGGCCATGCCGAGGTCGCGGTATTTGGCGTAAGTACGCAATCCGCCTTCGAAAGCGTTCGGATTGAGATGACTAGCCACGAAGGTCTGCTTGCGCGGCGCGGCCTTCGGCTTCGTCTTGCCCCTTGCGGTGGTAACGCGACGGCGCGTCGAAATTTTGCTCGACGACCGTGAAGCCTTCCGCGCAGCCCGTCTGACCGGCGCCGCTCGTTTCGCCTTGCGCAGTTTCGTGGCCATTGGCTGTCCTTTCGCTTGAAGAAGCTAAGCGAAGGTTATCACACCGGCTTGGGCCTTCGCACCAACGATCCCCAGACCAAAAACAGCGCCGCGACGAGAATGACAGGGAACACCACCTCGTTCACCGTGCTCCAGCCAAAGCGCGACAACAGCGCGCCGGACGAGAACGACGCGATCGCCATGGCGCCGAACACCAGAAAGTCGTTGAACGCCTGCACTTTGTTGCGCTCATGCGGGTCGTGGCACTCGGTGACCAGCGTTGTGGCGCTGATGAAAGCAAAATTCCAGCCGACGCCGAGCAGCGCCAACCCGATCCAGAAATTCCACAGCCCAAGGCCGGCGAGACTGATACTGGCGGCGACCAGAATGAGCGCCAGCCCGACCGCCATCATGGTGCGCACTCCGAAGCGGGCGATCAGCGAGCCGGTGATGAAGCTCGGCGCATACATGCCGATGACGTGCCACTGGATGCCGTGCGCCGCCTCGTCGACAGTGTGGTTGCACATGATCATGGCGAGCGGCGCCGAGGTCATTTCCATGTTCATCATCGAATAGGCCGCCAGGCCGCAGACCACGGCGACGATGAATTTCGGTTGCGCGACGATGGCACTGAGCGGACGCCCGTCCTTGAACGAACGGGACACCGACGGCCGTGGAATTTTCAGGAGCGTCAGCACGGCTGCGGCGAGCACCGCGCAGGCCGACTGCGCCAGGAATGAGCCGGCGAACAGATAAGGCTGCCAGGAGTCCTTGGTGAAGATCACGAGCTCGGTGCCGATCACGGCGGCGAAGATGCCGCCGGCCAATACCCAGGCGACGGCCTTGGCACGGAATTGCGGGCTCGCCGTATCGGTGGCGGCAAAGCGATAGGACTGATGCGCCGCCGCGTAGAGGCCGCCGCACATGGTGCCGACCAGCAACAGCCAAAACGATCCGTGCAGCACCGCGGCGCACGAGATCAGGCCCGAGAGCGCGCCGAACGCCGAACCGGTCTGCAGCGCGAAGCGCCGGCCATAGGCCTTGGCCAGCATGCCGACCGGCAAGGTGCCCATCCACATGCCGGCAACCATGAAACTGATCGGTAGCGTCGCCAGCGCCGGATCGGGCGCCAGCATCGAGCCGATGATGCCGGTGGTCGCGACAATGACGGTGTTGTTGCCGCCGGCGAGCGCCTGCGCCACGCCGAGGATCACGGCATTGCGCGCGGCAAGCCGGTCATCGATGAGATCGAGCACGGGTTCGGCGACGACCGCCATGGCAGGCTCCCGGTGGAGTCGCCCGTTCTAGCGGGCCGAGGGATGCGGCGCTACTGCGCTGGGCGCAGATCAGCAGGTCGGCGCCAGCGCGCCGATGGCGTCCATTGTTGCAGATTTTTGCGATCGTAAATCTACCCGGGCGTCAGGGCGGTGCGCGGTCTCGTCCCCATCGCGCCGGTTGCGCCGCATGCCGGGCATTTGAAACGCGTGGTGCCGCCGGGCTCGGGCGGCCACAGCGCGATGGTTTCGCCGCAGCCGGGACAGGGGCAACGTAGCGGCTGTGGCGGTCCACGACGATCGAGCACGTGGCGCAGATGCGTGGCGATGGGTTCGAGGCCGACGGCGGCGCGGCGCGCGTCGACGGATTTTGCATTCTGCAACCGCGCCGGCACGTAGCGGCCGTCGCGGACGATGACTTGGGTGCCGTAGCGCTGAGATTTGCCACTTGCCAGCGACACCCGGTCGTGAAGATGGGCGAGATCGGTGGACGACGCCTCGCCGCGCCGCACCGCACGGCGTAACAGCTTCAAGCAATGCCGCTGGAACGCCGGGTTCAAATCCGCATGTTGCGCCAACAGCCAGGCGGCGTGGGCGGCATCTTCGCCGACCAGCGAATGGCCCGGCCAGCCGATGTCTTCGACGATCGCCATGAGCCAGGCGGCGTTGTTGCTGTCCATCTCCATGAGCCGCGCCATCTCGGCCGGCGCGCCCGTGTAGGCGGTGCGGGCGGCACGGTCGATGCGGCTGCGGCGCAACAGCTCTTTGCGCAAAGCGGCCGGATCGATCGCGATTTGCTTATGCCGGCTGTGCCGCGGCATTTGCACCGGCGTCCCGCCGTAGCCGAGCGTGCCAGCGAGTTTGAGCGCACGCCGCCACAAAACCGGCGCGCCGTGCCAACCGCGCGGCTGTTCGATGGTCGCTGGAACATCGACCCGGCGCGGGATCGGATCGCGCAAAAAGCCATGGTCGTGACCGCCGATAACCCCGCTATCGGACGGCCCGAAATGCGCAAACGGCGACGCTTCCGGGTGGCACATCGCCTCGACCGCCGCGTCGTCGGTGCGCAATCGCAGCCACTGCGCGATCGCCCGCAGCCGCGCCGGCGCGTCGTTGAGGACATCCTCGGCCCGCATGCGCATGACGCGGCCACGCGGCAAGGTCGCGGCAAAGCGCAGGATGCGTTCGTGGATTTCGCACCAGGCGGCGATGCCGGCCATCGGTTCACCGATCCGCGCATGGTCCGGCGTGGTCCGCAACCGATGCTCCACGAGCGAGGCTTGGGTGGTCACCGGGTGTCGCGTGAGATGCAGGAAGCGGGCATTTGGATAGGCGGCTGCAAGCCGCCGCAGCGCGGCTGTGGTGGTGACGTTCTCGGGCGATTTCTCCACCGCCATGCGCGGCGTGAGCCGCGCCATAAGGACATCGAACACAGCCGCGCCCGACCAGTGCCCGCGTTGGAGGAGCCACGCCCGCGCCGCGGCCAGGTTTTCGGCGCTCTCGCCGCCGAACGCGATTTGCGCCAGCGCCCGCACTAGGCCCGGACTGCGGTGGGTAAAACCGCGCTCGATCCAATAGGACGGCAGCGACGCTTCCAGCTCGGCAATGGTGCGATAGGCGAACAATTTCAGCTCGGGCAATCCGGCAAGCTGCGGATGCTGGCCGATCATTGTGGCAATGACCGATGTGTAGGAACGCGCCGGCGCCAGCACGAACAGCGGCGCGAACCGCTCGCGTTCCGACGCGGCGGATTTTCGCTGCGAAGGAATTAGCCTGCCCGTTTCAGTGAACTTGCGGGCGGAGCACCGGGCCGCTCGTGCAATCGGCATTGATGCAGTCGGTCAGCGGATCGAGATTGTCGGCGACGAACAGGTTGCGCAGATCGACGAGTCTGGTCTGCATGCGCTGGCAATAGGCCGCGATGCTCTTGGGGTCGAGCAGGGACTGGTCGCCCTGTTCGAAGGCGAGCGAGGATTCTTCCACCAGGCGGAACAGATGCTCGTTGGCCTGCGCGGTCAGCTTGGCCAGCGCCTTGCGATAGGTTTTTGCGCCGCTCAGGTTCGGCGTCAGGCGTGCGAAAGTCTCGATCTCGTCCCAGGCATAGCTCAACTGGTTCGACAGGCCTTTGTTGTGAATCCACGGCCGCACGGTGTCGCTGAGCGCCCGATAATATTAATTGAGGCGCGGGTCGAGAAAATCGTAATCGGGATGCGTCAAATCTCCGCGCAGCCGTCCCTCTTTGGCCAGTTGGTCGCGGATCGGCGTGCCGCCATACGGCAGCATGCGCGAAAACACCGCCGGCGCGCTGCCGTCGCCGACGATGCGGCGCAGGAAACCGACGTTCTGGCGCACCGACTCGAAGGTGCTCGACGGGTCGAACAGCATGAAGCCGTAGGAGTATGTGATATCGAGCCGCTTGAGCGTTGCGATGGCGTCGAGGTTCTGATCGATCGTCATCTGCTTGAACAGAATCTCGAGCCCGGTGTCGTTGCCGGATTCGATCCCCATATAGACCAGGAACAGGCCGGCCTCGCGCATGGCCGCGAACAGCTCGGGCTC
>DATHHM010000058.1:0-12551 GCA_035317145.1 Xanthobacteraceae bacterium | reverse complement strand
CCGATTCCGGCCGGGCGGCGGTATCTTCACTCATTCGCGTAAGCCTCGGCGCGGTCTTGTTTTCAGCCAAATCTGGTATCAACCAAGACGGCGCAGCCACCCTATGATGCGACGCACCTGATTACTCGTCAAACCCCGCATGAAATATGTCATGGCGGCGCGTTTTCCCACCTCCCCATAGGCCGGATAGGGCACGATCAGGCCGGCAAAGGCGCGGATATTGAGCTTTTGCGTGATCGCCAAGGTCCAGGCGGCGATCATTTCCCCGGCCCCGGCCCCGACAATTGTGGCGCCGAGGATGTCGCCCTTGCGGTCGGTGATGACCTTGATGTGGCCATTGGTCGCCTCCGTGGCCAGCGCGCGGTCGTTCTCGCGATAGGGCGAGCGCAGCACGCGGATGGCGCCGGCGTGGGCGCGGGCTTCGTCTTCCAGGAAGCCGACCTGGGCCAGTTCCGGATCGGTATGAGTCACAGTCGGTACGGTGTGATGGTCGAGGCTGACGTGCTGGCGGAACAGCGCGTGCCGCACCACGAGCTCGGCGTGATAGGTGGCGAGGTGTGTGGATTTCGGCCCGATGGCGACGTCGCCGATCGCATAGGCCCGTTTGTTGGTGGTGCGCAGGCGCTGGTCGACGACGATGCCGTGCGGCTCGTAGCGGATGCCGGCGGCATCGAGTTCGAGCGCTTCGACATTCGGCCGGCGCCCCACGGCGACGAGAAGATGACTGCCGGTGACGGTCTCAGGCCCTTCAGGCGTCGTGATGTCGATCTCGATCCTCGCCAGCACGCGCCGCACCCGCGCGATGGCGACGCCAATGCGGAGCTTGATGCCGTCGCGTTCGAGCGCATCGAGCACGATGGCGGCGCATTCGGCATCGTCACCGGCCAGCGGCGTCGCTGCTTCGAGCACGGTGACTTCGGCGCCGAGCCGCCGGAAAGTTTGCGCCAGTTCGAGACCTGCAGAGCCGGCGCCGATGACGATGAGACTACGCGGGCAATCGGCCAGATCGAACACGGTGTCGCTGGTGAGATGCAGCGTGCCGGCCAAGCCGGGGATCGCCGGCAATGCCGGCGACGAGCCGGTGGCGATGACGAAGCGGCGCGCCGCGATGATGAATTCGCCGGCGGTGACGGTGCGCGCATCCAAAAACCGCGCCGCGCCGTCGATGATACGCACGCCGAGGCCGGCCAGACGCTGCCGTGCCTCGCTCGGTGCGACGGTGTCGGCGACGTCGCGGACATGGGCCTTCACCGCGGCGAAATCGACGCCTAAGCGCGCCGCCTTGAGGCCGAAATGCGCGGCATGGCGGATGATATTGGCGCGCTCGGCGGTCACGGCGAGCGCCGCGGCCGGCATGCTGCCGCCGTTGCCGGCGCCGCCGCCAAGGGTACCTTTTTCGATCAGCACCACCGGCACGCCGAAGGCGCCGGCCGCCGAGGCCGCGGCACGGCCGGCCGCGCCGGCGCCGATGACGCAGATGTCCGGTTTAAGCTGCTGCGTCATCGGCCTCACACATTCACGGGATAGCTCTATAGCGCGGATATAGCGCGGAAAGCAGCGTCAGGGAAAACGATACGGCACAGGGGCTTAGCGGGCTTGCGCGCGGCCCGGCCGGTCACATTGACGGGCCGGGAGGGCTTTCGTATAAGCCGCGCCAATCGCGCGCCGATCACATTCACGCCGCTAAGCTTACGGCGAACCGGGCGCTGTCGGAGATCAATCCCGTGAAACGGACCTACCAGCCGAGCAAATTGGTGCGCAAGCGCCGTCACGGCTTTCGCGCCCGGATGGCGACCAAGGGCGGCCGCAGAGTGCTGGCGGCGCGGCGGGCGCAAGGGCGCAAGCGGCTCAGTGCGTGATCGCTTTTCCTGCTTTGCCATATCTGCCGCAGCGATGTCCGCCGCAGCGATGTCTGCCGCTACCATGGAGCGGTTGAAACGCCGGACGGACTTTCGTGCCGCCGCGGCTGGATTGCGGGCATCGGTCGGCACCTTCGTGGTGCAGGCGCGCCGCCGCGCCGAGGACGGCCCGGTGCGCATCGGCTTTACGGTGTCGCGGCAGGTCGGCAATGCGGTGGAGCGCAACCGGGTGCGGCGGAGGCTGCGCGAGATGGTGCGGCTGTCAGCCGGCGGCGGCATGCATGACGGCTACGATTACGTGCTGATCGGGCGGCGCGCCGCGCTGGCGGTGCCGTTCGGGCAGATGCGGCGGGAACTCGATACGGCGCTCGGCCGGATTCATGACCCGGAGCGGGCTCAGGCACGCCAAGGAATGCCTAAAGAAACGCGCAAAGAAACGCTCCAGGGAACGGATCAGACAACTGGTGGCGCCCGCCAACGGTCCCCACATCAGCTAAGTTCGCCGCGGCCGGCGAAACACCAACCGCGCAAAAACCCGCACGAGCATTGAATGGGCGATCACAAGAACACCATCCTTGCCATCGTGCTGTCGCTGATCGTCGTCGTCGGCTGGCAATATTTCGTCGGCTATCCGCAGATGGAAAAGCAGCGCCAGCAGGCCGAGCTCAAGCAGCAGGAACAATCGCAGACCCAGCCCGGCGCGACGCAGCCGAATCCGGCGCAACCCGGCGCTACGCCTGGTGCCACACCCGGTTCCGGCACGTCGCCGCCAGTGCCCGGCACCGCCGCGCCCGTGGTCGCAACCGCATCGCGCGAGGCGGTGATTGCGGCTTCGCCGCGCGTCGCCATCGCCACGCCGACGCTGCACGGCAGCATCGACCTCAAAGGTGGGCGCATCGACGATCTGGCGCTCGAGCAATATCGCGAGACCGTCGATCGCAACTCGCCGGCCATCGTGCTGCTCTCGCCGTCGGGCGCGCCGGACGCGTTCTATGCCGAGTTCGGCTGGGTGGCCGCCGCCGGCACCACCGCGGCGATGCCGGGACCGGACACGGTGTGGCAGCAGGAGGGCTCAGGCACGCTCGGCATCGGCCATCCGGTGACGCTGACCTATGACAACGGCGCAGGCTTGATCTTCCGCCGCACCATCGCGGTCGACGACCGCTATCTGTTCACCTTGAAAGACCAGGTGCAGAACAAAAGCGACAACCCGGTCACGCTGTTTCCCTATGCACTGGTGTCGCGCCACGGCACGCCGAAGGTGCAGGGCTACTACATTTTGCACGAAGGCCTGATCGGCCGGCTGGGCGACAAGCTCGAAGAAGTGACCTACAAGAAGATCGACGATCTAACCCCTGACAGTAACGGCAAGCGGGTTATCGCCTTTGACGTCACCAACGCTTGGCTGGGCATTACCGACAAATATTGGGCCGCCACGCTGCTGCCGGACACCGACGCCAGGGTGTTGGCACACTTTTCCGGCGGCGAGGCCGGCGGGCTGAAGACTTATCAGACCGATTATCTCTTGCAGCCGCAGACCGTAGCGCCGGGCGCGACCGGCGCGGCCGATGCGCGGCTGTTCGCCGGCGCGAAGGAAGTGTCCGTGGTCGGCGTCAATTTCCCGATCGGCGGCTCCGGCGGCTACAATCAGGAGCTCGGCCTCAACCATTTCGATCTCTTGATCGACTGGGGCTGGTTCTACTTCATCACCAAGCCGATGTTTTTGGCGATCGACTATTTCTCGCATCTGGTCGGCAATTTCGGCATCGCCATCCTGATCGTCACCGTGATCGTAAAATTCCTGTTCTTCCCGCTCGCCAACAAATCCTACGCCTCGATGGCGAAGATGAAGGCGGTGCAGCCGCAGATGGCGATGATCAAGGAGCGTTACGCCGACGACAAGGGCAAGCAGCAGCAGGCGATGATGGAGCTCTACAAGAAAGAGCAGATCAATCCGCTGGCCGGCTGCCTGCCGATCGCCATTCAGATCCCGGTGTTCTTCTCGCTCTACAAGGTGCTGTTCATCACCATCGAGATGCGCCACGCGCCGTTCTTCGGCTGGATTCACGATTTGTCGGCGCAGGACCCGACCAACATTTTCACCCTCGGCGGCCTGATCCCGTTCGATCCGACCATCATCCCGCTATTCGGCTCATACCTGCATTTGGGCTTCTGGCCGGCGCTCATGGGCGTGACCATGTGGGTGCAGATGAAGCTCAACCCGGCGCCGCCCGATCCGACCCAGCAGATGATCTTCAACTGGATGCCGCTGATCTTCACCTTCATGCTGGCGAGCTTCCCCGCCGGCCTGGTGATCTACTGGGCCTGGAACAACTCGCTCTCGGTGCTGCAGCAGAGCGTGATCATGCACAAGAACGGCGCGAAGATCGAGCTGTGGGATAATTTGAAGCGCACGTTCGCGAAGCCGAAGCCGAAGACGCCGGCGGAGTAGTTTTTTCGCGCGCTGGCGCTTCGTAGCTTCGTAGGGTGGGTAGAGCGCAGCGAAACCCACCGCTCCACGGCACAAAGATGATGGGTTTCGCTGCGCTCTACCCATCCTACGGGCTGCAATCGCCGAGCGCGACCGCGAGCGATCCATAAGTAATCGAAACATCCGGAATTTCGGCAATGCGATCTCTAGCCGCGCGCAGGATCTCTTGGTCGGATTTTGGAAGCGACGGCAGATCGCCGTCTTTGAAATAGGCGATGGCTCTGAGCACAAGGCCCGGATCCTTGCCATACATCTTTGTGAACGCACCCAATGCTCGCTCCAGCGAAATGCCGGCCGATAGCAGCGCGGAAATATCCAGATAGTCCTTGGCCTCCGCACGGTCCAAAATCGCCTTGAGCTTGGTGGTCAACAGATCTTCCATCGAAGCAACGAGCAACGTCGAATCCTTCGTTTGACGCGGTTGATTTACTCTCCCGAAGCCGACGCCACCGAAAAACGAGACCTTCACGGAACCGGACGGCATCGGCGCGTCGACGACGAGCGTATTTTTGCTTTCCTGAATGGTTCGAGCATCGCGCATGAACGCAAATGTGGTTTCGACTTCATTCTTGTCGAGAGGCGACGACCTGAAAAAGTAGAAATCGACGGAAACGCGATGACCGAGATAAAGGGCGACTGCAGTGCCGCCGTAAAGCACGAAGGACAACCGAGGCGCGGGACTAAGCTTGGGCCAGATGTCTTGCTGAGCTTTAGGCAGCGCGCCGATTTTCGGCTCAAAACAGTCCGGCATCGAACCGTCTCCGCGGCGGCGTCTGCGATATCGTCGGGCCGACGGAGCGCAAGCGCCCGCGCCAAAATTCCCACGACCTGTCGCTGATCCAGCCCGGTTCCGCGGCGCGCATTGCTTCGACCAAACGCCGGAGGCCGAGTTCTGTTTCGAGGCGGCGCACGTCCGCGAACGAAGCCAAGTCCATCGCTTGAGCAAGAATTCTGTCATCCGATCGCGGCTGCGCGTCCAACGCGTCCCACCAAAAATACTTCCGCTCCAATTGGGACGCGAGCTCTGCCGGGAGGCGATGTAACGGAGACGTTTCCATGCACCGAAATATAGCATGAAATGGGCCTGCCAACCAGCAAGCGTAGCCCGGATTGAACGAAGTGAAATCCGGGGCCGCCGGTGCGGGCTGGATTGCCGTACCCGGATTTCGCTGTGCTCAATCCGGGCTACAAGCTGACCGATTGACCGGCTCGCGACCTCGCCGCAATGGCAAGCGACCGGCTTTGCGAATCTTTGCAGTCCGCTTGCGCGCGCGATAAGCGCCGGCATTCGGCGTGCGAAAACACACCGCGCCTAACCGCGCGAATTATCGAGACAAATTCGCGCGCAACGAATCATTTGACATTGGCTGCGCGATTGCATTACGGGGCCTGATCCCGCTCGTGTTAAGGGACGTCGACCGGTGACGCCGACTGACGGGGCGGGTGCGGTTCCTGCGGGCGGCGGCTCGTCACTGCCGCTCTCGGGCGGTCCGGGCATCGACCCCGCCGGCATTACGACCGGCGCGCGAGGTGCCTCGCTTAAGCGCGATGCCAAGGCGCCGGTAACGCCTGCGCGCTGCATCGCGTGAAGCGCGGCCTGGATCGAGCTTCGGCAAATGGCCGGAGCAAGAGCCGCGGTAGGGCGCCGAAAGGCGAGCGCGCTGCGCTCAGCGCGCGCCGCATCCGATGATGCGGCCCAGGATTTGCGCCTTTCGGCGCTCTGCCTCCCTTATTTTTCTGGAGGCAAACACGTTGGACTGGCTTGGGACTGGCTTGCGCAAAACTCGGACGCCGGTGCGTCGCGAGAACGAGATCGTTTTTCTTTCCGCCCCCGCGAAGCGGGGGAGGGGGACCACTGGAGCTCGCGAAGCGAGCGAACCGTGGTGGAGGGGGCGCCGGACGCGGAGCTTCGTTATCGCTGCAGAAGATTCTTTTCGCAAGAAGATTCAAGCGAGCGAAAATGTTTGGACACCACAAAGACTCTTGCGGCGCGTTGAGTCCTGCGCCCCCTCCACCACCCCTTCGGGGTGGTCCCCCTCCCCCGCTATCGCGGGGGCGGATGAAGACGCTACGCCGCGCGGACGCGGGTGAAGAAGGTCGCCACCTTGGTTTCCAGATCGTGGGCGCGCGCCGACAGCCGCGCCGTCCAGGTGGTGATTTCGCCGACGGCGCCGGCGCCGCGGGTCACCACCTCTGCGGCGGAGCCGATTTCGCTCGAGGCTTGCGAGGTGTGGCCGGCGGCGTCCTGGATGCTTTCGGCAATCGCGCTCGTCGTCGCGGCCTGCTCCTGAACCGCCGACGCGATGCTGGTCGAGACGCCGGTGAGTTCACCAATCGCGCGCGCGATCGAGGAGATTTCCTCCACCGAGCGCTTGGTCGCATCCTGGATGGCGGCGACCTGCTGGGAAATATCGTCGGTGGCGCGCGAGGTCTGGTTGGCAAGCGTTTTCACTTCGGCGGCGACCACGGCAAAGCCCTTGCCGGCTTCGCCGGCGCGCGCCGCCTCGATGGTGGCGTTGAGCGCCAGCAGATTGGTCTGCGCCGCAATCGCCGAAATGGCGCCGACCACGGAGCCGATGCGCTCGGCCGCGTCGTCGAGCGAGCGGATGACGTCTTGGGTGCGCGCGGCGTCGGACGCGGCGGATTTCGCCATGCCGAGCCCGCGGGTCGATTGCTGGCCAATCTCGTCGATCGATTCCGACAGCGCTTCGGTGGCGGCGACGGTCGCGGCCATGCGCTGGGTGGTCTCGGCCGAGGCCGACGATGCCGACGCCATGCGGCCGCGGGTATCGTCGGCGACCTGATTGAGCGTCGAGCAACTCGTGGTCAGCGAACCGGAGGCTTCCTTGATCGCCTCGACCACTTCGCCGATGGCGCCGGCGAATTCCGCAATCGCGTCGTCGATGGCGCCGCGCCGTGCCGCGCTGGCCTGCTCTGCCGCCTGGCGATGCAAGGTCATGGCGTTGGCGACGTCGAAGCTGATGGCCTGCGATACGACCCGGCCGCGCTCGGCAACTTTTGCGGCGGAAAACCTATGCTTGCGCGCCAGCGCGTCGAGCGCCGCCTTGAGCACGTAACTGCCGGCGGTAGAGCGCACGCGGGCGTCGAGCCCGATCGCCGCCTCCTGCGCCACGGTGTGCCGGCACGACTCGGCGTAAGCGCCATCAAGCTTGCCGCCGAGCAGCGCGCGGAAATGCGCGGCTTCGAGTTTCTTGTACAGCTCGGCATTCCTGGTGACGATCTCGCCGACGCGCGGCAGGACGCGAACCGCGGCGATGATCTCGGCGATCGCCTGATCCAGCGTCGGTTCGATCACCGGCCAGGTCTCGGCGAGAATGTCGAGCGCCCGGCCATCGAGGCCGTACATCTTGAAGCGCGCCTCGAAGGCCTGCACCGCATCGGCTTGTGCCATAGGAAAAGTCTTTTGCCCCTAGACCTGATCCGCTTCAATGGAAGCGGATCAGGTCTAGATTTTTCGTTTGAGCATGATCTTGTCCGAAAACCGGTATCCACTTTTCGGGATCATGCTCTGCCGCATGGTCTGTGAAAATCGTTGCTGTTGCGTTAACGAGTTGGTTACCAATCGTGGCTGCACGCGCCAATCAACGGGTCAAAGCTCATGAATCAGTCAACTGCACCGTCGAACGACATCCTCTTCGACCGGCGTGACGGCATCGGCCGGGTGACGTTCAACCGGCCGCAGGCGCGCAACGCCTTCACCTTCGCGATGTACGAACGGCTGGCGCAGATTTGCGAGGAAGCCGACGGCGACCGCGCCATCAAGGTGCTGGTGTTCCAGGGCGCCGGCGACAAGGCCTTCGCCGCCGGCACCGACATCAACCAGTTCCGCGAGTTCACCACGCCGCAGCACGCGCTCGACTACGAGGCCCGCATCGACCGGGTGCTCGGCACGCTCGAGGCCTGCCGCGTGCCGACCATCGCCGCGATCAACGGCGCCTGCACCGGCGGCGGCGCCGGGATCGCGGCGTGCTGCGACATTCGCATCGGCACCAGGACGACCAAATTCGGCTTTCCGATCGCGCGCACGCTCGGCAATTGCCTGTCGATGTCGAATATCAGCCGGCTTACTGCGCTGGTCGGGCCGGCACGCGTGAAGGATTTGATTTTCACCGCGCGGCTCATTGGCGCCGACGAAGCGGCCAGCGTCGGCCTGCTCAGCGAAGTCGTCGACGACATCGCCGCGCTGGAGCGGCGCGCGGGCGAATTGGCCACGCTGATCGCCGGCAACGCACCGCTCACCCTCAACGCCACCAAACAGGCGCTGGCGCGCCTGCAGCGGCGGCTGTCCCGCGAGGAGGGCGAGGACTTGATCCTGATGTGCTATATGAGCGGGGATTTTCGCGAAGGCCTGGACGCGTTTTTGAATAAGCGTGCGCCGCAATGGAAGGGCGAATAGTTTTGGGCGGCGCCGGCGGCGCGGGTTCGCCAGCGTCAAAGAGATCGTGCGCTATGCCGAAATTTCCAGAATTCATTCTGAGGATTGGTCTGCATGAATATTCTTCGAGCGAACCGATCGTTTTTCGCGAGCCCGCACGCCGTCGTCGCGATCAAGCATCGATCCCTAAGGCATTCTTGAATGTCTTGACGTTATCCCCCCTGCTGGAAGTGCTATCAGTTATCCCTTCTATAGCTGTCTTCAATAGGAACCTGCTTTTTCCGATATTGAGAAGGTATGGATTTTTTATGCGACAGGTTTGCTGAATGTAGTCCTCAATCCAATATAATTCCTTGTCGCTGATGTTGATCGAAAACCCTCGTTGAGTTTCTTTGGGCTTTGCCAGCAAGTGCAAGCATAGGACGCCTCTTTCCTCCAGAAAATGTTTGAAAACCATAACGGTGTTTCTGTCGCTGAAGACTTCTGTCCTAAAATCTCGTTCTGTCATTCCTACATACTGGGGATTAAAGTTTTCTCCATTTCGCAGTGAGAACAGATATATGCCTTTGGCGTATGACAAGTCGTAAAATTCCTTGTCAACGCAATCGTTCCAATAGTCGCTCTGATGCTCTCTATCTACTATCTTCTGTTTGTTCGCTATTTCAAATGGTCCATAAATCTTAAAAGTATCAGTCATGACCACGCCTCTCCGTTTAGACGGCCAACCTTCATTTGGCTGACGTTGTAGGTCCAGCTACTCAAGGGATAGATACTAAGTGCGTCAACTGGGAATTGTCGCGTCTTTTAAGTTATTGATTTTGTTGGCGCGCTTGAAGGGATTCGAACCCCTGACCTCTACCGCAGTTACTCGCGAGCAGAGGCATTGGTGGCCTGGGTCAATCGGACTGACTGCCGTCGCGCCCTGCTTCCTTGGGCGATCCAGCCCATTCAGCCACGCACCGTTCGAGATCCTTGACGTTGTTGTGCATCTGCTCAAGCACGAATCCAATTGCGAAGAAGTGTTCCGCCGCATCGGCGGGAAGGCTTCGCGTGAGACCCTCGCGACGGAGCGCGGCCATTTCGCCGGCAAAGGCATCAAGAGCCGATTCCACGGAATCAAGCGACGGCGGGTCCTGACGCGCCAGCAGCGCCGCCCCACTCGCCCTCAGGTAATCGGCGAAGGCCGCGCCGAGATTCGCAATCGGCGATGCGAGCCGCGTTGCGAAGGCCTCGGGCAGCGGCGCGGTAGCCGCCCTTCCGATCATCACCAAGTCGTGCCGCAACCTGAGCAGCGTGCGCAGCAGCGGCCCGGTGTCCGGCCCCACGGCGAGACCTGCCGACCGCTCGTGCTCGGCTTCGGCGCCCACCGCGTTCATTTGCACCAAAGCCTGGCCGATGCCGTCCTGAATGCGGTGGAGCGAATCCATGTCGAGACCGTGGGTCAAGCCGGCAAGGAGTTCGCCAAGAGCACGCGCCATCCGATCGAGTGCACGAGCAGCCGCCGCGCCGACCAGGGGATGAGCGTTGGATGGCAGCAGAAAAAACGAAACAATCAACCCGGTGATGCCTCCGAGCGCCACCTCCATGACGCGATCAAGTGCCGAAGCGACCGGACTCGCGTGGGTCATGATCGGAATCAACAGCACGATGATGGCGGTGATCGGCGCGACGGAGAATCTTGGGTTTATCGCCGCAACGAAGGCAAGCGGGCCGACAGCGAGGGCAAGAACCGCGAGCAGCGCGATTTCGCTCGAATGCGGGATGAGCACGCCGATGGCGCCGCCATAGATCGCGCCGCCCAGCGTCCCCGCGAGATAATCGAACGTTGCCTTCAGCGACCGCCCGACGCTCATCTGCGTCACGATGACGGCCGTCAACACTGCCCACAACGGCAGAGGAAGTTGCAGGAATTGCGCAAGCGCGAGCGCGGCCAGTGCGGCAATCGTCACCCTGATGGAGAGGGCCAACTGCACGCGGCGATGATGGACGAGGGCGCGGAGACTCCTCCAGAGTCTGGTGATGCGCTTCACGCTGGCTATCCCTGGACGATATTTTCTGAACGACAACTCGCGCAAATTTTTGAAAAAACTGGCGCGCCCGAAGGGATTCGAACCCCTGACCTCTGCCTTCGGAGGGCAGCGCTCTATCCAGCTGAGCTACGGGCGCGTGAGGGCTTAGATAGCGGAACGTCGCCGATGCGGCAACGCCTTGCGGCAGAGATGTCTTATATTGAAAGGCCACCATCTGATCAGTGGTATTGTCCCGCCGCTTGCCGCTTGCGACACGGGCTCCTAAGCTCGTCCGCGGCGGGGACCCGAGGAGACGCGCGATGACCCAGGTTGCGGAGAAAACGCAAAAAAGCCAGCCGAAAAGCGCCCAGATCAAGGACGCCGCGTTCAAATGGGACGATCCGCTCGACCTCGAAGGCGAGCTGACCGAGGAAGAGCGCATGGTGCGCGACACCGCGCGCGATTATGCCCAGGAGAAACTGTTTCCCCGCGTCATCGCCGCCAATCGCGACGGCCAGACCGACCCGGCGATTTTCCGCGAGATGGGCGAGCTCGGGCTGTTGGGCTCGACCATCCCCGAGGAATACGGCGGCGCCGGCCTCGGCTATGTCTGCTACGGGCTGATCGCGCGCGAGCTCGAGCGGGTCGATTCCGGCTTCCGTTCGGCGATGTCGGTGCAATCCTCGCTCGCCATGCAGGCGATCTATGCTTATGGCTCCGAAGCGCAGCGCCGCAAATATCTGCCGAAGATGGCGAGCGGCGAACTGCTCGGCTGCTTCGGGCTGACCGAGCCGGATCATGGCTCCGATCCGGGCTCCATGGTAACACGCGCCGAAAAAGTGCCGGGCGGCTTTTCCCTCACCGGCGCCAAAACCTGGATCACCAATGCGCCGGTCGCCGACATCGGCATCATTTGGGCAAAGCTCGACGGCAGGATCCGCGGCTTCCTCATCGAGCGCGGCACCAAGGGATTCTCCACGCCGAAGATCGAAGGCAAGCTGTCGCTGCGCGCCTCGATCACCGGCGAGGTCGTGCTGGAAGGCGCGGTCGTGCCCGAAGACAATCTGCTGCCGAATGTTTCAGGCCTCGCCGGTCCGTTCGGCTGCCTCAACGTGGCGCGCGCCGGCATCGCCTGGGGCGCCATGGGCGCCGCCGAGTTCTGCTGGCACCGCGCCCGCGATTACGTGCTGACCCGCAAGCAGTTCGGCCGGCCGCTCGCCGCCAACCAGCTGGTGCAGAAAAAGCTCGCCGACATGCAGACCGAGATCGCGCTCGGCCTGCACGCGGCGCTCCGCCTGTCGCGGCTGATCGATCAGGGCAAGGCGTCGCCGCCGGCGATCTCGCTGCTCAAGCGCAACAATTGCGGCAAGGCGCTGGAGATCGCGCGCCTCGCCCGCGATATGCACGGCGGCAACGGCATCGCCGAGGAATTCCACGTCATGCGCGTGCTGTGCAATCTCGAGACCGTCAACACCTACGAGGGCACCCACGACATCCACGCGCTGATCCTCGGCCGTGCGCAGACGGGGATCCAGGCATTCTTCTGATCGGCACCGTTCGCGATTATCCGGCGACCTTGTTCTGATCGTCGCCGTTAATCGGCGACCTGCAGAACGATCTTGCCGCGTTTATGGGCGCGCGAGCCGTCGAGCATTTCGTGGGCGGCGCGCGCCTCGCCGAGCGGCAGCACGCTGCCGACGGGAATGACCAGCTCGTTCTTGTCGTGCATCTCGGCGAGCCGTGTCAGTTGCGCGGTATTGACGTCGACGATGAAATGGTCGGCGCGGGCGCGCCGT
>DATHHM010000057.1:0-21824 GCA_035317145.1 Xanthobacteraceae bacterium | reverse complement strand
TGCCAAGTAGCGCCCGCCATAACGGGTGATCGATGAAAGCGCGCGCGCGCTTTCATCGATCACCCGTTATGGCGGGCGCTACTTGGCACGTGCCGGTTCTGTCGAGCCGGTGGAAGGGACCTGGAAGCCGAGCGCGATCATCATCATCGAATTTCCCGATCTCGAGCGGGCGAGGACCTGGTATCGATCCGCCGAATATGCCTCGGCGCTCGCGATCCGCGACGACGCGATCAGCCGCGACATGATTCTTGTCGAAGGCATGATTTGACCGAAAAGCTCGCCTTGGCGTGAAGCGAGTCCTTCCACCGGGCTGACAACGTCCACGGTTCCCGCAGGACACTCGTGGAACGGAAAATATGGAATATCGTCGCGATGACGATCGCTCTCAGTCCGGTTTGATGTTTGCCGCTCGTATGACCTCGGCCCACTTCTCCGAGTCTTCCTTAATAAGCTTACCGAAGTCGGCGGGCGAGCCTGGAAGCACCGTGGCCCCCAGGTCGGCAAACTGCGCCTTCATCTTGGGGTCGGCGAGGCCGGCGTTGATCTCCCTGTTCAACTTGTCGACGATCTCGACCGGCGTGTTCTTAGGGGCGCCGACGCCGAACCATAAGCTCGCCTCGTAGCCGGGTAAAAAATCGGCCATGGCCGGAATATCCGGTAGCGCCTCCGAGCGTGCGGCGGTCGTCACCGCCAGTGCTCGCAACTTACCCGCTTGGATATAGCCAATCGACGAAGGCACTGGACCAAACAATACCTGCACTTGTCCGCCGAGCAGATCGGGAAAGTAACTGCCGCGATACGGCACGTGGACCATATTGACCCCGGCCATAAACATGAACAACGCGCCGAAAATATGGGGCGCACTCCCGTTGCCAGCCGATGCCATGTTGATCTTGCCCGGATTGGCTTTGGCATAGGCGATGAACTCAGGAACTGTCTTGGTCGGCAATGACGGATTGACCACCATTGCGTAAGGCGTGCGGCCGACGCTCGCAACCGGCACTATGTCGCGAATGAAATTGAAATTGAGGTTCTCGTAAAGCGTCGCGTTGATTGCGTTCGGCGTGACGGCCATGAGGAGCGTATAGCCGTCCGGCGGAGCCCTCACGACGAATTCGGTGGCGATGTTGCTGCCGGCGCCCGGCCGGTCGTCGACGATGAATTGCTGCCCGAGCCGCTCCGACAACCATTGCCCCAACAGGCGCGAGACGATGTCAGTCGCGCTACCGGCAGGAAAGCCAACGACGATGCGCATCGGCCGCGTCGGATAGGTTTGCGCCCAAGCGACCCGCGACCCGGCTGGGAGCGCAACAGCGCCCGCCGCCAGATGCAGAAAAGTTCGGCGGGGAAGTTTCATCGGCGCTCTCGTTGCGTCTCAGCACGCTCTTGCCGCAGACGACACCGTGATGAAAATCGATTGATCTGCTCGCATTCCTATTGCGCGCGAAGCAGGGCTGACCCGGATAGTGTCTTCAGGATCACTGACACAAGAACTGCTCGCCCGAGCGGCCGAAGCAGAATTTCTTGCCGACATTGATGAGCTGAACGCGCCGGTTGACGCCGGACGTCGGATGCGCCGGATCGCGAAATTGCTCCTCGCCCATGCCGACCGCATCAAGAACGGCGGGATTGACCCCGAAGGGATCGACCAAGGCTTCCCGGATCGCTTCGGCACGGCGCTGGCTCAAGACCACATTGGACTGGCGGCCGCCGACCGAATCGGTGTGCCCGATCACCAGAAAGCCATAGCCGAGCAGCAGCGGATGATGCAGCGCGTCGGCGATGGCGCCCACGGTGCGATAGGACGACGGCCGGATGACCGCCGACCCGAAGTCGAAATCCACCTCGACGACGAATTGCGTGAGGCCTTCGAGTTGCGGGAAACTCATCGGCCGCGGCGGCAGCGCGCCGGGATTGTCGCGGATGTAGTCCAGCACGGCTTGGCGCATCTGGGCGCCGGTCATTGCCAGCCTGTTATTGCCGCTGACGTTGGCGAGGCTGGTGGCCATCTGCGATGAATTGATCGATTGTTGCGCCAGAGCGGCGGTGACGACGGCGGCGCAGAGCAGCGCGCCGATGGCGAGCGTGCGATGGAGCTTCATGGCCGTGCCTTTTCCGTAGCCCAACCGGTATCGACGAAGGTCTGATAGCAGCGCGGGCTCATCGCTTGCGGCGCCAGGCCGGCCATGCATGTCACGAGATTGGCATCGGCAAACGACGTGCCGCATAATCTCAAGATATCCGCACTGCAGACGTCGCCGATATCGCGCTGCGCCGTCGCGCGCCGCGTGATCGACGCGTAAACCACTCCGGTGGTTTGCTGGCATTGCGGCGACATCCTGGCCGCATTGGCGTCGAAGCACGCGCGCAGGCGCGGGCCGAGCGGGGCGCCCTTGCAGTATCGGGCAATGTCGTTTTTGCACACCGTGGCGATCTGCGAAATTGCCTCGGCGTAGCTCATGGTTTGCGCGGGTGCCGCGCCCACGCCGGCGATCAGAATCAGCAATGCCAAGCCGAACGAGGTTCGCTTCATTGCCATGCCCTCCTACCCAAATACCTTACTTATTTTCCGTGCCTCCCCTAAACTGTCGCTCAGAGGCCGCTCAGGATCAAGACAGGCTTTTCCTACAGCAGAGGTGATCGCTTTTTCGCAATGACGTCGAGCACAAGGAGACGAAGCCATGGCCGCGATTTTGGATCATTTGGACAAGGTATCCGTTTTCGGTCCCTCTGCCGTCGCGCTCTTCCTCATCCTGGGCCTCGACTGGGTGTTTACCGGCGTGCACACCTACCAGGAATGGCGCGGCGAAGCAGCGCCGCTGTGGCGCGTTTTCGGCGCGGTCGTTGGCCTTCGGCTGCCCAATTTGGTCGGGTTCTTGCTGTTCACGGTGATACTGACGCTCGCTCTGTGGGGCGTGGGGCTCGCGGGCATAGCCGGTTGGCTGCCGTGGCACGGCGATTTGTCGGCGCCGGCACCGGTCCGCGCGCTGGGGATTTTGATTGGGGCGCGGCTGGCCGACACCTTGATCTCGCATTGGGGCCTCTATGCTCTCGGCTATCGCCCCAATCCGGGTCTCAAATCGACGCCGCTCTATGTCCTCGAAGCCGTTTTTATCCTGCTGACGTTTTGGCGCGGCCTGGCGCATGACCCGCGTGCGGCGCTTTGCGGATTTGCCATCGGCGCTGTCGTCTTCATCCTGGTGTTGCCGGCGCTGTGGGCGTGGCGGATCATCGCACCTTCCTGGCGGCGTGAGTGTTGGACGCGATGGCAACCCCTGCCGGCATGGGCCATGGACTAGTGTGGTCCGCCGCTGCGCCTCTATAAGAATTCAGCACTACAACGATCGCCGCTCTTGAGCGGCGGCGAAGATTGGGACGGGGGAAATGCCGACACGGCGTCATCTGTTAAAAGTTCTCGGCGGCGTATGCGCGACGACGAGCTTGCCGGCGCGCGCCGCGGAATTTCCGTCCGGTCCGATCACCTTCATCGTGTCGTTCCCGGCGGGCGGCAGCATCGACGTCGTCGTGCGGGCGATGGCGGGACGGCTGCAGGAGCAGTTCGGCAAGCCGATCGTCGTCGAGAATCGCGCCGGCGCCGGTGGCGTCTTGGCCGCGGGCGACGTCGTCAAGGCAACGCCTGACGGACAGACGCTCTTGGCCGCGGCGAGCTCGCTTGCGGCCAATCCGACCCTGGTCAAAGCGTTACCGTACGACACGCTCAAGGACCTGCAGGCGGCGGCGCTCATCTTCCGCACGCCGCTGGTGCTGGTGGTCGACCCGAAATTGCCGGTTCATTCGGTGTCGGAGCTGGTGGCGCTGTTGAAAGCAAAACCCGGCCAGATCAATTTCGGCCACGGCGGCCCCGGATCGGCGATCCATCTGGCCGGCGAGTTGTTCCAGGTCATGACCGGCACGGAAATGACCGGCGTGTCCTATCGCGGCGCGCCGCTTGCGCTCAACGACGTCATGGCCGGTCACGTGGCGCTGATGTTCGCCGATGCCGGCAGCGTGATGGGGCAGATCAATGCCGGCACGGTGCGGCCGCTCGGGGTGTCCTCGACCATCCGCGTTCCGGCGCTGCCCGATGTTCCGACAATCGACGAAGCGGGCGTGCCCGGCTTCGACGCAGTCGGCTGGACCCTGATCTGCGCACCTGCAGCGACGCCGAAGCCGATCGTCGAGCGGCTGAACGCGGAACTTAAGAAGGCCGTCGCCGCGACCGAGGTGCAATCGCTGATGATTAAGCTCGGCACCGTTCCGGTTCAAACTCCGGCGCCCGCAGAGCTGCAAAAGTTTCTGGCGTCCGAAATCGACCGCTGGGGCGATCTCATCAAACGGGCCGGCGTCGCCAACACTCTTTAGGCGAAACCGTACGGCCTCCATAAGCTAATAATGAGGAATGGAATGAGCGAAGAAGAAATATTGCGTGCAAAGACCGCCACACTGACGCGCATGTTGAACCTGCAAGGCACGATCGGAATGTTCGGCCACGTCTCGATCCGCGTGCCGGGCACAGATAAGTGCTTCATCAGTCCGGGCGCCAGCACCGAAAAAACCACGGTCCGCCCGGAACAGATTTTTACCTACAATATCGACGGCACCATCATCGAGCATCCCGGCGGCCTGGTGCCGCTGGAATGGCGCATTCACACGCAAATCCATCGCGACCGGCCCGATGCCATGTGCGTCTGCCATCTGCACGCGCCGCACGCGCGCGCGCTCGGCGTTGCCGGCAAGCCCTTGAAGCCGGTGTTTCTGCACGGCGCTTTTCTCTGCACCGGCGTGCCGACCTGGGACAATCCGCGGCTTGTGGTTTTGGACAGCCAAGCCGCCGACCTTTCGCGCGCGCTCGGCAACCACCGCGTCGCGCAGATGCGCGGCCACGGCAGCGTCGTGGTTGGCGCCACCGCGGAGGAAGCGTTTTTCGCCTGCACGTTTTTGGAAGAGAACGCGCAAATCCAGTTGCAAGCCGAGATCATGGGCGGCGCCATTCCTCTGAGTGAAGACGAGGCGCGGGACTGCGCCGCGGGCACCTTCAATCCGCGGCTGTTTGCGTTGTTGTGGACGTTCTACGAGAACAAGGTGAGGCTGGACTAGGCAAGCCCTATCGATTGCAAAGCACGGCTGCTATCGTGCGCGCTCCGGGAGACGCGCGATGAAACTTCCGCGCCGGGCATTTCTGTCATTGGCGGGCGCCGTTGCCACCGCATCCGTACTGTCGGGCGTCGCTTTGGCGCAGGATTATCCGACGCGGCCGATCACGATCATCGTGCCGTTTCCGGCCGGCGGGCCGGTCGATACGCTGGCGCGGCTTTTGGCCGAGCCGATGCGGATATCGCTCGGCCAGCCGCTGGTCATCGAGAATGTCGGCGGCGCCGGCGGCAGCATCGCGGCGGCCCGCGTCGCGCGCGCCGAGCCCGACGGTTACACCGTGATCCTCGGCAATTGGACGAGCCTCGTCGGCACGCCGGCGGTCTATCCGGTGTCGTTCGATGTGAAGAACGATTTCGCGCCGGTGGCGCTGTTGGCGTTTTCGCCGCTGATGCTGGTCGGCAGGACGTCGCTGCCGGCGAACAATGTGCGGGAGCTGATCGCCTGGCTCAAAGCCAATCCCGGCAAGGCGACGTCGGGCACCATCGGCGTCGGCAGTCCGAGTCAGGTCGGCGCCATTTATTTTCAGAAACTCACCGGCACGCAAATCCAGCTGGTGCCCTATCGCGGCGCGGCGCCGGCACTGACCGATCTGCTCGGCGGCCAGATCGACCTGCGCATGGGCGCCGAAGCCTCGCAGATGCTGCCTTACCTGAAGAGCAACTCGGTCAAGGCGTTCGCCATGCTGGCGAAGACGCGCTGGGCGCCCGCGCCCGACATCCCGACCATCGAGGAGGCCGGCGTGCCGGAACTGGCGCTGTCGTTCTGGCAGGCGTTCTGGGTGCCGAAAGCGACGCCCGACGCCATCGTCGCCAAGCTCAATGCCGCCGCGGTCGCTGCTCTGGCCGACGCTGGAGTGCGCCAGCGGTTGGACGATCTCGGCCAGGAGATTCCGCCGCGCGAACAGCAGACGCCGCAGGCGCTGGGCGCTTTTCACAGGTCCGAAATCGACAAGTGGTGGCCGATCATCAAGGCCGCGGGCATCAAGCCGGAATGATCCGGCTTTGACGGCTTGGGCAACAGCGCGCCACAATGGCGGCACATCCTTCGGGATCGTCAAAGGATTTTCATGCCCCCGCTCAGCAATCTCGCCACCCGCGACGTCGAGACCTTGGTGCACCCTTACACCAATCTGTCCAGCTTTCGCGACACCGGGCCGCTCATCATCGAGCGCGGCCAGGGCGTCTATGTCTACGACACCGAGGGCAAGCCCTATATCGAAGGCATGGCGGGGCTGTGGTGCACCGCGCTCGGCTACGGCAACGAGGAACTGGTCGAGGCGGCGGCGGTGCAGATGCGCAAGCTCTCCTTCGCCCATCTGTTCACCGGCAAGAGTCACGATCCGGCCATCGAGCTTGCGGAAAAACTGAAAGAGATCGCGCCGGTGCCGATCTCCAAGGTTTTCTTTTGCAATTCCGGGTCGGAGGCCAACGACACCCAGGTCAAGCTGGTCTGGTATCTCAACAACGCGCTCGGCCGGCCGAACAAAAAGAAAATCATCAGCCGCGTGAAGGGCTATCACGGCGTCACCATCGTGGCGGCGTCGCTGACCGGGCTGCCGGCCAATCATCGCGACTTCGATCTGCCGCTGCCGGGTTTTTTGCATACCAGCTGTCCGCATCATTACCGTTTCGCGCAAGATGGCGAGAGCGAGGAGCAATTCGCCACGCGCCTTGCCGACGAGCTCGACGCGCTGATCGTCAAGGAAGGCCCCGACACGGTGGCGGCGTTCATTGCCGAGCCGGTGATGGGCGCTGGCGGCGTGATCGTGCCGCCGAAAACCTATTTCGAAAAGATCATGGCGGTCTGCACCAAATACGATGTGTTCACGATCTCCGACGAAGTGATTTGTGGCTTCGGCCGGCTCGGCACGGCGTTCGGCTGCGAAAAGCTGAACTTCAAGCCGCACTCGATCTCGATCGCCAAGGCGCTGTCGTCGGCCTACCTGCCGATCGCCGGCGTGATGATTCAGGAGGCGATGTATCAGGCGCTGCTCGCCGAGAGCAAAAAGATCGGCGTGTTCGGCCACGGCTTCACTTACGGCGGCCATCCGGTATCGGCCGCGGTGGCGCTCAAGACGCTCGAAATCTATGCGCGCGACCGCATCTTCGAAACTGCAGCCGCGCGGGCGCCGCAATTCCAGGCCCGGCTCGCCGCGCTCAATACGCATCCGCTGGTCGGCGAGGCGCGCGGCCTCGGCCTGATCGGCGGCGTGGAACTCGTCGCCGACAAGCGCGATAAGCGTGCCTTCGCCCCGCAGCACGGCGTCGCCGCCAAAGCGGTGCAGTTCGCCGAAGCCGAAGGCTTGATCGTGCGCGCAGTGCTGGGCGACGTTTTGACGCTATGCCCGCCGCTCATCATCAGCGCGGCCGAGATCGACGAATTGTTCGACCGGCTCAGCCGCGCGCTCGACAAGACGCTGGATTGGGTTAACGGCGCGCGCCTCGCGCAGACGTGAAGGCGCGGTAACACACTGTCATCACTTGCACGCTATAAGCCGCCCATGAAAGCCGACATCCCGCCAGGAACCGCGCGACGGCCCGTGCCCACCGCCAAGCCGCGCGTCACGCGCCGCCGCGTGCTTGTCGGCGCGGCGGGTTTGGTTGGACTGTCGGCGGGGACCGTGGTCTATGCCGCGGCAATCGAACCCGACGGCCTCGTCGTCACGCGCTACGCGCCGGCTTTGCCGGGCTGGCCTACGGGCCGCAAGCTTTCCATCACCGTGATCGCGGATCTTCATGCCGGCGGTCCCGATATGCAGCTCGAACATATCCGCCGCATTGTCGATCGGGCGAGCGCGCTTAATTCCGACATCGTGCTGCTGCTCGGCGACTTCATCGCCTCGTACCGCTTCGCCATCACGAAGGTGCCCGATCCGGTCTGGGCCGCGGAGCTGGCGCGGCTCAATGCGCCGTTCGGCACCTGGGCCATCCTCGGCAATCACGACTGGTGGCACGACCTCAAAGGTGTGCGCTCAGCGCTTGCCGGCGTAAAGATTCCGGTGCTGGAAAACGATGCCGTTCTGCTCGGTCCGGCGGGGCAGCGCTTCTGGCTCGCCGGCATCGGCGACCAATTGGCCATTCCGCTCGGCCACGGCCGCTATCGCGGCGTCGACGATCTGCCGCTAACGCTGTCGCGCATCAAGACCGACGATCCGGTCCTGCTCATGGTCCACGAGCCGGACATTTTCCCGCGGGTGCCGGAGCGCGTCGCGCTGACGCTGGCCGGCCATACCCATGGCGGCCAGATCCGCGTGCCGTTCCTGTGGCCGCACTTCGTGCCGTCGAAATACGGCGCGCGCTTCGCCTACGGCCACGTCGTCGAGGACGAGCGGCACCTGATCGTCTCCGGCGGGCTCGGCACCAGCATCATCCCGGCGCGGCTGGGCGTGCCGCCGGAGATCGTGCATATCGAGCTTGGTGCTTAAAGCGCCGCCTTCGCGCCCAGCGAGCGCATGAACATCGCCATGCCGTAGTGGAAGGCGATGAAGGCGCCGAGCTCCATGATTTGCGCCTCGCTCCAGTGCTTCTTCATCTCATCATAGAATGCCTTGTCCACCTGATTGGCGTCGAGAAACATCAGGTCGGCGTAGCGCAGCGCGCATTTCTCGGCTTCGCTAAAACCGTTGCCGTTGTCTTCGTAGGCGAAACAGCCGTCGTCGATGCGGGTTTCCGTCAGGCCCATGGCGCGCGCTTTGTTGGAGCGCAGGCTGGCGAAATACTTGTCGCCCGCAAAACGCGCCAGCAGAATACGCATGATCTCCTTGAGCTTGTGATCGACATTGCCTTGCGCGTGGCTCATCAATAGCGCGCGCAGCAGCGGCACGGCCTGCTCTGGCGCGCGTGCGACGATGCGTCCAAACAGGTCGTTCGGTACGCCCAAGGCTTCGCCCTCGGCGATCAGCGCGCGCAATTCGGGATCGGTGATCGCGTCCAGCGGCAGCGGCGCAATGTGGCTCATTCCGCGGCCTCCGGTTTTTGCAGCGAGGCCGGCGCCGCCCCATAGAGCTTTTCCGACTCCGCTTGGCTCACCAGGCGGCCGTCGGGCGAGAACAGCGGATAGAATTTCAGCGTGCCGAAAAACGTGTGATAGCCGAGATTGAAGCCGATGAAGGCGCCAAGCTCGACGATCTCTTCGTCGCTGTAGTGCTTGCGCAGCTCGTCGAAAAAGGCGGCATCGACCGCGTCGGGATCAACCGACATCAGCTCGCTGTAACGCAGCGCGATCTTCTCCGCGTCGGTGAAGCGCCCGCTCTCGGCATAATTGTCGATGCCTTCGTCGAGCAGTTCTTCCGATAATCCCTGTCGCTTCGCCGAAGCAGACCGGACATTGCCTCAATACGTACAGCTCGCCGCGCGGGACAGCTGAACCCGGATGACTTCCTTGAGCGGGTGTGGAATGCGGCCTTTGTTGAAGCAGGCATCCCAGGCCACGAACATCGCCTCGCACAGGTCGATGTTGTGACCCATCATGGCGTGAAAGCCGGGATCCGGCGCGCGGTGCTCGAGGCACTTGTCGATATAGGGTTTCAGCTTGGTCTTCCGCAGCTCCTCGATGTCCAGCATCGTGATGTTCGGCATGATCGCAAGCCTCCATGCAATGGCAGCGATGCTGGCACGGTGGTAGGCAGCCGTGCAAGCCGCCGGCGTCACGCGCCCGCTCGGCTTCGCCAAAAAGAAACGGCGCCGACCGAAGTCGGCGCCGTCGCATCCCCCGACGCGAAAACTTTGTTGGCCTAGTTTGGCCTCGCTGCTGAATCCAGGCCGCTGGCGACGCGCGCCGGCGCCATCGGTTGGCTTTGCGGCGCCAGCACCACGACGATGGTGCCCATTTTGACGTGGCTGTAAAGGTCGATGACGTCTTCGTTGGTCATGCGGATGCAGCCCGACGAGATCGCCTGTCCGATATATTCCGGCTGATTGGTGCCGTGGATGCGGTACAGCGTGTCCTTGTTGCTGGAGAACAGGTACAGGCCGCGCGCGCCCATCGGATTATGCGGGCCGCCGCTGACGAAAGCCGGCAACGGGCCGAGCCGCTGCTGCTCGCCGGGCGTCGGCGTCCAGCCCGGCCATTCTTCCATGCGGCCAACCTTGGCGATGCCGCTCCACACCTGCGCGTCTTCGCCGACGGTGATGCCGTAGCGGACGGCCTGATGGTTCGGCAGCACGTAATAGAGGAACTTGTTGTCGCTATCGACGATGATCGAACCCGGCGCTTCCTTGCGGTCGAAGCTGACGAGGTGCCGGCGATAGGGCTCGGGTATCGACGCCTGCGCATAGGGCAGGTTCGACATCAGTTCCTTGTCGCGCGGCTTCCAGGAGACTTGAGTCGCCGGCTCAAGCGTCTCCTGCATGCAGCCGCCGAGCATCAGACCCATAATCAGAAATGCTATCGTACGCATGGTCATGGTCGCCTACTTCCCACAGCCCCGCTCACGCCCGCCCCGCCGAATAGCCTCGATTCCAATAACCAAATCGCGTTGCTGTTTCCAGCCGATAAGGTGTCTGTCCCGTACAGTTCGGCGCGAGTGTTGCAGGAATGCCGCACTATCCTGAGGTTGCCTTGGATAATCGGCTTATTCGTGTCCAAACCCATCAGTCGCGGCCAGGATACGCCGCACCCATTAAGCAAGGGTTTACCATGGCTGGTATCTGGTGCCGCCGTGAGTCCGGTCGAAATGTCACGACAGCGCACGATTTGCCGCCCATTTCCGCCGCACTCGCCGCTTATGTTTTGAGCATCACTCACCGGGATGGAAATGGGGTTTCATAATGCAAGTGGCGTTCGCCGATTTGGCCAAAAAGACCAATGTAAAAAAGAGCAATGACCGCAAGATCCACGGCGAAGGCACGGTGCTGGCCGGCTGCTATGGGCGGATCGGCATTTCCGCGGTCGCGGCTGCCGTGCGCTACCAGGGCAGCACCAAGAACCCGGCCTATGCGCCGGCTTCGAGCAAATGGCGCGACCGCATCGCCGAGGCGGCCGCCTAGCGCGCTGCGTTCATCCGGCTTTGGTTAGAAAAAGGGGACGCGATGTCCCCTTTTTGCTTTTTCGGCGGGCCATTGTGGGCGATACGATGCCGGTGCCGTCGCGCGGCCGCTGGCGACGGATCCCTGACATGAGCATCGCGGGCGAACGCAGAGCCGATACCATGGCCGATTTTTCCGCTGCCGAGATCGAGGCTGGCCGGCTCTTATTTGCCGGCGAGTGGGATTTTATTTCCGCGGCGGGCGGGCTCGACTCGGTGCCGCCGATGAGTGCGCCGGAGATAGCGTTTGCCGGCCGCTCCAATGTCGGCAAGTCGAGTCTGATCAATGCGCTGACTGGCCGCCGCGCGCTGGCGCGCACCTCGAATACGCCGGGCCGTACCCAGCAGCTGATCTTCTTCGGTGGCTCGGGTCGGCTCGTGCTGACCGACATGCCGGGTTACGGCTATGCGGCGGTGGCCAAGAGCAAGGTCGCTGCCTGGACTGATCTCATCCATGACTATCTGCGCGGCCGGGCCACGCTGGCGCGAGTCTATGTCTTGATCGACGCGCGGCATGGGCTGAAAGATGTCGACGACACCATTCTCGATACGCTGAGCAAAGCCGCCGTCAGCCACGAGATCGTGCTGACCAAATGCGACCAGATCGAGGAAGCGGCGCTCGCCGAGCGCACCGAAGCGGTCAAAGCGGCGATACGAAAGCGACCGGCGGCGTTTCCCGACTTGATCGCCACCTCGGCGCGGACCGGCGCCGGCATTGATCTATTGCGCGCCGCCATCGCGCGGCTTCTGGCCGAGCGCGGTGCACGAACTAAAGACATCCGGGGACACCGGTCATGAACGACGGGCTGGAAGGCGTGATAGCGGCCGAAACGGTGCTGAGCCATGCCGATGGCGAAACCGGCGCGGTCTGGGTGCGCGGTCACACCATCGAAAGCCTTGCCGCCGAGCACGGCTATGAAGGCGCGGTGGCGATGATGTGGGAGGGCTTTGCCGGCCGCGATCTCACCCGCGCCGGCATGTGTCAAGCGCTTGCCGACGCGCGCGCCGCTGCGTTCGCGCGGAGCGGCGAATGGCTTGGCTGCGCGGCGCCGCGGCCGCTGGCCGAAGGTTTGCGCATCGCGCTTGCGGCGTTGCCGGACGACGCCGAGCCCACGGCTATTCTCGCGACCTTGCCGGTGGCGATCGCGGTCCTCGTGCGCAGCCATGCCGGCAAGCCGCCGATCGCACCCGATCCGTCGCTCGCCACCGCCGCCGATCTTTTGCACATGATCGCCGGCGCGCCGGTCGCGCCGCAACGCGCAGCCGCGCTCGATACTTATCTCGCCACCGTGATCGACAACGGGCTTGGCAACTCCACCTTCGCGGCGCGCGTCGTCGTCTCGTCGCGCGCCTCGCTCGCCGCCGCGGTGCTGGGCGGCTATTGCGCGTTTTGCGGCCCGCTGCACGGCGGCGCGCCGGGGCTCGCGCTCGATATGCTCGACGAGATCGAGGCGAGCGGCGACGTCGACGGCTGGATCGAGCAAAAACTTGCTTCCGGCGGCCGCCTGATGGGCTTCGGTCATCGCATCTTCCGCCATCGCGATCCGCGCGCCGACCTGTTGCGCGCGGCGCTGCGGCGCCTTGATCCGGAAGCCGCGCGGCTCGGCTTTGTCATCGACGTCGAGCGCCGCGCGGTCGCGGCGCTGCAGCGCCGTAAACCCGGCCGCAGGGTCGAAGCCAATATCGAGATGGACGCCGGCCTTTTGCTCGACGCCATCGGCCTGCCGCGCCAGGCTTTTACGCCGGTCTTCGCCGTCGCGCGCTGTGCCGCCTGGCTGGCGCACGCCATGGAGCAGCGGCAAACCGGCCGCATGATCCGCCCGGCCTCGACCTATATCGGGCCGATTCCTGCGGAGGCTGCTCCTGCCGAATGAGTTGTCGCGCAGCGTAGCCATCGCTACATAGGCAGCGCCACTTGCCGGGAAAGCCGATCCGATGAGCCAGAGCGACCCCGTTAGCCCTGAGGTGCAGGCCCGTATCCTGTCGGAAGCGCTGCCCTATATGCAGCGCTACGACGAGGAGATCATCGTCGTGAAATACGGCGGCCACGCCATGGGCGATGAGCATCTCGCCCGCGACTTCGCCCGCGACATCGTGCTCTTGGAGCAGACCGCCATCAATCCGATCGTGGTGCATGGCGGCGGGCCGCAGATCGAGGCGATGTTGAAAAAGGTCGGCGTGCAGTCGCAATACGCCGCCGGCTTGCGCATCACCGACGCCAAGACGCTGGAAATCGTCGAAATGGTGCTGGCCGGCTCTATCAACAAGCAGATGGTCGGCTACATCAACGAGGCCGGCGGCAAGGCGGTCGGCTTGTGCGGCAAGGACGGCAACATGGTGGTGGCGCGCAAGCTCACCCGCACCGTGATCGATCCGGACTCCGCGATCGAGAAAGTCATCGATCTCGGCTATGTCGGCGAACCGGAAAAAGTCGACACCACGGTGCTGACGCAGATTCTCGGCCGCGAGCTCATTCCGGTGCTGGCGCCGGTCGCCGCCGCGGCCAATGGCGGTACCTTCAATGTCAATGCCGACACTTTCGCGGGCGCAATTGCCGCCGCGCTCAAGGCCAAGCGCCTCTTGCTGCTCACCGACGTGCCCGGCGTGCTCGACAAGTCGAAGAGCCTGATCAAGGAGCTGTCGGTCGACGAGGCGCGGCGCCTGATCGCCGACGGCACCATTTCGGGCGGCATGATCCCCAAGGTGGAAACCTGCATCGAGGCGCTCGATCACGGTGTCGAAGGCGTCGTCATCCTCGACGGCAAGGTGCCGCATGCGGTGCTGCTCGAATTGTTCACCGAGCTCGGCTCCGGCACGCTCATTCATCAGTAAACGCCGATGGGATCAGGCAGCGTGCGCGAGCGGCTTTACGCTCTTGGGCCGGGCATCATCGCCGCGGCGGCATTCGGCATCGGCGATACTTTCGCCAAGGTGGCTCTCGCCGCCGGCGCCGACGTGCTGACGCTGGCGCTGGCCCGCGGCGTCGCCGGTGTGGGCATTTTATTTTTGTATCTGCGTATCGGCGCGCCGCCGCTGCCGGCGACGCCGCGTACGCGGGCCATCGCACTCGGGCTCGGCGTGCTGTTTGCGGCAATCGTCTACGGCCTGTTCAAGGCGATCGATCTCATCACCGTGCCGATCGCCGTTCTCACCTATTTCATCTATCCGCTGTTGACCGGAATCGGCGCCGCGCTGTTCGGCGTGGAGCGGCTTGGCTGGCAGGGCATGCTCGCCGCGCTGGTGGCGTTCTTCGGCCTGGCGCTGACGATCGGCGCCTATCCGCAGCATTTGTCGGTCGCGGGATTGGCGTTTGCCATCGGCGCCGCGCTATGCCGCACGGTGTTTCTCCTGGTCGCGCGCACCGAGCTGCAAAAACTCGATCCCCGGTTGACGACGTGGTATTCGCTGATTTCTTCCACGGCGATTTTTGCCGCTGCCGCCGCCGCGACCATGCATTGGCAAGCGCCGCAGACCGCCTACGGCTGGATCGCGGTTGCCATCGTCAGCGTCTGCACCGCGGTTGCGGTTTTGACGCTGTATATTTCGACGACGCGCATCGGGCCGTTCCGCAGCGCACTGATCATGAACCTGGAGCCGCTGGTGGCAACGGTGCTCAGCGCGCTCATTCTCGGCGAGGTGATCACGCCGCTCCAGGGGCTGGGCAGCGGCATCATGCTGGCAGCGCTGGTCGCATTCCAGTTATGGCGCTGACGGTGTAACATCGTCGGCGAAAAAAGCCGGGAGGGACATATGACCACGCCAAAGAACGCGCATCGATTCTCAGCCACCTGCAGCTGCTGCGTCTCACGCCGGACATTTCTCGCCAGCGCCGCGGCTGTCGGCGCCACGACGCTGCTGCCCGGTGAAGACGCGGCGGCACAAGCCGCGCCGGCCAAGCTGATCGACACCCATCATCACTTCTATCCGCCGGTCTACATGAAGGCGTGGCTCGACTGGGAAGACCAGCGCAAGATTCCGCATTTCGGCGTGCAGGCCGCCTGGACGCCGGAAAACGATCTCGAGGCCATGGATAAGAACGGCATCACCACGAGCATGCTGTCGCTCGCCTCGACTCCCGGCGTGTGGTTCGACGCCGGCGCCGAGAAGGCGCACGACATGGCGCGGCTGGCCTGCGACTTCGGCGCCGAGATGGTGCGCAGCCATCCCGGCCGCTACGGGTTGTTCGCGCCGCTGTCGATGCTCGACACCGATGCGACCCTTAAAGAGATCGAATACGTCTTCGGCACGCTGCACGCCGACGGCATCAACCTGCAGACCAACTATGGCGACAAGTGGCTGGGCGATGCGGCCTATAAGCCGATTCTGGAAGAGCTCAACCGCCGCAAGGCGACGGTCTACGTGCATCCGCTGGTGGCGGGCTGTTGCGGCCGGCTCAGCGTCGGCGCCTTCCCGGCGGTGATTGAGGTGCCGCACGACACCACGCGCACGGTCACGAGCCTTTTGCTCAGCGGCAGCTTCGCGCATCAGCGCGACATCAAGTGGCTGTTCTCCCACGCCGGCGGGACGATCCCGTTCCTCGCCGGCCGCATCGAGGCGTTCTACGACCGGGCGGGCAACGTCGGCAGCTTCGCCCCCGACGGCATCGAAGCGGAATTGCGGCGTTTGTACTACGACACCGCCAATGCCACGCATCCAGCCGCGATGGCAGCGTTGATGAAGCTCGTGCCGATATCGCAGATCACCTACGGCACCGATTATCCATATTTCCCGCTCAACCAGATCGACAATTTGCGGCAGCTCAATCTGCCGGCGGCCGATCTGCAAGCGATCATGAGCGGCAATGCTGCGCGGCTGGTGCCGCGGCTGAGCGCGTGAATTTGAAATCCATCGCGTGGGCGGCCGTCGCGCTGGCCGCCTTTGTCGTTCCGGCGCCAGCGCAAGCCCAGACGCCGCCGGCCGAGCCGAAAAGCGACGTCGCGCTGGCGCTGGTGCTTGCGGTCGATGCCTCCGGCAGCGTCGACAACCGGCGCTTCGAATTGCAGAAGCAGGGTTATGCGGCGGCATTCCGCAACCCAAAAGTTTTGAATTCGATCCGCTCGCTGATGACGCAGTCGATTGCGGTCGCCATGGTGCAATGGACTGGGCCGCGGCTGCATGTGGTGGTGGTCGATTGGATGCTGGTCAAGGACGAGGCCGGCGTGAATGCGCTCGCGACGGCAATCGAAGCCGCGCCGCGGCAATTGTTCAGCGGCGGCACCTCGATCTCCGGCGCCATCGACTATGCGCGGCTCCTGCTGGCGCAATGTCCGTGCAATGCGGCGCGGCGGGTGATCGACATTTCCGGCGACGGTTCCAATAACTCCGGCCGCCCGGTGACCCAGGCGCGCGACGAAGCGGTCCATGATGGCGTCGGCATCAACGGCCTGCCGATCCTCTCCATCGAGCCCTTTCTCGACCGCTACTATTATGACAATGTCATCGGCGGATCGGGCGCGTTCATGATTCCGGCCGAGAATTATGACACTTTCGCCGACGCGATCTTGAAGAAGCTGATCAGCGAGATTGCGACGCAAGGCCCCATCCGATCAATTGCAATTGATCCAAACTCTCCCGATGCGTCACAAACTCGGCCAAGTTCCCGCGCAAGCTTGACGAATTCCGTAAAGTTCGTATCAGGAGAGCCGCGGTGAGGGCGGTCGATGCGCGGGTTCCATAACAATTCATTCGATCCCCAGACGCTGGTCGTCCTGGAAGCCGCGTTCGACGAGGCGTGGCTGACCTTGAAAGCGATCGGCAATACGACGGTGAAGCCGGATGAGCTGGCGCGCTCGGTGCTGGCGCTGGCCATGGAGGGCGAGCGCGATCCGGTTCGCTTGCACGACGGCGCGCTCAAGGGTTTGGTGCCGGCGGCGTCGTGGCGTGAGGCCGGGTGAGCCGGTGAGTCCGCTCAGGGATGAGCGGCCAGGATCGCTATTCCGGCAACGAGAACGCCGGCGATCATCCCGAAAAATATCGCCAGCAAAAATGGTATTGATTTCTTAAAGCCCCGCCGCATCCATTGCTCCTTGCGCGCCGGCTGCTAGAACTGATTCGCAAAAGGCGCGGCGGGCCTCATCGCCAGGAACTGTGGCAACACCGAGTCGCTGGGAATGAACGCGGAAATGAAAGACCCGGCCGTCCGCGGCTCTGGCCCACGCGGTTTCACTAATGTCGGGACCTGGGTCTTCGACCTCGACAACACGCTCTATCCGCATCACCTGAATCTCTGGCAGCAGGTCGACGTGCGCATCCGCGACTACATTGTCGATTTCCTGAAGATCACCCACGACGAGGCGTTCCGGCTGCAGAAGGATTATTACAAGCGCTATGGCACCACCATGCGCGGGCTGATGGCGGAGCACGGCCTGCAACCGGACGAATTTTTGGAGATGGTGCACCAGATCGACCACTCGCCGCTGACGCCGAACCCCGCGCTCGGCGCGGCGATCGCGCAACTCTCCGGCCGCAAGCTCATTCTCACAAATGGCACCCGCGAGCATGCCGACGCGGTGTTGCGCCGGCTCGAAATCGAACATCATTTCGACGACGTGTTCGACATCAGGGCGGCCGAGCTCGAACCGAAGCCGCAGCCGGTCGTCTACGAGCGCTTCCTGGCCCGCCACGACGTCGATCCGAACAAGGCCGCGATCTTCGAGGACCTCGCCCGCAATCTCGAAGTGCCGCATGCGCTCGGCATGACCACGGTGCTGGTGGTGCCGCAAGGCGCCCGCGTGGTGCTGCGCGAGGACTGGGAGCTCGCCGGCCGCGACGCGCCCCACGTCGATCACGTCACCGACGATCTCGCCGGGTTTTTGCGCGGGATCGTTCAGAGATAGCCGGCAAGGCCGCCGATATGCTTGACATCGCGTCGGCACGCTCCGACAAACCGCGGCGGGGAGTAATTTCATGTCAGCCGGGACCAACGAAAATCTGGCCAAGACCATCGATGCCGCCTTCGAGCAGCGCGACACAATTGGGCCATCGACCAAGGGCGCGGTGCGTGAGGCGGTTGATCAGGCGCTCGATCTGCTCGACCGCGGAGAAGCGCGCGTCGCGGAGAAGGCGGCCGACGGCAGCTGGCACGTCAATCAGTGGTTGAAGAAGGCGGTGCTGCTGTCATTCCGGCTCAACGACATGAGCGAAATCCCCGGCGGCCCCGGCCACGCGGCGTGGTGGGATAAAGTGCCGTCAAAATTCGACAATTGGCACGACAACAATTTCCGCGCCGCCGGTTTCCGCGCGGTGCCGGGCTGCGTGGTGCGCCGCTCCGCCTATATCGCGCCCGGCGTGGTGCTGATGCCGTCGTTCGTCAATCTCGGCGCCTATGTGGATTCCGGCACCATGATCGACACCTGGTCCACGGTCGGCTCTTGCGCGCAGATCGGCAAGAACTGTCACATCTCCGGCGGCGTCGGCATCGGCGGCGTGCTCGAGCCGCTGCAGGCCGGCCCGGTGATCGTCGAGGACAATTGCTTCATCGGCGCGCGCTCGGAAGTCGCCGAAGGCGTCATCGTGCGCGAAGGCGCGGTGCTGTCCATGGGCGTGTTCATCGGCGCCTCGACCAAGATCGTCGATCGCGACAGCGGCGAGATTTTTCAGGGCGAAGTGCCGGCCTATTCGGTAGTGGTGCCGGGCACCACGGCCGGCAAGCCGGCCAAGAACGGCAAAGCCAGTCCCAGTCTTTACTGCGCCGTCATCGTCAAACGCGTCGATGAGAAGACCCGCGCCAAGACTTCGATCAACGAACTGCTGCGCGACTAAGCCAAGTCCTTGAACGAAGCAAGTCCGTGAACAAAATTCTGCCGATGGATTGGCTCTATCTCTTCAACAGCTTTGACGGCCGCATCGGCCGGCAGACGTTCTGGATCGCCTTCGGCGTGGTGATTGTTGCCGAGATTTTCGGCCACTTCATCGCCGAGCAGATCCAGGGCGACCGCCTGAGCGCGATCGTCGATCTCGCTTTCACCTATCCGGAATTTGCCGTCGCCGCTAAGCGCGGCCAGGACCGCAACATGCCGCTGTGGCTGATCGGCGCCTTCTTCGCGGCCGGCGTGGTGCTCGACTTGCTCACCGTGGTGGGCCTCGCCGGCACCGATGACGCGCCGAGCACCATTTCGCTGGTCATCGCCGTGCCGTTCACGCTGTTCGGGCTGGCGCTTCTGGTCGAGCTCGGCTTGCGCAAGGGCACGACCGGGCCGAACCGCTACGGGCCGGACCCGCTGGGGCCGCAACCTCTGCCGCCGCGCGGTTGAACCGGGTGCGCTGGCGGGGCGACTTAACCTTGCGAAAGCCAGGAGCGGCGGATGGATTGGCGATCGCTGTTGTTTAGCTTTCGCGGCCGGATCAACCGGACCAAATATTGGCTCGCCTTGCTCGTCTTCGTCGTTGCCGACATCGTGCTCGAACTGGTCGGCTGGGCGTTGGGGGACGGCGTGACGTTTCAAGTGTTGAGCTTTGTCGTCAATCTGGCGGTGTTCATTGCCACTATTGCGGTGTGCATCAAGCGGCTGCATGACCGCGATCGCTCGGGCTGGTGGCTCATGCTGTTCTATGTCGGGCCGTTCGTATTTGTCCTTATCGGCGGGTTCATCTTCTGGGCCGCCGCCGATACCGTCGGCATGTCCGCGGAGTGGGCGTATCTGGGGCTCCGGCTTTGCATCCTCGGCGGGTTTGCCCTCGTCATCTGGGGTTTCGTGGAGATCGGCTGCCGGCGCGGCACCGCGGGATATAATCGTTTCGGGCCGGACCCGCTCAAACGGCAGGCGCATCCGGCGCACGGCTGATCTTGGGGATTGACCGGCGCCGCGCAGTAGCCGAAATCCTTGGCGCATGAATGCCGATCCCGTCGCCATAGCCCGCGATCTTGTCCGCTGCCGCTCGGTGACGCCTGAGGACGGCGGCGCGCTGGCTTATCTGCAAGGCGTGCTGGAGAAAGCTGGATTTAGCGCTCATCGCATCACGTTCGACGAGCCCGGCACCGCGCCGATCGAGAACCTTTACGCCCGCATCGGCACGGAAAAACCCAATCTGGTGTTTGCCGGTCATACCGACGTGGTGCCGCCCGGCGATGAGGCGGCGTGGCAACATGCGCCGTTTGCCGGCGAGATCGCGGGCGACGTGTTGTACGGGCGCGGCGCGGTCGACATGAAAGGCGGCATCGCCTGTTTCGTCGCCGCGGCAACCGATTACCTGGCGGCGAGCGGCGGCAAGCCGAAGCACGGCTCGATCTCGCTGCTCATCACCGGCGACGAGGAGAGCGTCGCAGTCAACGGCACCGTCAAGCTGTTGCAATGGGCGGCCGAGCGCGGCGAAAAGTTCGACCACTGCATTCTCGGCGAGCCGAGCAATGTGGAAAAACTCGGCGACACCATCAAGGCCGGTCGGCGCGGCTCGCTCAACGGCACGCTGATCGTCACTGGCCGGCAGGGTCACGTCGCGTATCCGGACCGCGCCGACAATCCGATCCGCGGTCTGGTCACCTTGATCGCCGCGCTGCAGGCGCCGCTCGACGACGGCAGCGCGCAATTCGCGCCGTCGAATCTCGAGTTCACCTCGATCGACGTCGGCAATCCGACCGTCAATCTCATTCCCGGCGAGGCCCGCGCCCGCTTCAACATCCGCTACAACGATCGCCACAGCCAGGCCGCGCTCAAAGCGCTGCTCGAGCAGCGCGCCCGCGCCGCGGCGGCCGGCCGCGTGCATTATGCCTTCGACTGGCAGCCGTCGAACGCCGACGTCTTCGTCACAAAGCCCGGCCCGTTCACCGATCTCGCCGCCGCGGCCATCGTCGAAGTGACCGGGCGCCAGCCGAAACTCTCCACCACCGGCGGCACCTCGGATGCGCGCTTCATCAAGGATTATTGCCCGGTGCTGGAATTCGGCCTGGTCGGCCAGACCATGCACAGTGTCGACGAATGCACGCCGGTCGCCGATCTGGTCACGCTCACGGCGGTGTATCGGCGGATCATCGAGAAATATTTCGCGTGATGGCGCGGCAAGGATGACCGAGCCGCAGCAATTGAGTCTCTGGGTGCGTGCCTCGCCGACGAGGCACTCCTCGCCATTCCCGGCATATTCGACGGAATTTCCGCGGGTCTTCGGCCAACTGGATTTCGAAGAGATCAGTCGCGTCTTCAGGCAGCCAGAAACAGATCAGTTCGCGCCTTTGAGCTTACAGGACGTACTGCATGTGACGGTGTTTCCGCCGCGACACGATTTGCACACACCCATGCACTGATCCAAACGCGTTTCATCATAGCTGGGATAGAGCTTCAAGGCACAAGTTCGCTCGGCATCATTTTGGGCGCTCTCCGGCGAACATGCTGCGACAGCAAGCGAAACAAAAGCCAAAAAGCCGACGGCGAGCTTTGACAAATATCTGCCCCAACTGCTCATCGATTCTAAAGCTATAATCTAATTCGACAGCGCCGCAATAACGGGCGGCGCCAATGTGCGAGATGTTGCTGTCCTGATTTGCGTCGATTGTCAGGATTTTCCTGGCACGATTGTTATTCGATATCGTTTGCCGGCTGTGCCAAAGAGATGCATCCATTTTTGTTTGTGGAGCAGACTGTCGGCAGCTCGGACAAAATTGCGCGAGTGGCGCACGAAACTGTCCGCTTACCGCATTCAGGGAGTCCCGCTG
>DATHHM010000056.1:0-5177 GCA_035317145.1 Xanthobacteraceae bacterium | reverse complement strand
TGGTCTTGTTCCACGAGCCGTGGCGGGCGACAAAAATCTGGTCGCGATATTCCGACGGGAACATCGAGCCGGTGTAGAACCGCATGCCCAGCGCCGCGGCGTGCGGGCCCATCAGCGCGATCGGCGGCACGTAGTCCTTGCAGTCGTGGCCCCAGCCGAATTCGATGTCGGGGATGTTGCCCTGATGGCAATACGGCTCGCCGAAATCCTGGCCGAGTTTTGTGATGCGGTTGAGCTCGTCGTTGGGCAGGTCTTCCGACAGCCAATCGCGGCCGTTGTCGGTAAAGTAGAGCTCGTGGGTCTTCGGATTCCAGTCGAAGCCGACCGTGTTGCGGATGCCGAAGGCGATCTTTTCGGCGCCGGTGCCGTCGAGATTCATGCGGCGCAACTGGCCGTGGGCGTCGTCGTGCAGCACGTTGTTGCCGGGCTGGCCGACCTCGAAATAGAGCTTGCTATCCGGGCCGATGGCCAGGAACTTCCAACCGTGGGCCTCGTCCTTGGGCAGATCCTTGTAGATGACGACCGGCTTCGGCGACTTGTCGATCTGGTCTTCGACGTGCTCGATCTTGGAAATCTGCGACAGCTCGGCGATGTAGAGCGTGCCATCCTTGTAGGCCACGCCGTTCGGGCGATAGAGGCCGGACACCAGCACATGGACCTGGCGTTTGCCGTCCTTGTTGGTGATGGCATAGACCTTGTCCTGCAGGCGCGAGCCGACATAGACGGTGCCTTTTTCGCTGAGCGCCATCGAGCGCGCATTGGGCATGCCGGCGGCATAGACCTCGATGCTGAAGCCCTTGGGCGCTTTGAGCTTGTCGAGCGGCAGCTTGTTCTCCGCGGTGGCGAGCGGCGGCGCCGGCACCGGCGCGAGTTTTGCGGCGGCCGGATTGCTGTCCGGACGGCCGATCAGCGGCGAGCCGGGCGGCAGTGCGGCTGCGGCCGGAGCAGCAGCGGGCGCGGGCGCGGCGGCAGCCGGAGCTGGGGCCGGAGCAGGCGCGGCGGCTGCCGGAGCAGGAGCCGGAGCGGGCGTCGCAGCCGGAGCTGGTGTGGGCTCTGGAGCCGGTGTCGCGGCGGGAGCGGTGGCAGCAGGAGCGGGCGCTTGCGCGGGCGTGTCCTGCGGTTGTTGGGCCAGCGCTGTCGTGGCTAGAAGAGCGAGTGTCGCGGCCAGCAACGTGCCGCGCGGTACGCGTCGAGTCATAGTGTTCCTCCCGAATGCGGAAGTCCGGTCTTGCCGGCTTCCTTGATGCCAGTGTCCGACATTTCGACCCCTACGTGCAATCGGGTCGCGCACGATTTGGCGAATTATTGATCGCACTTCATCCGAGCGTCACATGCGCCGATAGGCGTAAGGCGCGTCGTTTTGCACAGCTGCAAGCGCCGCGACCTCGTCGTGGCGCGGCGAAAGATGACAGACCGGGTCGGTGGCGGCGGCATCGCCGGTTAGCGCGAAGGCCTGGCAACGGCAGCCGCCGAAATCGATGTCGCGACGGGCGCAGCTCTTGCACGGTTCTTTCATCCAAGACGTGCCGCGGAAGGCATTGAACGCCGGCGAATTCTTCCAGATGTCGGCGAGCGAATGCTCGCGCACCGACCAGAATTCGAGACCTGGGATCGACTCGGCGGCATGGCACGGCAGCACTTTGCCGGCGGGCGTCACATTGAGCGAGCGCCGGCCCCAGCCGCCGACGCATGGTTTTGGCAGCCGCGCATAATAATCCGGCACCACGGCGTCGATGACGATCTCGCCGTGATGACGTTTGCGCAAATCCTCGACCACTGCTGTGGCGCGCTCGACCTGCTCGGCGCTCGGCATCAGCGCCGTGCGGTTGCGCAACGCCCAGCCGTAATATTGCACGTGGGCGATCTCGACCCGGCTGGCGCCGAGCGCAAGCGCCAGCGCCACCATTTCCTCAATCCGTTCGATATTGGCGCGGTGCACCACGACATTGACCGTGAGCGAAATTTTCAAGGCCACGACTTCGGCGGCGAGCGCGCGCTTGCGCCCGAAGGCACCGTCGTAGCCGGCGATGTGGTCGGCGCTCTTTGGCGTGCTGTCCTGGATCGAAATCTGCACGTGATCGAGCCCGGCATCGGCGAGTTTTTGCAGCGTGCCCGCGGTGATGCCGACCGCCGACGTGATCAGATTGGTGTAGAGGCCGGCGTCATGGGCCGCGGCCGTGATCTCGACCAGATCGCGCCGCGCACCCGGTTCGCCGCCGGAGAGATGCACCTGCAACACGCCGAGCGCCGCCGCTTCGCCGAACACCCGTGCCCACGTCGCCGTATCGAGCTCGTCGTCGCGCGGCTCGAGCGCCAGCGGATTGGAGCAATAGGGGCAGCCGAGCGGACAGCGGTGCGTCAGCTCGGCGAGGAGACCGAGCGGGCTGTGCAAAGGCACGTTCCCATGCGCCGCCATCACAGCTCCAGCAGCTTCTTGTCGGCGAGCCCGCGCAACATCGCCGTCACGTCGGCAAAAATGCGCTCGCGCGGTGCGTTGAAGGTTTTGGCCAAGTCGTCGACGATCGCGTCCAGCGTCGCTTCGCCGGTGCAGCGCTTGACGATCTCGACGGCAATCGTATCGGCCTTGAACACGCGCTCCGGCGCCAACAGCACCCAACCGCCCTGCGCCTCGCTGTGCACCAGCCGGACGCCGCGCGGCAGCCGCGGGCGGGCATCGGCAGGGATTGCAGGCGTCGCTTCGCTCACGGTTGTTCCTTCTATTCTTTGGGCACGAAGGCGCCGGGCGGAATGTGGCCCGGCGCCACATAGGCATGATAGAGCGCGTCCAGCATCGCCCATAGCACGCCGCATTTGAATTCGAGCGCGGCCAGAACCAGTTGCTGCTCGTCGGGCGTGCGCGCGTGGCGCTTGACGTAGTCCAGCGCAAAGCGGGAATCGCGCTCGGCCAGTGGCGGGCGTTGCGAGAAATAAGCCAGCGTCTCGGCGGTGACGAAATCGTAGCTCTTGAGCATGCCGTCGATGCGCTCGCTGATGATTTGCGGCGAGAACAATTCGGTGAGCGACGAGGCGATGGCTTCGAGCAGCGATTTCTCCCGCACGAAATGCACATAGGCCTCGACGGCGAACTTCGTCGCCGGCAGCAAGCCGCGTAGCGACATCACGTAGTCGCGGTCGAGTCCGAGCCCGTCGGTGAGTTTTAGCCAGCGCGCGATGCCGCCTTCGCCGTCGCGCTCGCCATCGTGATCGGTAAGCCGGCTGCGCCATTCGCGCCGCGTCGCCTGATCCTCGCAGCGCGCGATCAGGCTCGCGTCCTTGATCGGGATCATCGCCTGGTAATAGTAGCGGTTGAGCGCCCAGGCCTGGACCTGGCCCTTGCCGCATTCGCCGCCGTGTAAGAGCTTGTGGAACGGATGCAGCCGGTGATACCGCCGCGCGCCGATGTCGCGTAGCGCGGCTTCAAGCTCCTGCGGCGTCATCAGCGTCACAGCTTGACCTCCAGGCCGTCTTCCGCGATTTCCCAGCCCGCAGCGACGGCGCGCGCGCGCTCTGGCGAGCCGTCGATCAGGATCGGATTGGTGTTGTTGATGTGCACGAAGATGCGGCGCGCGCGCAAGCCGACAAGCGCGGCGAGCGAGCCGTCCGGTCCGTCGAGCGGCATGTGGCCCATGCGCCGGCCGGTCTTGCTGCCGGTGCCGGTCGCGATCATCTCGTCGTCGCTGAACAGCGTGCCGTCGAAGAAGATCACATCCGCGCGCGCCAGACGCTGCATCACGGGGGGCGTGATAGCGGCGGCGCCCGGCACAAAAGCGAGCCGCGCTGCGCCGCTTGAAATTTCGACGCCGACATTGGCGGCGCTTTCGCTTGCGGTGTCGGGATCGTCGCCTTCCAGATAAAGCGGCACCTTGCCCGGCACGATGAAGAGCTCGGCCTCGATGCCATAGCCGAGCGCAAAGCGCTGGCCCGGAACCACGGCGTGGCGCGCGACCACGTCTGGAGCGAGCGCTGAAAACATCGGGTTGTCGGCGACCGCGGCCAAGGTCGCGGCGGTGGCGTGCAGTGTGAACGGCGAACGCTCGCGCAGGCTGAGCAGGCCCGCGGTCTGATCGATCTCGGCGCCGGTCAGCACCACGGCGGCGATCGGGCTGCCGCGCGCATTGTCGTGTGCTTGGCCGCGCGGATGCAGGTTTTGGTTTGCCTGGATTTGCGCGCGCAGGTCGGGCGAAGCGTTCAGTAAGATCCAATGCTCGCCGTCAGCCGAAACGGCGAGGCTTGCTTGGGTGCGTGGCTTGACCCGTTTATCGCCCGCCCAGGCGAGGCGGCAGACCGCACAGCGGCAGTTCCATTGCGGAAAACCTCCACCTGCCGCGGCACCGAGAACGATGGCGACAAGGTGGCTCAAACTGCGCCCCATTCAAGGGGTTTGCAGAAACAAGCTGCGGATCAGAACTCGGCCGGCAGATAGCCGTTGATCTCGAGACCGATGCAGATTTCGACGAGGGTCGGAGTTGTCCACGCCATGGTCGCTTCCTTTCGGGCCGGTCTTTAAGCCGGCCGCACAGCACGAAATATACCTATAGCATAGTTCGCCGGCAGGCCCGCCGACAAGGGGGTCTTTGCCCACTGCTATCGACCATACGGCAGGCAAAAGAGGGCACATTGCCACGCTCTCTTTTCACAGGTGTCAAACCAGGGCATCCTGTCCCCGACACTGTCGCGTCAGGTCCGACCCGGGGGCGGCCGACCGGTGCCATAAAACGAAAAACCGCTTCTGGAGGAAACCATGAGTCCCCGCATAACCAGGCGCAGCGTCAATACTGGGATCGGCGCCGCGCTCATTTCGCCCGCACTGGTCAGGGCGCCCGCTTACGCCCAGAGCGGCGGCGCGCCGATCAAGATCGGCTTCGGCATGGCACTGACCGGCCCGCTGGCGGTCAATGGCAAGCAGGCGCTGCTCGGCGCACAGATTTGGCAGGAAGAGGTCAACGCCAAGGGCGGCCTGCTCGGCCGCCAGGTCCAGCTGATCAACTACGACGACCAATCCAATCCAACGACCGTGCCGGGCATCTACACCAAGCTCCTTGAGATCGACAAAGTCGACCTCATCGTCAGCGGTTATGCCACCAACATGGTCGCGCCCCTTATTCCGATCGCGATGCAGAAGAACAAGACACTGATCAGTCTGTTCGCGCTCGATGCCAACGCCGACTTCAAATATC
>DATHHM010000055.1:0-4275 GCA_035317145.1 Xanthobacteraceae bacterium | reverse complement strand
ATTGCTGCGGCGTCCTCCCCGGACGGTCATCGCGATGCCTCGGGACGCAGACGCGCGCGAGGCTCTAGCCGGGAACTGACACCAGGCGGAGGAGGGGAGTCAATCTCAGGAAAACCGCGGCGTCATGCGCAGCGCGAGGGTCCCGCTGCCGCAGCGCAAAGGCTAGCGGCCCAAATCTACCGGCCCAAATCTACCGGCCCAAATCTACCGGCCCAAATCTACCGGCCCAAATCTACCGGCCCAAGTTGAAGCGATAGTTCACGCCGGCGCGGACCACGTTGTCGTGCATCGACACATTGTCGGTCGGCAGGCCGTTGCAATTGGTGCCGCAATTGAAGCGGCCGAGGTCGACGTAGAGATATTCCGCTTTCGCGCTCCAATTGCCGGTCAACCCGACCTCGATGCCGGCGCCCGCGGTCCAGCCGGCATTGGTGTTGCTGGCGCCGGGAAAACCGGGTGTCGCGGCGCGGATGTCGCCCACGGCGAGGCCGCCGGTGACGTAAGGCAGCACGCCGCCGAACGCATAGCCGGCGCGGCCGCGCACGGTCGAGAGCCACGTGTCGCTGGTGCTGCAGCCCGCCGGGCACAGCGTCGAGGCATTGGTGCCTTTGAGGTTGGCCCAATCGATATCGCCCTCGACGCCGAGGACGGCGCTGCCGATCTGCCAATTATAGCCGGCGGTGCCGCCGACGAGCCCGCCGGACAGCCCGATGCGATCCGAGCTTGTATTCCAATTGGAATGGCCCCAGCCGCCGCCGCCGTTGATGCCGAGATAGAAGCCGCTCCAGTTATAGGCCGGCGCCATCGCGGGCGGCGGCGCCTTGTAGAGCGGGGCAACGGACAGGTCGGCTGCGGTGGCGCATTGCGCCGTGACCAGGGCAGCGACGGCAAAGCATCCGGCGGCGATAGTCTTGATCATTGTTCCGGCCTCACTGGCGTCGGCGCCTTCAAGGCAGCCGTTCGCTGTTTCGACACTACACACGATATGGTTACGTTCGGCTTACCGCGTCGGGTGAGCCAAGTAATCCAAGAGTGTCGCCCCGCCGTCGCTGCGTACTCTATTGGTTACAAAGGCGAAATTGAGCCGGTGCGGGGGCCTCTTGGTGACCGGGGCCGGGGCCTCGGCGGGTTCCGGGCGGTGGAACTCGGCTTCGCGGTCAGGCCGCGGGCTTGCGTAACAGCTTCATGCCCATTTTGACTTTGTCGCTGAGTTTCTTCTGCGACAGACAGGTGAACAGGCACAGCGTCTCGCAGGCCACGGTCTCCTTGCGCCGCTCGGTGCCTTCCTTGCCGTACCAGATTTCGCGGGCCGTCTGGGTGCGGACGTTGCCGATCGGCGGAAAGTTCCAGCACATCTCGACCCGGCCGTCGGAACGGATGAAGTAATTGCGCATGCCGATGCGGCACGGCATCGCCTCGCGCGGCGCCTTCTCGCGGCGGAAATGGTTCGGCCACAGATTGAGCAGCAGATCCGAGTTGAGGATCGGGCCACCCTGGTGCTTCATCTCCAGAAGCCGGTCCTTGACCTTGATGAGGTCGTCGAGGTCTTCCGGGCCGATCCAGAACTCGTCCTTGGCCTCGTCGGTGACCTGCTCGACCGGCTGGAAATTGATCGCGGTGGCGCCGATGTCGCGCACCCAGTTCACCATGTCGGGCAACAGCCGGAAGTTCAGCTTATGCACGACCGCTTTGATGATGATCGGAAAGTCGGCGCCGTGTTTGGCCTTGGCGCGGATCAGTGAGCGGATGCCGACGAGGATATCGTCGAGCGAGCCTTCGATGCCGCGCGAATAATTGTGCACGTCGGCATCGCGCGAATCGATCGAGATATTGATGTTGAACGGTTTTGCCTTGACCGTCCAATCGACCACCTTCTCGTTGCCGAAGGCGCCGCCATTGGTCGTTACGCCCCATTTGAGCCCCTGCTCGCCGCAGAAGGTGATGAGGTCGACAAAACCTTTCTTGATATACGGCTCGCCGCCGGAGAATTCGATGTGATAGTGGCCGATGAAATCCTTCAGATCGAGCAGCGCTTTCTGCCACTCCTCGATCGACATTTCGTCGCGGTAATTCGGCCGGCGCCAGTAATCGCAATAGCGGCACTTGTAATTGCAGCGCTCGATCACTTCGCCGTAGATCGAAACCGGGATCGTGGCGTCGCGGCCGGTGCGCAGATAAATTTCCTCGGCCACGGCGTTGCGGGCGTGATGGGTGCCGAGTCGTGCCAGCTCCAAAAGTTTCACAACTCACCTCTACAAACAAACCGCCATTGAACCGGACATGGATGCCACACGCCGCCGCGCCGCCGAAACGGTTCCGGATTTAAAGGTTAATTCGCATGTTTCTTGCCGCGGCGCTGGCAACTCACAATAACGCCACACATATTCGCTTGAGCTTGTAATGGATTGCTCGCTGCTCATTTCGATCGGACCATAAACCATGCTGTCACGCCGCCGCGCGCTGACGATGACGACAAGTGGCTTCGGTGCATTAGGCTTGGCTGCGCTGGGCCTTGGCGCCTTACCACGCGGCGCGGCCGCGGCAGCCCGCGGGCAAGGCCGCATTCCTTACGGCGCCTGCGTGCGGCCCGATCCGCTGTTAGCGGAACGCGATTACCGCTCACTGATCCAGACCCATTGCCAGGAGATCACGCCGGAGGGCGGCCTGTTCTGGGGCTATATGCGGCCGGCGCGCGACCTCTACAAATTCGATTTCGCCGACAACGTGCTCGCCTTCGCCGAGGCCAACGAGATGACCGTGCGCGGCCATACGCTGGTCTGGTACGGTTCCATGCCGGATTGGACCAAAAGCATCCGCGGCGCCGACGAGGCCAAGCGCGAATTGACCACGCATATCGAACAGGTGGTGTCGCGCTATCGCGGCAAGATCAAAACCTGGCATGTGGTCAACGAGCCGATCGACGACACCAAGGGTGAGATGCCCGGCCTACGCCCGAGCGTCTGGCTGGAAAACCTCGGCGAAAAATATATCGACCTGGCGTTTCGCACCGCGCACGCCGTCGATCCGGCGGCGGAGCTCGTCATCAACGAATACGACGTCGAATGCGCCGTCGGCACGCAAACGAAACGGCGCGAGGCGTATCTGAAACTCATTCGCGACCTGGTCGGGCGCGGCGTGCCGCTGCACGGCGTCGGCCTGCAAGGCCACATCAACGCCAAATACGAAATCGACCGCGACGGCGTCTATGATTTCGTCACCGCGGTCCGCTCGCTCGGCTTGTCGGTGCATGTCACCGAGCTCGACGTGATCGATGACGCCTTGCCCGGGCCGATTGCGCAACGCGACGCCATCGTCGCCTCTCGCGCGCGTGATTTTCTCGACGCCATCTTTGTCGCCGCTAAACCTTCGGTCATCGCCACCTGGGGCATCACCGACCGCTATACCTGGGTGCCGATCTGGTACAAACGCCGGGACGGCCTGCCGAACCGGCCGCTGCCGTTCGACACCGATTGCCGGCCGAAGCCGTTGTGGAACGTGATTGATTATTATTGCAGCAAGTAGCCGTCATTGCGAGCGAAGCGAAGCAATCCAGTGCGGCGGCGCAGAGCTGGATTGCTTCGTCGCTTCGCTCCTCGCAATGACGCGCGAGGCGCTCACCCATACGTCTTCAACACATGCCGGGCGATGACCATCTTCATCACCTCGGTGGCGCCTTCGGTGATGCGGAAGCTTCTTTGCTGCCGCCAGAACTTTTCGATCGGCAGGTCGGTGGTGAGCGCGATGCCGCCGTGGATCTGCATGCACATGTCGGCGGCCTTGAACGCCATCTCGTCGGCGAAATATTTGCAGACATAGGCGTCGTTGCGGGCGTCCTCGCCTTTGTCGAGGCGGGTGGCGGCCTTGTGGACCAAAAGCCGCGCCGCTTCGAGCTCGACATACATGTCGGCGAGCATCCACTGGATCGACTGGCGGTCGGCGAGCGGCCGGCCAAACGTCGAGCGCTGCTTGGCGTAGGAGGTCGACATTTCGAGCATCCGCTCGGCGACGCCGAGCGCGCGCGCGCCATGCTTGATGCGGCCGGCGCCGAGCCATTTCTGGGCGAGCTTGAAGCCAGAGCCTTCCTCGCCGATCAGGTGCCCCGCCGGCACGCGCACGTTGTCGAGCACGATCTCCCAGGGCCGGTCGCCCATCATGGTCTGATAGGACGTGCCGAGCTTCACGCCCGGCGTGTCCATATCGACAAGGAAGCAGGAAATGCCGCCATGCGAGCCTTTGGCGCGGTCGGTCGCCGCCATGAGCTGCAGGAAGCTCGCT
>DATHHM010000054.1:0-11313 GCA_035317145.1 Xanthobacteraceae bacterium | reverse complement strand
ACCGGGTTTCAGCATCGGGAGTCTTGCGATGCCGCGATTATTCACTGGACTGGAAATTCCGGCCGAAATCGGCCAGACGCTTTCCGATTTGCGCGGCGGCTTGCCGGGCGCGCGCTGGATCGATCCCGAAAATTATCACGTTACCTTGCGCTTCATCGGCGATATCGATGGCGTCGCGGCGAATGAAATCGCCTCGCTGCTGTTTCGGATCAATCGCAAGCCATTCGAGGTTGCCCTGCAGGGGCTGTCGAGCTTTGGCGGGCGCAAGCCGCGCGCGGTGGTCGCCTCGATCGCGCCGAGCCGGCCGCTGATTGAGCTGCAGGCCGAGCTTGAGCGGCTGATGCAGCGCTTCGGGCTCGACCCCGAGGGGCGGAAATTCACCCCGCATGTGACGCTGGCGCGGCTGCGCGACGCCTCCAATCAGGATGTCGCCGATTATCTGTCGGTGCGCGGATATTTTCCGACCCAGGTGTTCACGGCGTCGCGGTTCGTGCTGTTCTCGTCCCGGGCGTCCACCGGCGGCGGGCCCTATGTGGTCGAGGATTCCTACGCGCTGAGCGCTTAGACAGCAGGGACGCGCCCCCATTCACAGCCGTCATTATCCGCGTAAGCGGATAATCCTGTATTCCAGAGCGCCGCTGATGGAATCGAAGCGCCGCGGCGTCCCAATTCCCGCACCTGCATGGCCCCCGTCCCAAATCCCGGCTTGCAATTTCCGTCGGCCTAGGGCCGTAAGGGGGCCATGCTGTCCACACCACCACCCGCCTCGTTCCACGCGCATTATCAGGCCCTCGTCTCCTCCGGCGCGATTGAACCCGACGCCGCGCAGGCCGAGGCCGCCGAAGCCTTCGCGGGCCTCGAGCAGCGGCTTGCGAGCTACAAACCCTTGCGTAAGCAAGGCCTGCTTGGCCGGCTGTTCGCGGACAAGGACGAGGCGCCGCCGCGCGGCCTTTATGTTCACGGCGACGTCGGGCGCGGCAAGACCATGCTGATGGATATGTTTTTTCAGCAAAGCCTGGTCGTGCACAAGCGCCGCGCGCATTTCCACGAATTCATGGCCGAGGTGCATGAGCGGATCTATGGCTTTCGTCAGAACATCGCGCGCGGCGAGATCGCCGACGGCGATGTGATCGCGCTCACCGCCGCGTCGATTTTCGAGCAGGCCTGGCTGTTATGTTTCGACGAATTTCATGTCACCGACATCGCCGATGCGATGATCCTGGGACGGTTGTTCTCAAAACTGTTTGAGCTCGGCACCGTGGTGGTGGCGACCTCCAACGTCGCGCCCGAGGATCTCTACAAGGGCGGTCTGAACCGGTCGCTGTTCGTGCCGTTCATCGCGCAGATAGCCGATCATATGGATGTCTTGCGGCTCGACGCCCGCACCGATTTTCGGCTGGAGAAGCTGGCAGGCGTGAAGATGTGGCTGGTGCCGGCCGATCGCGCCGCCGATGCCGCGCTCGACAAGGCGTGGGACAGGATGACCGGCAAGGCGCGCTGCCAGCCGCGCGAGATATCGATCAAGGGCCGTGTCCTGCATGTGCCATGCTCGGCGCAGGGCGTCGCGCGATTTTCATTCGCGGATATCTGCGAAAAGCCGCTCGCCGCATCGGATTATCTGCGGCTCGCGCACGACTATCACACCATCCTGATCGACCGCATTCCGGTGATGGACTACCCCGAGCGCAACGCCGCCAAACGGTTCATCGCCTTGATCGACACGCTTTATGACAACGCCGTGAAGCTGATGGCCTCGGCGCAGGCCGATCCGCTGTCGCTGTATCTCGCCACCGAGGGCCATGAGGCCAACGAGTTCAAGCGGACCTCGTCGCGGCTGATCGAGATGAGCTCTGAATCCTATCTGGCGCTGCCTCACGGGCACAAGGACTCCGTGGCCAGCGGCTCCAGCACCGGATTGGTGGAAACGTGACGGCGTATGCCGTCATTCCGGGGGTCGCGACTTTGACGCGCCCCGGAATGACACGTGCGGCTGGTCGAAATCGAGGCAAGACCGACAATTGAGCACGCCGCGACTTGAACGGGTCGGTCGAAAGGGATAACCAGCCATCCAGCTTCCATCCACCCTCCTCCTTCGGGTTCAAAGGACAGATTTCCCATGGCGCGCGACAAGATTGCTTTGATTGGCTCCGGTCAGATCGGCGGAACGTTGGCTCACCTCATCGGCTTGAAGGAGCTCGGCGATGTCGTGATGTTCGACATTGCCGAGGGCGTGCCGCAGGGCAAATCGCTCGATATCGCGCAGTCGTCCCCGGTCGACGGATTCGATGCGCATTTTACCGGCGCCAATTCGTATGACGCGCTCGACAATGCCAAGGTCTGCATCGTCACCGCCGGGGTGCCGCGCAAGCCCGGCATGAGCCGCGACGATCTCCTGAGCATCAATCTCAAGGTGATGGAGCAGGTCGGCGCCGGCATCAAGAAATACGCGCCCGACGCCTTCGTGATCTGCATCACCAATCCGCTCGACGCCATGGTATGGGCGCTGCAAAAGGCCTCGGGCATGCCGCACAAGAAGGTGGTCGGCATGGCGGGCGTGCTGGATTCCTCGCGCTTCCGCTATTTCCTCGCCGACGAATTCAACGTCTCGGTCGAGGACGTCACCGCCTTCGTGCTCGGCGGCCATGGCGACACCATGGTGCCGCTGGTGAAATATTCCACGGTGGCCGGTATTCCATTGCCCGATCTCGTCAAGATGGGCTGGACCTCGCAGGCGCGGATCGACGAAATCGTCGACCGTACCCGCAACGGCGGCGCCGAGATCGTCAATCTCCTGAAGACCGGCTCGGCGTTCTATGCACCGGCCGCATCCGCGATTGCCATGGCCGAAAGCTATCTGCGCGACAAGAAGCGGGTGCTGCCCTGCGCCGCCTATCTGAACGGCGAATACGGCGTCAAGGACATGTATGTCGGCGTGCCCGTTGTGATCGGTTCGAAGGGTGTCGAGCGCATTGTCGAAATCGAACTGGCCGGCAAGGACCGCGAGGCATTCGACAAGTCGGTCGGCGCGGTGCAGGGTCTGGTCGACGCCTGCAAGAAGATCGCGCCGGATTTGCTGGGCCGCTGATCGGGCTGACCATCCGCCGAAGATCGAACCATTCGATCTTCGGCGTACCAATTTCCGGGGCGGTTTTGGTTGCAGTTCCTGTGGTATATGGTATGCCAGCCGCAAAACGGGTGTGAATTCCAAATTCACCGCACGAGGGTTCGGAGAGCGTCCAAATGAACATCCATGAATATCAGGCCAAGGCGCTGCTGCACGAATTCGGCGTGCCGATCTCGCGCGGGGTACCAGTGCTGCGGGCTTCCGACTCCGACGTGGCCGCGAAAACGCTGGGCGGTCCGATCTGGGTGGTGAAGAGCCAGATCCACGCCGGCGGCCGTGGCAAGGGCAAGTTCAAGGAAGCCTCCGCCGGCGACAAGGGCGGCGTGCGCATCGCCAAATCGGTCGCCGAGGTCAATGAATTCGCCAAGCAGATGCTGGGTGCCACGCTGGTCACGATCCAGACCGGGCCGCATGGCAAGCAGGTCAACCGGCTCTACATCGAGGAAGGCTCCGAGATCGACAAGGAGTTTTATCTGTCGATCCTGGTCGATCGCGAAACCGCCGAAGTATCCTTCGTGGTTTCCACCGAAGGCGGCGTCAATATCGAGGACGTCGCCCACAACAGCCCCGAGAAGATCGTGACCTTCTCGGTCGATCCCGCCACCGGCATCATGCCGCATCACGGCCGCACCGTCGCGAAAGCACTGCGTCTTTCAGGCGATCTCGCCAAGCAGGCGGAAAAACTGGTGACGCAGCTCTACACAGCCTTCGTCGGCAAGGACATGGCGATGCTGGAAATCAATCCACTGGTCGTCACCAAGCAGGGCGATCTGCGCGTGCTCGACGCCAAGGTGTCGTTCGACGGCAACGCGCTCTATCGCCACCCCGAAGTGGTGGCGCTGCGCGACGAGACCGAGGAAGACGCCAAGGAAATCGAGGCGTCGAAATACGACCTCAATTACATCACGCTCGACGGCACCATCGGCTGCATGGTCAACGGCGCCGGCCTTGCGATGGCGACGATGGACATCATCAAGCTCTACGGCATGGCGCCGGCCAACTTCCTCGATGTCGGCGGCGGCGCCGACAAGGCCAAGGTCACCGCGGCGTTCAAGATCATCACCGCCGATCCGAACGTGAAGGGCATCCTGGTCAATATCTTCGGCGGCATCATGAAATGCGACATCATCGCCGAGGGTGTGGTCGCCGCGGTAAAGGAAGCCGGCCTCAAAGTGCCGCTGGTGGTCCGGCTTGAAGGCACCAATGTCGATGCCGGCAAGAAGATCATCCGCGAATCCGGACTCAACGTGCTGCCCGCCGACGATCTCGACGATGCCGCACAGAAGATCGTCCAGGCCGTGAAGGGGGGCTAGCCGATGGCAGACCATCTCGCCGCACCGACGCCGCTCGAGGAACATCGCAAGCTCGCGGCGTTTGCCGGCGAGTGGAGCGGTGAAGAGATTGTTTTTCCGTCGCGCTGGACCGCGGGCGGGCCGGCCACATCGCATGTCACAGCCCGCATGGATCTCAACGGCTTTTATCTGATCCAGGATACCCGCCAGATGCGCGACGGCAAGGAAACCTTCGCCACCCACGGCGTGTTCACCTATGACCGCGAGGACCGGCACTACAAATTATTCTGGCACGATTCGCTCGGCTACTACTCGCCGGCGCCGGCCTCCGGCGGCTGGACCGGCAAGACCTTGATCCTTGTGCGCGGCTCGCTGCGCGGCAATGCGCGCCATGTCTATGAAGTCATCGACGACGACAGCTACACGCTGAAAATCCAGTTTTCGCCGGACGCCGAAGGGTGGGCCGACGTGCTCAGCGGCGTTTACCGGCGCACCCACTGATCCTCTTTACCGACCGTTCGCGAAAGCAGCCTCAACCATGTCCATTCTGATCGACAAGAACACCAAGGTCATCTGCCAGGGTTTTACAGGCAAGAACGGCACGTTTCATTCGGAGGCGGCGATCGCCTATGGCACCAAGATGGTCGGTGGCACCTCGCCCGGCAAAGGCGGCGCCATCCATCTCGGGCTGCCGGTGTTCGATACCGTGGCCGAAGCGCGGGAAAAAACCGGCGCCGATGCCAGCGTGATCTATGTGCCGCCGCCGGGTGCGGCGGACGCGATCTGCGAGGCTATCGACGCGGAAATCCCGCTGATCGTCTGCATCACCGAGGGCATTCCGGTGCTCGACATGGTGCGGGTGAAACGCTCGCTTTCGGGATCGAAATCGCGGCTGATCGGGCCGAATTGCCCGGGGGTGATGACCGCGGGCGAATGCAAGATCGGCATCATGCCGGCCAACATTTTCAAGCCCGGCAATGTCGGCATCGTGTCGCGTTCGGGCACGCTGACCTATGAGGCCGTGTTCCAGACCACCCAGGAGGGCCTCGGCCAGACCACCGCGGTCGGCATCGGCGGCGATCCGGTCAAGGGCACCGAATTCATCGACATGCTGGAGATGTTCCTGGCCGACCCCAAGACGACCGCGATCGTCATGATCGGCGAAATCGGCGGTTCGGCCGAAGAAGACGCCGCGCAGTTCATCAAGGATGAGGCCAAGCGCGGCCGCAAGAAGCCGATGGTCGGATTCATCGCTGGCGTCACGGCGCCTCCCGGCCGCCGCATGGGCCACGCCGGCGCGATCATCTCAGGCGGCAAAGGTGACGCCGGCTCCAAGACCGCGGCCATGGAAGCGGCCGGAATCACGGTCTCGCCGTCGCCCGCGCGGCTCGGAAAGACCCTTGTCGAAAAATTGAAGGCTTAATTCATTCTTTGGTCTTTTCGGCGCGAACATTCGTCCTAAATAAGGTAAAAGGTCTCCAATCACGCTGATCCTGTGCCCGGATTGGCTTGTTGCGCCGTATTCCATGCGCGAACCGAAATCACCAGGACGCCATCATGTCTCGCCAGGACGCGAACGCCGCTTTTGCCCTCTCCTCGTTTTTGCAGGGCACAAACGCCCCCTACATCGATGATATCTACGCCCGCTACGAGAAAGATCCCGCTTCGGTGGACACCGAATGGCAGGAGTTCTTCAAGAGCCTGAAAGACAAGCCGGCCGACGTCCGGAAAAACGCCGAAGGACCGTCCTGGGGCCGGGACAACTGGCCGCTGACGCCGCGCGACGATCTGACTTCCGCGCTCGATGGCAACTGGGCGGAAGTCGAAAAGGTTGTCGGCACCAAGCTTGCGGCCAAGGCGCAGACCAAAGGCGCTGAACTGACGGCGGCGGATATCCATCAGGCGACGCGCGATTCGGTGCGTGCCCTGATGCTGATCCGCGCCTACCGCATGCGCGGGCATTTCCACGCCAAGCTCGATCCGCTCGGGATCGAGCCGGCGCGCGACCGCGAAGAACTCGATCCGCGTTCCTACAGCTTCACGGAAGCCGATTTCGACCGCAAGATCTTCCTGGATCATGTGCTGGGCCTCGAATACGCGACTTTACGGGAGATCGTCGCGCTCTGTGAACGCACCTACTGCCAGACGCTCGGCGTCGAATTCATGCACATCTCGAATGGCGCGCAGAAGGCCTGGATTCAGGAGCGCATCGAGGGTCTGGACAAGGAGATCAGTTTCACCCGCGAGGGCCGGCGCGCGATCCTGACCAAGCTGGTCGAGGCCGAAGGTTTCGAGAAATTCTGCGATCTCAAATTCACCGGCACCAAGCGGTTCGGACTAGACGGGGCGGAATCGCTGATTCCGGCGCTGGAACAGATCATCAAGCGTGGCGGCAATCTCGGCGTAAAGGAGATCGTTTTAGGCATGCCGCATCGCGGACGCCTGAACGTGCTGACGCAGGTGATGGGCAAGCCGCATCGTGCGCTGTTTCATGAATTCAAGGGCGGCTCAGTCAATCCGGACGCCGTCGAGGGCTCCGGCGACGTCAAATATCATCTCGGTGCATCGTCGGACCGTGAGTTCGACAACAACAAGATCCATCTGTCGTTGACCGCCAATCCCTCGCATCTGGAGATCGTCGATCCCGTGGTGCTCGGCAAGGTCCGCGCCAAACAGGACCAGCACGGCGATCCACCGGACCAGCGCATTTCGGTGTTGCCGCTGTTGATGCACGGCGATGCCGCGTTCGCCGGACAGGGCGTGGTGGCCGAATGCTTCAGCCTGTCCGACCTGAAAGGCTACCGCACCGGCGGTTCGCTGCATTTCATCGTCAACAACCAGATCGGGTTCACCACCTATCCGCGCTATTCGCGCTCCTCGCCGTATCCTTCCGATGTGGCGAAGATGATCGACGCGCCGATCTTCCACGTCAACGGCGACGATCCGGAAGCCGTGGTGTTCGCGGCCAAGGTCGCGATCGAGTTCCGGCAGAAATTCCACAAGCCTGTTGTCATCGACATGTTCTGCTATCGCAGGCACGGTCACAACGAAGGCGACGAGCCGGCGTTCACCCAGCCGGTGATGTACAAGAGGATCGCAACGCATCCGTCCACGCTGGAGATCTATTCCAAGCGGCTGATCGCCGAAGGCGTCATGACCGAAGGCGAGGTCGAGAAGGCCAAGGCCGACTGGCGCGTGCGGCTCGATGCCGAACTCGAGGCCGGCTCGGGCTACAAGCCCAACAAGGCGGACTGGCTCGACGGCAAATGGGCCGGGTTCAAGTCGGCCGATGCGGAAGAAGACCCGCGCCGCGGCGTCACCGGCGTCGATGCTGCGGTGCTCAGGGATATCGGCCGCAAGATCACCAAAGTCGCCGATGGCTTTCGGGTTCACCGCACCGTGCAGCGGTTTCTGGAAAACCGCGCCAAGGCGATCGAGAACGGCGTCGGCATCGATTGGGCGACCGGCGAGGCGCTGGCGTTCTGTACGCTGCTGCAGGAAGGCCGTCACGTCCGGCTGTCGGGGCAAGACAGCGAGCGCGGCACGTTCTCGCAACGGCATTCGGTGCTGATCGATCAGGAAGACGAGAGCCGCTATACGCCGTTCAATCATCTCGGCGGCGATCAGGGCCATTACGAAGTCATCAACTCGCTGCTGTCGGAGGAAGCCGTGCTCGGCTTCGAGTACGGTTATTCGTTGGCCGAGCCGAAGGCGCTGGCGGTCTGGGAAGCGCAGTTCGGCGACTTCGCCAACGGCGCACAGGTGCTGTTCGACCAGTTCATCTCCTCGGGCGAACGCAAATGGCTGCGCATGTCCGGCCTCGTCTGCATGCTGCCGCACGGCTATGAAGGGCAGGGACCGGAACATTCTTCAGCACGGCTTGAGCGCTTCCTGCAGATGTGCGCCGAAGACAACATGCAGGTGGTCTATGCCACCACGCCCGCCAATTTCTTCCACGTGCTGCGGCGTCAATTGCACCGCGAGATTCGCAAGCCGCTGATCCTGATGACGCCGAAGTCGCTGCTGCGGCACAAGCGCGCGGTCTCGCGGCTGGATGAATTTGGCGCGGACACCACGTTCCACCGCATCCTCTACGACGACGCGGTGATGCTGCCGGACGAAAAGATCAAGCTGGTGCCGGACGACAAGATCCGCCGCGTCGTGCTGTGCTCGGGCAAGGTCTATTACGATCTCTACGAGGAGCGCGAAAAACGCGGCATCGACGACGTCTACATCATGCGCGTCGAGCAGCTCTATCCGGTGCCGCTGAAGGCGCTGGTGCAGGAACTCGGGCGCTTCAAGAATGCCGAGCTGATCTGGTGCCAGGAAGAGCCTCGCAATATGGGTGCGTGGCACTTCATGGAGCCCTATCTCGAATGGGTGCTGAACCAGATCCACGCGCCGAACAAGCGTCCGCGTTACGCCGGGCGCGCTGCGTCGGCGGCGACCGCCACTGGCTTGATGTCCAAGCACCTGGCACAGCTCAAGGCACTGCTCGATGACGCGCTAGGCTAGCATTACCGAAGTCGTCATGCCCGCGCTTGCCGCGGGCATCCACGTCTCACTTTATGAACATTGATTTAAGGCGTGGATGGCCGGGACGAGCCCGGCGATGACGCAGGGGGAAACAAACGATGACTGAAATTCGCGTTCCGACGCTCGGCGAATCCGTGACCGAGGCCACCATTGGCCGCTGGTTCAAGAAGGCCGGCGATGCGGTGGCGGTGGATGAGCCCTTGGTCGAGCTCGAGACCGACAAGGTCACGATCGAAGTCCCGGCGCCGTCCGCGGGCACGCTCGGCGATATCATTGCCAAGGATGGCGAGACCGTCGCGGTCGGCGCGTTGCTCGGACAGATCAATGATGGCGCGGCGGGGGCCGCCGCCAAGCCGGCTGCCGCGTCTACCAAGGCCGCGGCGTCGCCGCCCGTCGCTGCCGCTGCCGCGTCCGCTGCTGCATCAGCCTCCACGACTCAAAGGGTGCCGCCGGCCGATGCGCCGCTGGCGCCCTCGGTGCGCAAGATCTCCGCCGAAAGCGGGCTCGATGCCGCCACCGTCCCCGGCTCGGGCAAGGATGGCCGCGTCACCAAGGGCGACATGCTCGCAGCGATCGAAAAGGCAGCATCGGCGCCGACCCCGATCAATCAGCCGGCCGCCGCGGTGCAGGTTCGCGCCCCGTCGCCCGCCGACGATGCCGCGCGCGAGGAGCGCGTGAAGATGACGCGGCTGCGCCAGACCATCGCACGCCGCCTGAAGGACGTTCAGAATACGGCCGCCATGCTCACGACCTTCAACGAGGTCGACATGAGCCACATCATGGCGATGCGGGCCCAGTACAAGGACGTGTTCGAGAAAAAGCACGCCAGCAAATTGGGATTCATGGGCTTCTTCACCAAGGCCTGCGTGCAGGCGCTGAAGGACATTCCGGCCGCCAACGCCGAGATCGACGGCACCGACCTGATCTACAAGAATTATTATCACATCGGCGTCGCCGTCGGCACCGACAAGGGCCTGGTGGTGCCTGTCGTGCGCGACTGCGACCACAAGACCATTGCCGAGATCGAAAAGAGCATCGCCGATTTCGGACGGCGCGCGCGCGACGGTCAGCTCAAGATCGACGAGATGCAGGGCGGCACCTTCACCATCACCAATGGCGGCATCTATGGCTCGCTGATGTCGACGCCGATCCTGAACGCGCCGCAGTCCGCCATTCTCGGCATGCACAAGATTCAGGACCGCCCCGTGGCGATCGCCGGCAAGGTCGAGATTCGCCCGATGATGTATCTGGCGCTGTCCTACGATCACCGTGTCATCGACGGCAAGGAAGCGGTGACGTTCCTGGTCCGGGTCAAGGAAAGCCTGGAGGATCCAGCGCGGCTGGTGCTGGATCTGTGAGGGGGTTCGCGTCTGGCTCGATGGGGGCATTGCGAGCCAAGCGTTTGAGCGAGTGTAAATGATGCTCGTTGCCGAATCATGGGGGCAAATTTGACAGACAGGGTTGTCATCATCACCGGTGGAAGCCGCGGCATCGGCCGCGCCACCGCGATTGCCGCCGCCGCGCGCGGCTTTCGGGTTTGCGTCGGCTACGCCAGCAATGAAGCAGCTGCCCACAGCGTCGTCTCCACCATCGAGGCCAAGAACGGCAAGGCGATCGCGGTGAAATGCGATGTCGGCAACGAGAGCGATATCCTCGCGCTGTTCAAGGCCGCCGACAAGTTCGGAACGCTCGGCGCGCTCATCAACAACGCCGGCATCGTGGGGCCGACGTCGCGCGTGGACGAAATGTCCGCCGAGCGGATTCAGCGCATGATGGCGGTCAACGTCACCGGCAGCATCCTGTGCGCGCGCGAAGCGGTGAAGCGGATGTCGACGCGTCATGGCGGCCAGGGTGGCGTCATCGTCAATCTGTCGTCGGTGGCCTCGAAGCTCGGCTCGCCCAATACCTATGTCGACTACGCGGCCTCCAAAGGCGCCATCGATTCGTTCACGATCGGATTGGGACACGAGGTCGCCGGCGAGGGCATTCGCGTCGCGGCGATCCGGCCCGGGCTGATCGATACCGAAATTCACGCCAGCGGCGGCGATCCGGATCGCGCGCACCGCTTGAGCTCGACGGTGCCGATGAAGCGCATCGGAACCGCGGATGAAATCGCCAACGCCGTCGTCTGGCTGATGTCGGACGACGCCTCCTACGTGACCAGCGCAATTCTTGATGTATCGGGCGGGCGGTAATACCTGTCACAGCATTCAGCTACAGGACTTCAATCATGGCCACCTACGATCTCGTTGTTATCGGCACCGGCCCGGGCGGATATGTCTGCGCGATCCGCGCCGCACAGCTCGGCATGAAAGTCGCCGTGATCGAAAAGAACGCAACGCTCGGCGGCACCTGCCTCAA
>DATHHM010000053.1:0-5810 GCA_035317145.1 Xanthobacteraceae bacterium | reverse complement strand
CACCGTCATGCGCGTGTTCGCGCCGCGTGCCGAGGCCTACAATTCCAATTCGCTTGTCTTCCTGATGTGGATGGTGCTGACCTCGGTGGTCGTGCTGACCATCGCCATCGCGTTCCTGCGCAACCAGATCAAGCCGATCGTGCGGCTGGCCGACGCCGCCGAAGCGTTCGGCAAGGGCCGCGAGGCGCCGAATTTCCGGCCGCGCGGGGCGCGCGAAGTGCGGCGCGCGGCGGCGGCGTTTTTGGAAATGAAAATCCGCATCGAGCGCGCCATCGAGCAGCGCACCACCATGCTCGCCGGCGTGTCGCACGATCTGCGCACGGTGCTGACGCGGTTCAAGCTCGAGCTCGCTTTGCTCGGCGACAGCCCCGAGGTCGAGGCTATCAAGAAAGACGTCGACGAGATGGCGGCCATGCTCGAGGCCTATCTGGCCTTTGCCCGCGGCGACACCGGCGAGCAATCGGCGCCGACCGACATTGCCGCTTTGCTCGAGGAATTGCGGCTCGACATCGAGCGCCACGGCCATCGCGCCACCGTCGCCTTCCACGGCCCGGCGGAAGTCACGGTGCGACCGGCGGCGTTCAAGCGCTGCCTCGCCAATCTCGTCTCCAACGCCGCGCGCTTTGCCTCGACGGTGGCCATCACCGGCCACCGCGACCACCGCTGGCTCACGGTGACGGTCGACGACGACGGGCCGGGCATCCCGCAGTCCTTGCGCGAGGACGTGTTCAAGCCGTTTCTGCGCCTCGACGACGCCCGCAATCAGGACGAAGGCGGCACCGGGCTAGGCTTGGCAATCGCCCGCGACATCGCCCGCTCCCACGGCGGCGACATCACGCTGGGCGCAAGCCCGATGGGGGGGTTGCGGGCGACGGTGAAGGTGCCGGTCTAGGGCCGGCACCCTTCAATCGCGATTGGCGAGCAACCGACCGATCGGCAAATTAAGATTTTCCGCTTCAAACCGGTAACCGGCCGTCAGGAAAAGCCGGATACGCATTCCCGCTGACCTCGGAGGTCGCGGAATGTCAGACGACGGAGCAGTGATGGGAAACGCCGGACATGTTCGACGGCCTCGAGGCTTGTCGGCGTGCGCCCTCGCGGCCTTGATCCTCGTAGCCAGCGCCTTCGGAATGATGCAGGTCCAAGCTCAGGCGAAACCAACCCCGCCAGTCGAACAGGTCAGCTCGACCATCGTGACTCTCGACCCAGCCCGTGGCCGCGGTGATTATCCGGTGTACGTGTCGGTGGATCTTCAGGCAGGGTCGGCAACTGCTCGTCAAGCGCTCGTCATCGTCCACGGCAGGCTTCGTAACGCGGCAGACTATTTCGCGACTGGGCTCGCTCTGGCCAAAGCAGCGGGGCCCGCGGGTGAAGCGACCATTGTCGTGGCGCCACAATTCCTCGATCCGACGGACGTGACGGCACATCACCTCGCCGATCGCTACCTGCGCTGGAATGCCGATTGGGCGGAGGGCAGGCCCGCGCAAAACCCCGCCGCGGCCCATTCCGATGATCCTGCCGCCAGCTCCTACGATGTTCTCGACGACGTCGTGGCAAAGCTTTCGAACACGTCGGCGTTTCCGCAACTGCGCAGAATAGTGTTTGTCGGTCATGGCGGCGGCGCGCAAATGCTCGCTCGTTATGCCGTCGTAATGCGGTCGCAACCGGGCCCCGCGATCAGCTTTGTGATCGCCAATGCGGGAACGTATCTGTACCCGACGACGTCGCGTCCCCTGCCGCCCGACTGTCAAGATTTCAATCAATGGAAATACGGCTTCGACAATCCGCCGCCCTATGTCGGCGACGTCGGCAAGATCCTGCATGATTTTGCCGTGCGGGACATCACTTTGCTATTGGGGGCAAAGGATAGAAAATCCAACGGTATCCTGGATCAGTCCTGTGCGGCACAGGCCCAAGGGCGCAATCGGCTCGAACGCGGCCGAAATTACCTGGAGGCAATGATCACGAGCGGCATGGCGCCGCTGTTGAAACATGCCATCGTGCACGGCGCCGGTCATGACGAGAAAAAGATGCTGCTCTCGACGGAGGCGCGCGATGCGATCTTCGCAACTGGCGATGCCGCGCGATAGAGGGCCGCCTTGAGGCGGCCCGACTGGCCCGGATAGCCATTGGTTGCGCAGGTATGTTACATCGCGGCGGGTGGGCTCGGAGCCACTTTGGGATGCGCACCCATCCTGGCGGCCTTGAATCTGCGGCTACTTCCCTCCATCTCGAAGCAAATAAGAAACCATCGGGGATTCGGTCATGACAACTGCCGAAGAGAAAGTATCGGAAAGCCCGCCGTCCGAGGCCCAGCCGTTCCAGGCCCAACCGTTCCAGGCCGACGTTGCCAAGCTGCTGCACCTGATGGTGCACTCGGTCTATTCCGATAAATCGGTATTTTTGCGCGAATTGATCGCCAATGCCGCCGATGCCTGCGAGCGGCTGCGCTACGAGGCCATCGCCGAGCCGGCGCTGCTCGGCGACGACGTCAAGCCGCGCATCACGCTGTCGATCGATGCCGAGCAGAAACGCCTGACCGTCGAGGACAACGGCATCGGCATGAGCCGCGACGAGCTCGCCGAGGCGCTGGGCACCATCGCGCGCTCGGGCACCAAGGCCTTCCTCGACGGTATCGAGGCAAAACAGCCCGACGACGAGACCGCGCTGATCGGCCGGTTCGGCGTCGGCTTCTATTCGGCCTTCATGGTGGCGGAGCGGGTCGAGGTGGTGTCGCGCCGCGCCGGGACGGAGACGGCCTGGCTGTGGTCGTCGGACGGCAAGGGCACGTTTGCCGTATCGCCGGTATCGCTCGCCGACGCGCCGGCGCGCGGCACCCGCGTCGTGCTGCATCTCATGGAGGACGCCAAAACCTATGCCGAGCGGTTCACCATCGAGCGCGTGGTCAAGGCGCAATCGGGCCACGTGCCGGTGCCGATCGCCATCGTCGAGAAGGCCGGCAGCGAGCCTGCCGAGATCAGCGACGGGGCGGCACTGTGGGCGAAGCCGAAGTCGGAGATCAGCGCCGCCGACTACACCGATTTCTACCGCAGCATCGCCGGCCAGTTCGACGAGCCGGCCGCCACCATCCATTACCGCGCCGAGGGCCGGCAGGATTACACCACGCTCTTGTTCATCCCCGGCTCGCGGCCGTTCGACCTGTTCGATCCGGACCGCAAGGGCCGCATCAAGCTTTACGTCAAACGCGTCTTCATCACCGACGATGCCGACATTTTGCCGCGCTATTTGCGCTTCGTCCGCGGTCTGGTCGACAGCGCCGACTTGCCGCTCAACGTCTCGCGCGAGAAAATCCAGGAGAGCCCGCTCTTGGCCGCGATCCGCAAGGGCGTCACGCACCGCGTGCTTACCGAGCTCGAACGGCTCGCCGACAAGGAGCCGGAGACTTACACGAAAATCTGGGAGACCTTCGGCGCGGTGCTCAAGGAAGGCATCTACGAAGATTTTGAGCGCCGCGACGCCATGCTGGCGCTGGCGCGGTTCAAGACCACGGCGTCGGGGGCGTCGGGGGCATCGGGCGGCGGCTGGCGCAGCCTGAAAGACTATGTCGGTGCGCTGAAGATCAACCAGACCGCGATCTATTATCTCGCCGGCGACGATCTGGCGCGCCTTGAAGCCTCGCCGCATCTCGAAGGTTTTCGTGCCCGCGGCATCGAGGTTATGTTGCTGCCCGATCCGGTCGACAGTTTCTGGGTCATGCCGGGTGTCGGCTTCGACGGCAAGCCGTTCAAGTCGGTGACCCAAGGTGCCGCCGATCTGGCGCTTATCCCGCGCACCGATACGGAGGCCGCGCCGCCGGCCGATATCGAGGATGCGGTGAAGGAGTTCCTCGTCTTCGTGAGGACGACGCTCGGCGATGCCGTGGCGGAAGTGCGCGCTTCGGAGCGGCTCACCGACAGCGCGGTCTGCCTGGTGGCACCGGATTCGGGGCCGGACCGGGCGTTGGAGCGAATCCTTGCCGGCGCGGGGCGGTTGAATGCGGCGTCAAAGCCGATCCTCGAGGTCAATCCACGGCACGACATCGTGGTCGCGCTGGCCAAGCTCGGCGACGGCGAGCGCGCGTTCAAGGAGGACGCCGCGCATCTATTGTTCGACGAGGCGCGCGTGCTCGACGGCGAGCGGCCCACGGATGCGCGGCTGTTTTCCGATCGGCTCGGCCGCGTGCTCGGACGCGGCCTGCGCTGATTATTCCGCCGGCGTCGCCGGCACGCGCTGCGGCGCAAGCTCCGGCGGTATTTCCACGGCCTTGTTCTCGTCGGCAGGCTCGAGGTCCGGCGTCTTGCCACCCTTGAGCCGGAAGTAGAGCTGGCTGCCGATCAGGAGCGCGCACAGCGTGATGAACACCGCGCTGATCGGCCGCTCGACGAACACCAGGATGTCGCCGCGCGAGATCAGCATGGCGCGGCGGAAATTCTCCTCGAACCGCGGGCCGAGCACGAAGCCGAGCAGGATCGGCGCGGGATGGAAGCCGAGGCGGAGCAGGATGTAGCCGAACAGGCCGATGGCCACCACTTCGCCGACCTGGAAGAAGTCGTTGTTGGCGGCATAGACGCCGATGCAGACGAAGAACATCGCGCTCGGGTAGAGGAACTTGTAGGGGATTGCCAGCATCTTCACCCAGATGCCGATCAGCGGCACGTTGAGCAGCACCAGCATGATATTGCCGATCCAGAAGCTGGCAACGAGACCCCAGAAAATGTCCGGATGCTGTGAGATCAGCTGCGGTCCGGGCACGATGCCCTGGATCATCAGCGCGCCGAGGAGGAGCGCCATCACGGCGTCGCCGGGAATGCCCAGACTCATGGTCGGGATGAAGTCGCCCTGCACCGAGGAGTGGGTCGAGGCTTCCGGGCAGACCACGCCTTCGATCAGGCCGGTGCCGAATTTTTCCGGATGTTTTGAGATTTTCTTTTCGGTGGCGTAGGCGACAAAGGAGGCGATGGTCGGGCCGGTGCCGGGAATGAGCGCGCACAGGCTGCCGATGATGGTGCCGCGCCACATCGGAAAGAAGGCGCGTTTCATGTCGGCCTTGGTCGGCCGCATGTCCTTGAAGGTGACGTTGGTATATTTGGTGTTGATCGGCGCCACCTGATTGACGCTGTTCATGAACTCGGCGATGCCGAACAGCCCGAGCGCCAACGCGATCAGCTCGATGCCGTCATCGAGCTCGGTCATGCCGAAGGTGTAGCGTTCCGAGCCGGTTTCGAGATCGGTGCCGACCGAGCCGAGGAATAGCCCCAGCACGGTCATGGCGACGCCCTTGATCGGCGAGCCGCGCGCCAAGGTCGAGCCGGCCAGTAGCCCGAGCAGCATCAGCGAGCAGACTTCGGCCGGACCGAATTGCAATGCCGCGCGCACCAGGAGCGGCGACAGGAAGATCATTTCGGTGATGCCCCAGGAGGCGCCGACGAACGAGGCAAACACGGTGAGCCCGAGCGCGACGCCGCCGCGGCCCTGCTTGGTCATCGGGAAGCCGTCGAGACAGGTCACCGCGTGCGGTGGGTGGCACGGCAAATTGAGCAGGATCGAGCAGATCGCGCCGCCGTACTGCGCGCCGTACATGACGCCGCCCAGCATCAGGATGGCGGCGACCGGCTTCATGCCGAAGGTGAGCGGCAACAGGATCGAGATGGTGGCGAGCGGGCCCATGCCGGGCAGCACGCCGACCATGTTGCCGACCAGCACGCCGATGAAGCAGAACATCAGATTGTGCGGTTCGAGCGCGACGCCGAAGCCGTACCAGAGGTCCGTCAATGCGGTCGTGATCACAGGCCGCCCCTCCATGTGAATAT
>DATHHM010000052.1:0-7919 GCA_035317145.1 Xanthobacteraceae bacterium | reverse complement strand
GCGGTCGGCCGGGGACTGCTGCGGTGATGAAAACCGTATTGATCACCGGCGGCGCGGGTTTTATTGGTCTGAGCTTGGCGCGCGCGTTTGCGGCCGATGGTGTTGCCGTCCACCTTCTCGACAATTTCTCGCGCGGCCAGGACGATGCCGAGCTGGCCGCATTCCGCGCGCAGCCGGCTACCGAACTCATTCAGCTCGATCTTGCCGCCGAGGGCGCAACCGACACATTGGCTTCGAATTACGATGCGATTTTCCATTTTGCCGCCATTGTGGGCGTGGCGAATGTGATGGATCGCCCCTATGAAACCTTGACGCTCAATGTCGCGCTGACGCGCGAAGCGCTCCGTCTTGCGCGCCGGCAGAAAAACCTCTGTGCCTGCGTCTTTGCCTCGACCAGCGAGGTTTACGCCGGCAGTCTGTCGGCCGGATTATTGCAATTTCCCACCCGTGAAGATTCGGTCATCGCGCTTGCGCCGTTGACCAACGCGCGCACCAGCTACATGCTGTCCAAGCTCTACGGCGAGGCCATGGTGTGCCAGGCCGGCGTTCCCTACATCATCGTCCGGCCACACAATGTCTACGGGCCGCGCATGGGCACCGAACACGTCGTGCCCGAGCTGATGAAGCGGATGCACGCGAGCAAGCCCGGCTCGGACATACGCATCCACTCGCCACGGCACACGCGAACCTTTTGCTATATCGACGACGCCGTCGAGCTGATCAAACGGCTGGTCAGGAGCGACGCAGCCGTCGGCAAAGTGTGGAACGTGGGAACCGAGGCGCCGGAATATCCGATCCTCGAGGTCGCGGAGATCGTCCGCCGCACGCTGGGGGCCGATGTCAATCTGGTTCCCGGCGATGAAACCGCAGGCTCGCCGGCGCGCCGCTGCCCATCGATGGCGCGAACCAACGCCTTGACCGGTTATGACCAGCGTGTTTCGCTCGAAGACGGAGTCGGCCGTACCTGGCGCTGGTACGCGGAGCATTTCTCTTCGCGAACCGCCGCGCCGACGAGATAGAAACATCCAGCGAATCGGTCGCATGAATCGCCCGCAACCCATGGCGCCGCCTGCCGATGCAACTCCGCTCGACCCCACGCGCTGCATCGTGTGCGGCGGCGTGTACGAGGCAAGCCACTTGCCAGGATTGTTTCGCTGCGCGCGCTGCGGCCTCGTCTCCGCGGATTTGCGGATTCCCGATGCCGAACTCGCGGCGCTGTACGGCGAAAACTATTTCTACGGCGAAGAATATCTCGACTATGTCGCCGAACAGCCTTCGCTCCGCCTCAACTTTCGCAAGCGCATCAAGACCTTGAAAGCGTTGCGGCCGGACCTCGCTAAGGCAAACGTGTTCGAAGTCGGTTGCGCCTACGGCTTTTTCCTCTCCGAAATCGCTCCCTACGTGCATTCGGCATCGGGCGTCGACATTTCGGAGGCCGCGGTGCGTTATGCGGCCGAGACGCTGCACGTGCCGGCCGTCCAGGGCAACTACTTGGAAATGGATTTAGGCCGCCGTTACGACCTGATGGTGATGTGGGATACCATCGAGCACCTCAAGCGCCCGGATCTCTTCATCGGCAAGATTGCCCAGGATCTCAAGCCGGGTGGCCTCTTGGCGCTGACAACCGGCGACATCGATAGCTTGAACGCGCGATGGCGCGGTCCGAAATGGCGGCTCATTCATCCGCCCACTCATCTGCACTATTTTTCCGTCGAGACCATCACCACGCTGCTCGATCGACACGGCTTCGACGTCGTTCACGTCAGTCATCCCGGCAATGCGCGCACGTTGCGATGGATCTTCTATGCCGTCACGGTATTGCGGATGAAAAAGCCGAAGCTTTACGAGCTGCTGCCCGCCTGGCGGCTGTTCGACCTCGGCATTGTGGTCAATCTGTTCGATATCATGTTCGTGGTGGCCCGGCGCCGCGCTTCGGATCAAGCGGATTAGTGTGGCTGTCGGCCGGCTTGCCTGAATTTTCTGCTCAAGCCGGTGCGATTGGCGTTACGGCTCGAGTTTTGCTTGCAAGGTTGGCCAATCCTCAAGCGCCTTCTGATAGTCGTCCGGGCGCCCGATATCCAGCCAATATCCCTTGTGCACCACGATACGGACGCGCCGGCGTTCGGCGATCATTTTCAACATCAGATGGTCGAAACCGAACGATTCCCCTTCCGGAATCAAATCGAGAACTTTTTTGTTGACGCAATACACGCCCATGCTCACGCAATAAGGGATCTTGGGCTTCTCCTCGAAACCGGCGAGATAGCCGTCCGCGCCCATTTGCAGCACGCCATAGTCTATCGTCTGTTCGCGGGCCGCGGCAGATATCGTAAAGAGCTGCTTGTCGCGGCTGTGCTCGTCGAGAAAACGATCGAAGGCCAAATCGGTCAGCACATCTCCGTTCATGACCAGAAAATTTTCGGGCAAATCCGGGATCAAACGCAGCGGCGCCATGGTGCTGAGCGGCTTTTTCTCTATCGAATAATCGATTTTGATATTCCACCGGCCACCGTCGCCGAAATAGGCGCGGATGATTTCGGCTTGGTGATTGACGGCGAGCGTGACGTGCGTGAATCCGCAGGCGATCAGCTGCTGGATGACGATTTCCAGGATCGGCCGGTCGCCGATCGGCACCAGCGGTTTCGGCAGCGCGATGGTGAACGGATGCAGGCGGGTGCCCCGTCCGCCGGCGAGGATGACGGCGCGGCTCATGGGTGCTGGCTCATGGGTCGTGTTTCAAGGGGCTCGGACGCATTGTCTTGTACCATTCTTTCCGCCGGCCTTCGGCTTGCACGGCTCTTGCGTCGCGATTGCAAAAAGATCAAGTGTCTGGGCGCCCGCTATCTTCAACATCCCGGAAACCCGTGACCTCCCAATCGGCACCAAGCGAAGGTTCGGCATCCGGCCGCGACAGCAAGGCTTGGCTCGCATCTTGTTCCGCATTTGCCGTCGCGCTCCTGCTGCTAGGGGCGATGCTTTGGACCTTATTTGAAAAAAACCTCGTCAGCACCATGACGCAGCAGGGGTGGAGCCGCGAACTTTACGGCATCAGCGCCGCGCTGACAAAACTGCGGTTCGGCATCGGCGGCGCTGCCGTCGACCAGCGGCTGCTCGCCACGCTCATGAGGAGCGGCCTCACGAGCCAGCCGGAAGTGTCGCCCGGCGTGCAGTATCCCGACAATCTTCGCGATGCGAAATTGCTGCAGTTCGTATTGGTGCAGGCGCTGACGATCGATTTGCCGCCGCCGGCGCCGGCGAACACCAAGGGCGAATACATCGACCTGATCGGCTTTTCCGGAGAAGACACCGGCATCGGCACCTATAATTACCTGGCGTTCAGGATTTTTGGGGTGAATGTCCCGGCGATGACATACCTTTACTTCGTCATCGTGACGGCTTCGTTGGTGCTTTACGGTGCCGGTCACTGGCGAAGCGTCGGCGCCATGGCCGCCGTCGTCGCGATGACGCTGGCGCTTTATACGGTCGTCTGCGCCGACTTCGTGAATTTCCTCGGTTCCAGCGCCTTTTTCAACGGCGCGGGCATCGATGTGAAGGACCCGAGATTCCTCGGCACCATCGCCGCCATTCCGGTACTGCACCTGATTGTCATGGGGACGCGGCCGCGTTACCGGCTTGGTCCGCTCGACTATGGTGTCGTCGCCATGCAGGCGGCGATTTTCGCTTTTGCCCTGCAAATCCGCTCACCGGTCATTTGGGCCGTGCTGGCGTTGTTGGGCTTCTGGTTGATGATCGCAGCGCTGGCATTGCGCCGCGGCCGTTCGCTGCGGTCGCTCTGCGATTGGCGGCAATCGCGCTCGGCGCTCATCCCGGTCACCGTTCTCGCCGTTCTGTTGTCGGCGCAGCTCTTGGCCGCCGTAACTCTGCATCCGGTCTACCGCGCGCAGGGCGACGTGCCGCGGCATATGTTCTGGCAGGGCCTGCTGTCTTCTCTGCAGCTCGAGCCCGAATGGGACAAGAAATACGGCGCGTCGGTCAATCAGGCCACGGACGATGCGATGCCCGCGGAGGTGGCCCATATCGCCATCATGAAATTGCCGCCGGAACAGCGACAGCAATATCTCAACCGCGACGGTGCGACCAAGCGGACGGCGCTGGAGAAATTTACCCGAATCGCATTCTTCGACATTCTGCGCAACGATCCAAAATTTGTGGCGCATGCGTTTTTCATCGACAAGCCGGCGCGAGCTTGGCGATCGGAACAGCAGTTCTTTGGCGGGCTTTTTTCAGGCTTGCCGGTCTGGAACGCGCTCGTGCCGGCAGCGGCGGTCCTATTCCTGGTTTTTTTGGTGGCGTGGAATGCGGACGCGCTGGCGACGCTGCTGCCGACGGCCGCCGCGATTCCGTTTTTCATCGTCGTCGCCTGGCTGCCGAATTGGCTGGTGATCCTCAACCCGATGGTCATGATCGACAATTTCGTCTGGATTGTCGTTTTTTTGGTGCTGTCCGTCGTGATTGCGGCAGCCGCCGCTATCCGATTTGCGGGTGGCGCCAAGCGCCGGTCGGCGATGGCGGCCGGCCGCGGCTGAGCGCGGTTGCACGATGTGGCCTGCCTATCTATAACGGCTCGCATCGAGGCCCATTTCCGGCACGGCAACAGCAGCGCCATGCACCAGAGCATTCAGGCGTTTTACGATCGGAAATATACCCAAGGGTCGGAAATCCCGCGGACCAGCAAGATCTATACGATCGATTGCGTCCCCGACGACACGCCGCTCGATATCCTCGACGTCGGCTGCGGGTCCGGCAACAATTCGCTGGCGCTCGCCGCCAAGGGCCACAAGGTCCGCGGCGTCGATATCTCCGAGGAGGGGATCGCGCGCTATCGCGGCCACGGCTTCGACGGCCACGTCGTCGATCTCGAGAGCGGCATCGATTATCCGGACGGCACCTTCGATCTGGCTTTCTGCTCCGAGGTGATCGAGCACATGACCTCTCCCGAGATCCTCGCTGGCGAGATGTTCCGCGTGCTCAAGCCCAGCGGCCGGCTGGTGCTGTCGACGCCGAATTCGGCGTTTTGGCTCTATCGCGCGCTTGGCATGATCGGCTTCACCGTCAGCGAATTGCAGCACCCAAAACACTTTCAATTCTTCTCGCGCCGCAGCCTGCTCAAACTTTTGCAAAGCGCCGGCTTCCAGCCGCTGCAACTGACCGGCCGCAACATGTATCTGATCGTCCCGGCACTGCCGGAGCCGCTCGATGGCGTGCTATCGAAGCTCGGCTTCACCCGCGAAACCAGGTTCCGCACCGGCAAGCATTTTTGGCACCTGTCGCACAAGGCGAGCTTCTACAATGCCCTGTTCGCCGACTGCCTGATCATGGTGATGGCAAAGCCGCGCGCGGCCTGACGATCGTCAAGAACGAGCCGCGGTGCCGGCGCCGCGCTTTCGATCAAAGCTCGAAGCGTCGCGCGGCTCGTTGAGCGCCGAATCGATCGGGATCGTAGAGCCGCGATGCAGGCGGCCCATTTCGATGAGCAGTGCGGTCTGCGCGCCGTCGAGATTTTCCACGTCTTCGCGCGACCAGCGGTGATAACGCGTCGCCGCCTTGATCGGCACCTCGCGCATCACCCGGTGCAGGCGGCGGATGTCGACGAAGTTGCGCACGATCTTGTGCAGCATCAGATTGCGCGCCTTGCGCAATTCGACGATGGGAACCGGCACTTCGGCGATCCACAACTGCGCGCGGGCGGCGCGCAAGGTGAATTCGGTGTCGAACTGGCCGCGCCGCATGAGGCATTGCCGGAAGATCGGCCGCATCGTCGGCAGGTAGACGAATTTCTGGCCGTGGGTGTCGGAGCCGACGAAACCGAACACCGCCTGCAGGATGGTGTTGAGGCCCCAGCTGAGAAGCTTGCGGTAGCTTTGCTGGCGGTTGAGCGAAAAGTCCGCCCGCTTCGACCCGACCACGAGATCGTAGACGCCGCGGGTGCGGAAACACCAGCGCATGAACGGCACGTCCCAGAAATCGACATTGATGATGAAGGCCCAAGGGCCGGCGGCTTGCGCCAATCCCTGGCACAGCGCCTCGCCGTAATTGGGCCGGTCGAGCTCGACCAGCACGGAGCCCGGCCAGCGCCGCACGATCTCGGCGCAGATCGCTGAGGAACCGTCGGTGCTGCCGTTGTCCACGAGGACAAATTGCCAGCGGCCGCGGCCGGCGCAATCGTCCAAATGCGGCGCCAACTGCTCGGCCATGGCGAGCAGCACGGCGGCCTCGTTATAGACCGGCACGACGATCGACAGGTGCAGCGGAGTAAGCACCGCCGGGCTGTCGCTGCTCATGATGTTCCCCTGCCGCGGTCCTGCTGATGGAATCGTCAGCATCCCGAGGTCGCAGATGAGATGTAGCACGCCGCGACGAGTCGGGCCAACGCCGAATTGCGCCCGCGTGGCGAAAGGTGCCGGAACGGTTCCTTCAGTTGCGCCGGCACGACGTTGCCGCTATACGCAATTCATTGAGCTTAAAGAAGTCGCGCCGAGCGCCCCCGCACGATCGTTGACCGCATGAATGCCCAATCGTCTGCGCAGGACCACGCACGGGCCTATTTGCGCGGCAAGCGCGTCATGGTCACCGGCGTGTGCGGCACGGTCGGCAAGCAGCTGGCGCGCCAGCTTTTGGAAAATTTCGAAATCGAATCGCTCACGGGCATAGACAACAACGAGAGCGAGCTCGCGTTCCTCGAGGAACGCTACGGCGCGCGCTACGCCACCCACTTTCTCCTCGCCGACATCCGCGACAATGTCGCGATCACGCGCGAGACCAGAAACATCCAGGTGCTGTTTCACGCCGCCGCCTACAAGCACGTCTTCCTGTGCGAGCGCTCGCCGTTCGAGGCGATCCAGACCAACGTCATCGGCGTGCACAATATCGCGCGCGCGGCGGTGGAGAACGGCGTCGAGCGGCTGGTCTTCACCTCATCCGACAAGGCGGTCAATCCGACCAACGTGATGGGAACGTCGAAGCTGATGGGCGAGCGGCTCATCACCGCGGCGGCGCTCGATCCGAACCTTTCCGGCACGACGTTCTTGTCGACGCGCTTCGGCAACGTGCTCGGCTCGCGCGGCTCGGTGATCCCGATCTTCCGCGACCAGATCCGCAATGGCGGGCCGGTGACTTTGACCGATCCGCAGATGACGCGATTCATCATGTCGCTGCACGACGCGGTGCGGCTCGTCATCGAATCCATGGTGCTCGGCCACCCGGGTGACGTGCTGATCACCAAAATGCCGGCGATCCGCATCGCCGACCTGGCGACCGTCATGGTGCGCGAATTCGCTCCGCTGTGCGGCCGCCGCGCGCAGGACATCGAGATCAAGGTGGTCGGGCCGAAGCCGGGCGAGAAAACTTACGAGGAACTGATGAACGACGAGGAGACGCGCCGGGCGCTGGAGCTGGAGCGCTATTTCGTCGTGCGCCCGGCGTTTGCCACGCCGGAAAAGGCCAAGCCGCACTACGCGGAGCTGCGCGAAACCGCGGTCGAGCAGCCTTACAATTCGGCGAACGTCGTGACGCTGTCGCAGGCCGAGCTCGCCGACTTTCTGCACCGGCATGACCTCATCAGCGGTAGTCCCGAATAGCGCGAGGCGGCCATGCGCGTCATGATTCTCGGCGGCGACGGCTATCTCGGCTGGCCGACGGCGATGGCATTTCGCCACGCCGGCCACGACGTTTGCGCGGTGGACAATTATTTGCGCCGCAAGATCGCGCGCGACACCAACTCCGACGCGCTGATGGCCAATCCGCTATTGCCGGAGCGCGCCGCGCTATTCGAGAGCGTCACCGGCGGCAAGATCGAGGTGGCGATCGGCGATTGCTGCGATTTCGAATTCCTGTCGCAGCGCGTCGAGACATTCGCTCCCGACGTGCTGGTGCATTATGCCGAGCAGCCGTCCGCGCCC
>DATHHM010000051.1:0-12758 GCA_035317145.1 Xanthobacteraceae bacterium | reverse complement strand
CGCCGCGAATCCGGGGCGAAAACCGCCGTGGAAATATTCCAACGGGCATCCAAACCCGCCGGAGAAGTAGAGCGCCTCGCCAAGCAGGGTGCTTCCGGAACGCTGTTGCGTGCAGATTACGAGGGTCCGGCGCGGCGGTCCTTGCCACTCCGGATAGTCCGCACCGGCACCGACGAGATCGTAGCTCATCTTGCAAGAGATATCCGCGCGGTAGGACTGTCGCCTTTCCTCCGGACGGTCACGCGCGTTGCGGGTTGAATGGACATTGTTGCGAGTACCCAAATCGCGTTACGCGACAAAGCTCGGCGTGAACGGTAAAAGCTGCGTGTCGTAGTTGCATCGCCGCATGACGCCGCCGTGCGCGGCCGCGATACGCGTTGCCTGCGCCGCAGTCAGAACCTGCCGCCAGCCGTCGACGCGACCTTCGCGGAAGAACACCGGCGATCGGCTCGGCTTCTCGATGAAGCCTGCCGCGCGCTCCTGGGCTTGCAGGCGGGGAAATGCCGCCGCCTCGACCGCGGCCGCGATACGTTCGCTGTCGCAAGGCAAACCGAGAAATCGCGCCACCGCGGCAAAGGCTGAATGCGGATCGTTGTGCATGTCCTCATAACGCAGGAGATGCACCGGAAACGGTGCGCCCAGCCACGATTCGACATGCTCGCTCCAGTGCCCGGGCCGCTGGATGAGTTGTTGCGACAACCGCGAGACGGGCGCCCATGCGCCTCCTGGATCCTCCATGCGGTCAATGGTGTCGTCGATGTCCCTGCCGCGATGGTGGGCGAACGAGACGGCGACGGCGCGAGGATCGCGCACCACGTAGACCGCGCCACGTGTCGCGGTCGTGGGAAACACCGGTTCGCCGGCCGGCGTCATACGATAAGCGTCGTGCGTTTTACTATAGATCGGCCGCTGCGCTTCCGCGGCCCAGATCTCATAGGCGCGCGGCAGCAAATTGATCTCCTGTTCGATGGTGAGATCCGCGCTGGCGATGCCGAGCGCCTTGTCGAACAGGGCGCGATCGCTGGCGCCGAAATTCACCGCAGGCATCGCATTGATGTCCACCGGCCGCCCGGACAACAGGCTGGCGAGCACGACGCGCAGCCACGTGTTGCCGGATTTGTGATACGAGGCCAACAGCCAGATGCCTGCCACGGCGTTTAGTCCTCCATTGTCGCAAGCAATTGCGCGGCCGCCTGGCGAAGCCCCGCCAGGTCTCTCGGCACCATGAGGCGCCAAAAGCCCACCCCCGCGGATGTCATCAACGGGAAGGCAGCAAAAATCGGCTGTGCCCGCCCCAGTGCGCGGGCTGGTCGCTGGGTGTGAACGCATTCGTACATCGCTTGCGCCGCTTCCGCGCCGCGCAGCCGCTCCAGCCGAGCCGGAGGCAGCGCATTGCGAACCAACCGCACCACCGCTGCGAGCTTATACGGTTGCAACGGCAGGCGGTTGCCGCAATCGAGAAAATACCTTTGCTTATGCTCCAGCGCGCGCTCGAGCCCGTCTGTGGCGACGCCGAGCTCGGTGAGAGCGTCGCGCCAAAGCTGCAGACGCGTGCAGCCCGGCGTTACCGATACCTCGCCGTCGTTGCGCATATCGACGACGCAAATGTCATCGGCGATTACGCCGTGACCCTGCCCAGCCAACATGGCGGCCAGCGTCGACTTGCCGGCCGCGGCATCGCCGCAAAGCGCGACGGCGCGTCCGTTGATGACGACGATGCTGGCGTGCAAAGGCAATAGTTCCCGTTGATGCCACAGCACGGCCTGGATGGGCCCCGCGAGAATGGCGCTCAGGTTGGACGGCGCCGGAGCCGCTTCCGGCTCGACGGTGATCTCGTTGCCGTTGCGGACCAGGATGCGGCCGGTGCCCGGCAGGACGAGCAGATATTCGCCGGTGCCGCTGGTCTGGAAGACCGGCCCGATGTAGTCGGGGCGGCTGAGCCGGGATGGAACTTCGCCGCGGCGACAGTCGACGTCGGCGGCAGCATCGGCCGGGCCGTCCCATTCCGGCAGGGCGGGCAAGGCGAATTGCGAATCAAGCTTAAGTCCGCAGAGCCGATATGCGTGAGTCCCGCTGCGCTCCCAGCCGGCGAGCGCCTGCATCAGGCCAGCCTCACCACGTCCCGCGCCGCCATGCTTTCGAGCAGCGCCCGGACGTCGGCGGCGATGCTGGCGCGGTCGGCGTCATAGTCGGCGGCGAGGCGATCGATCAGATCGGCGAACGCGCAGGGTGAATCGAGGCGCTTCCAGATGTCGCTGCCGATGTCGTCGAGGCCGAAATACTGGCCTTGCTCGATGCTCATCATCACGACCTCGCCGTCGACCTCGGCGGTGAGGACGGACGGGCTGCGCGAGATGATCGTCGAATCGGCGATACGGCTCGTTGCATCCGCGCTATCGGGAGTGCTGCCTTCTTGCATTGCCTTTGCCGCCTCGATTGCCAGGACCGCAGTTTATTTCTGCATGCCCGCGAAGTCGAGATCGGGCCAAACCAGCGCCGCCCCTATTCATTGCCGCCTTCGACCCAGCGGATGAACCGGCCGACATGAACGCCTCGTGCCAGCGCGAACCGGTATTCGCCGACACGGCTCTCGGCGGCTTGCGCGTCCTTTGGCCATTGCGCCATCAGGCGCTTCAGGCGCGGCAGATCGATCAGCCGGCGCGCCAGCGGCGAAGCCTCCAAGCGCTCGATATCGCGGGCGAGGTCGGCCCGCTTGGCGTCGAGCGAACGAAACCAGGCCGGATTGATGGCGCCGCGCCGGCGCTCGCGGATGATCTCGCGCGGCAGCCGGTCCGCCAAGACCCGCCGGGCGAAGGACCGCGGCACGCCGTTGCGGCGGAACATCGGCTCTGGCACCGCGAGCGTGAACTCGAGCAGCCGCCGGTCGGCGTGCGGATCGCGAACTTCGTGGCCGACGATCTCGCCCGACATCGCCCTTATGTCGCTGACATACTGATTGTGATCGAACACGCGAGCGGCGCGCCAGCGCGCCGCGTTCGTATCGCGCGGACCGAACCAGGGATCGAAGCCCTGCTCGCGCCATTGCCGCGCCAAACCGGTCTCGGCGATAAAATCGGGATTCAGCGCGCTGTGCCGGGCGACGCTGTCGGGATCGCGGCCGCGCGATCGATTGATCAGCCGGCGCATCCACAACGGTGCTGTCGGCATGATCACCTCACCGGCAAACGTGCGAACGAGGCTGCGATCGCTTTCGCGGGCTACCGCATGCAGCTCTTGCGCGAAGGTGTTCAATTGCCCGCTGCGAAGCAGGGCGACCAGAGAAAGCTGCCCGGCCCAGGACAGTCCGAAATTCCCGTAATTTCCGATCAGCGTTACGCGATGCCCGGCGGCCTCAATGGCATCGGCAAGATGACGGCCAAGCCCTGCCGGACCTAGTGCCGGCAGGTTCGCGCGGGCAAAATAGCGGGTGTCGTCTTCAGCCCAAGGATCGTTGCACGCGGGAGTGACGAAGCGCACCGCCAGGCTCGGATGCATGCGCGCCAACGCCTCGACCTTGTCGCGTTCGTCGAAGTAGCGGTGCGAACCAACGTCAATCTGCGTGCCGGGCTGCGGCACCGCGGTAAAGCAGGTGATGCTCTCCGCCGAGCCGAGCCGCGCCGCCGTTGCTGCAATCGCCGACGAATCGAGGCCGCCGCTGGTTGCGATGGCAACGTGGGGCGTGTCACGCACCGCCGCCGCGACCGCGAGGTCCAGGAGCTCGCGCGCCCGCTCGATGTAATCCTCTTCGCGGGTGTAAGGCGGCGGAGCGTCGAAGTCGGGGGCCCAGTATTTGCGCGATCGGGTGCCGCTGCGGTCGATGGTCACCAGCGTTCGGCCTGGAACCCGCTCGATGCCGCGATAGAGCGTGTGCTGCTGATCGCGGTGGTTGACAGCGATGAATTGCGCAAGCGCCAGCTCGTCGATCGCGCGCGGCACGCCGGGCAGTGCGAGCAGAGCGCGAAGCGTGGTCGCGAAGGCAACGCAATGCGGCCCGCGATGATAGAACAGTGGACGGTTGCCGAGGCAATCGCGGCCCAGCGTGAGTCGCCGCGCGTCTACATCCCATAACGCAAATGCAAAGGCACCCAGGCACCGTGCCACGCCGTCATCGCCGAATCGTTCGTGCATGGACAGCAGAAGGCGCGTATCGGACGCGCGAGCGAGTTCCGCACCGCCAAGGCCTAGACTGGCGCCGAGTTCCTCACGATTATCGAGTCGGGCAAGGGCAGCGAACAACGAACGCTCATCCCTACCCGTTAACGGATGCGCCTCGCCGGGGAGGGGCGCGTCCATCGATGAAACCCGTTGTACCAACACAGCACCGGCGACCCGACGCGCGACCGTCCGCCCCCCGTGCAACGTGGTAATCGCTCTGGCGGCCGACGCCTCCGCTTCGGAAGCAATAGGCGCGCCGTCGAGCGCGACAAAGCCGGCAAATGCATTCATCAGTAGTTTGGACGTGCCAATCGGCGCAGGGCTGCGAAGCGCCTTCTAGCTCAGCGAAGGGTTAGAGTTTCTGCCGTCGTTGGCGGCATTGCACATCGCATCGGTGGAGGCGAGTTCGGAAACGACAAATTTCGGCGCATGCCACGGGGTGCGAATCCGCATTTCGGGCTGACCGCCCGTCTCGACCTCGGGTTCAGGTTTTTCGTTCATCGCAGTCGTCGCCCTATTTCCCAACTGTAACAATCGAAACCCGCAAGGCGCCACCTCCGGCCCCTACGATTCCCACCATTGCCACGGGATTATACAACCTCACCGCGCTGAGGTAAATCGATAACACACACGTCGGCAGTGCGCCAGAGGCCGTAAAGTGGGGTGCTGTCCAGGACGAATGGGAACATCCGGACCGTGTCCCACGCGGATAAACTAAGAATCCTCATCGATCGACTGCGGAAGCGGAGCCCGTAAAGATCGGTTGACAGTTGCCAAATTAGCACTCCGCGGCAGCAATGCGCAATTCAAGGAAACCGCGCCATACAACGGCGATCCGGTTTGGGGGTGGAAAAAAGGCCAATCCGGCGGCCCTCGAGGTCACCTTCGCGCTTTGTCTCCGGTCTGTTGCAACTGTCACATTTGCCGTAGGCTGAGAATGCAGACCGCTTGGAAAGTGCCCGTTTGGTTGAGAGATTTCGCGCGTGGACCTTATGCAAAAATCGGAGTTCGACGACCGTTTGGAGTGGTCGTCAGAAAAACGATGTCCGTATGGTACGGTTCGTAATGTGTTTGGCATGCCGACCGTGTCGGCATTGCTCGCCTATGTCGGCGAGCGACAGGCGGCCTTCAAGCCGGCGTTGGTTCGCAGCCGCCGTACGGGGGAGCGGGGCGTCAATCCTTCGGTGCGCGTTTCCCTCTCGCTAACGGATCTCGGGCCGTTTCGGTCGCAGATCGAGAGCGCCATGCGCGCGATCGCGCCGGTCGCTTTGGCGCGCTTGGGCCTTATCGAACCAAAGGTCGAGCCACGGGAATTTGAATACGCCCGCTATGGCGATGGCTGCTATTTCAAAACCCATGTCGATACTGTCGAGCGCGTCGAGAACGTGCGCATCTTGTCCTGCGTTTATTATTTTTCGGCGATGCCGCCACGCTATAGCGGTGGCCAGTTGAGGTTGCGCGGCTTTCCCGATCCATTACGCGAAACCGCAGGTCCGATCGTCGATATCACGCCCGAAACCGACAAGTTGGTGATATTTCCAAGCTGGCTGGAGCACGAAGTGCTGTCGGTCCATGTTCCGTCGGACGTTTGGCTTGACGGCCGATTTTCGGTCAATTGCTGGATTCACAGGGCGCCCGCCGGGTCATGACAATGCCGGCCGGGGAGAACGGGGTCGTTTGCGGATGGAAAACGGGCGTGCCAAATCGGCGTTGATCACCGGCGCGACCGGGCAGGACGGCGCCTATCTTGCCGAATTGCTGCTCGGCAAGGGCTATGTCGTGCACGGCATCAAGCGGCGGTCGTCGTCCTTCAATACGGCGCGCGTCGATCATCTCTATCGCGATCCCCACGAAGAGGGCGTTCGCTTCCATCTGCACTACGGCGACGTCACCGACGCCACCAATCTCATCCGCATCGTCCAGGAAACGCAGCCCGACGAGATTTACAATCTGGCGGCGCAATCCCACGTTCAGGTCTCGTTCGAGACGCCGGAATACACCGCCAACGCCGACGCGCTCGGGACGCTGCGGCTGTTGGAAGCGATGCGGATTCTGGGCCGCGAAAAGCTGACCCGTTTCTATCAGGCCTCGACGTCGGAGCTCTACGGCAAGGCGCAGGAGACGCCGCAGAAGGAAACGACGCCGTTTTATCCGCGCTCGCCCTATGCCGCCGCAAAACTTTACGCGCACTGGATCACCGTGAACTATCGCGAAGCCTACGGCATGCACGCCTCGAACGGCATTCTGTTCAACCACGAGAGTCCGATCCGCGGTGAGACCTTCGTGACGCGCAAGATCACCCGCGCGGTGGCGGCCATCGAGCTCGGCCTGCAGTCGACACTGTTTCTCGGCAATCTCAACGCCGAGCGCGATTGGGGCCACGCCCGCGACTATGTCGAAGGCATGTGGCGGATCGTCCAGCAGGACGAGCCCGACGATTATGTGCTGGCGACAGGCGAAGCGCATTCGGTGCGCGAGTTCGTCGAAAAGGCGTTCGCCTGCGTCGGCCGCGCCATCGTCTGGAAAGGCGCAGGCGCCGACGAGAAGGGATTGGACCGGGATTCCGGCAAGGTGCTCATCGCGGTCGATCCGCGCTACTTTCGCCCGACCGAAGTCGAGGCCCTGATCGGCGACCCGCGCAAGGCGCACAACTTGCTCGGCTGGCGGCATCGCGTGACGTTCGATGAGCTCGTGCAAGAGATGGTGAAGGCCGACCTCGATGCGGTCCGGTTCGAGCAGCAGCGCCATGGCCGCAGCGACTGATCCGGGCGGCATCGCCGAAGCGAAAGCGCCGCTGTTCGATCTGAGCGGACGGCGGGTCTTTGTCGCCGGCCACCGCGGCATGGTCGGCTCCGCCATCGTGCGGCGGCTAGCGGACGTGGATTGCGAGGTTTTAACCGCCGGTCACGACCGCCTGGATTTGCTGCGCCAGGACGACACCGCGGCTTATCTTCGTGCGGCCAAGCCGGACGCGGTGATCGTCGCCGCGGCAAAAGTCGGCGGCATTGCCGCCAACAGCGCGTTCCCGGCCGATTTCATCTACCAGAACCTTATGATCGCGACGAACGTCATCGATGCGGCGTTTCGCTCAGGCGTCGCCAAGCTTTTGTTCCTCGGCTCGTCTTGTATTTATCCGCGGCTGGCGCGCCAGCCGATGGCCGAGGAAGAGCTCTTGAGCGGACCGCTCGAGCCGACCAACGAGTTTTATGCGATCGCCAAGATCGCCGCCATAAAGCTTTGCGCGGCGTATCGGCGCCAGTACGGCGCCGATTTCATCTCGGTTATGCCGACCAACGTTTACGGCCTGGGCGACAATTATCACCCGCAAGACAGCCACGTGATCGCAGGCCTGATGCGGCGTCTGCACGAGGCCAAGCAATCGGCATCGCCCACGGTCGCGGTCTGGGGCACCGGCACGCCGCAGCGCGAGTTCATTTTTGCCGACGACCTGGCCGATGCCTCCATTTTCATCATGGAAAACTATTCGGCCGAAGCGCACCTCAATATCGGCAGCGGCGAGGAGATCACCACGGCGGCGCTCGCAAGCCTTATCGCCGATGTCGTGGGCTATGGCGGCAAGTTGGTTTTCGACGCCTCGCGTCCGGACGGCACGCCGCGAAAGCTGCTCGATGTCGCGAAGCTCAATGCACTGGGCTGGACATCGCGTACGCCGTTGCGTGCCGGGCTGGAACGAAGCTATGCGGATTTCTTGGCGCGCGGCGAAGGTCGTTAAACGTCTTACGCGGCAGGCAGCGCGTAATTCCGATTCAAGCGCACCGGCACTTGCCGGCCGAGAATATTCAACAGCACCCGGATGCGTCCGGCATTATCCAAACGGTCGATGACGCCGAGCTGTTCGGCGAAAGGCCCGGCGGCAAAGCGCACCGGCGCGCCGACTTTCAGGTTCGAGCTCAGCTGCAGCAAGCCCTCGGCGTCGGCGAGCGCCAGCATGGTTTCGACGATGCCCGCCGGTACCGGGCAGGGCAGGTCGCCGGCCATGACCAGAGTGGAAATCCCGAACGTGCCGTTGACGCTGCGCCACCGATCCCGGTTCAGGTCGAGGAGGACGAACAGATAGCCGGGAAAGAACGCAGCCGTCACGGTTGAGAGCTTGCGCGCATGGCGGATGGTTTTGCGGCGCTTGGGCAGGAAGGTGCGGAATTTTTGTTGCTCAAGCTGAGCCTGCGCCCGCTTCTCCGCATATTGCCGAGTCTGAACGGCGTACCACCGCTCGCCGTCGCTGGGCGCGCCATCACTTGGGTAAGCTGAACCAACGGACATTGTTTGATGTGTTTACAGTTAACACGCAAGTCTGCAAGTTATCATCGCCATGCCGTCATAACAAGGACGATCGGCCGTCTGCGGCATCATCGAGCTCATCAAGCAATCGCCGCCATCGCGCCAAGCCTTGCCTGCGGGTAAAGTGCGCATCGAGCATTCGCCGCGCCCGCATGCCCATTTCTGAAACCGTCTGTGGCGTTTCGGATAGCCGCCGCAATGTGGCAGTCAGCGTATCGGCGTCGCCCGGCGCGATGGCAAAACCGCAGTCGTGGCGTCGCACCAGTTGCGCCAGCTCTCCGCTCGGATCGCCGATGACGATGATGGGCTTGCCGGCGGCGGCGATGCCATAAAATTTGCTCGGCACCATCAGGCCTTCAAGCCGCGGATCGAGCGACACCCAATGGGCATCGGCGGCACCGAGGGAATACGACAGCAGCGTTCGCGCCTGATAAGGCAGAAAGCGGAACGCGCCGGCAAGGCCGCGCGCCTGCACCGCCGCCGACAGTTCCTCGAATCGCTTGCCGCCGCCGATCATCAGGAACGCCACGCGCGGTTCGTTGCGCAGCCGCTCCGCGGCGGCCAGCACGGTTTCGAACTCGTGCGCTCTGCCCAGATTGCCCGAATAGCCGAGGACGAATTTATCGTCCAATTTCCACTCGTGCCGCAGCGGATTGTCCGCTGGCGCAACGATGTCCTCGTCGTTGCACCAATTGGGAATGACGTGGATGCGCTCGGCCGGCGCGCCCAAAGCTTCGACTTTGCGGCCCATCAGATCGCCGACCACGACGGTCGCCGCCGCCTCGCGCAAAGTGGCGTTGCGCAGCGCCGCCAAGCTCGCGGCAACGGGACCGCGCATGAACGGCACGCCGAGCTCGACGGCGGTTTCCGGATAAATATCCTGCAGCCAGTTCACCAGCCGCGCACCGTTGCGGCGGGCGACCGGCCTGGCGACGATGGAAATCAGCGGCGGGTCGGTTTTGGCAATCACAATATCGCCGGGCCGCACGAGGTCGTTGAGGCAGTGTCTGACCGACCGGTAGAACGAGAGGTAGTCGATCGAACGGCCGATCAACGCGGCGCGTCCGAATCCCGTCGACGCGACGCGGTGGACATCGACGCCATTGATGGTTTCGCGCTCCGGTAATGCCGCCTTGGGATCGTCGTAGATCTGCCGGCTGGTGACGAGGTGGACTTCGCGTCCGGCGCCGGCGAGATCAAAGGCGAGATCGGAAAGGATCTGGCTTGTCGCCGAATGGTCGGGTGCAAAAAATCGATTGATGAAGATCAATCGGCGCATCGGAGACCGGCACGCCAGAGCATTTTAGGCCTCGGCGCTGTGTGCTTCGTGGACGATCAGCGGTCGAACGGCGTCGTCGCGCAACAGCCCCTCGAAATAGGCGATGGTACGCTTCAGGCCGTCGTGGAGCGCCGTTTGCGGCGTCCAGCCGAGCACGTCGTTGGCTTTCGAAATGTCCGGCCGGCGTTGCCGCGGGTCGTCCTGCGGCAGCGGCCGGTGGACGATGCGCGAGCGCGACGCGGTGAGCTCGATCACCATCGACGCCAGTTCAAGCATGGTGAATTCGTTGGGGTTGCCGATATTGATCGGCCCGGTCACGCCGTCGGCGGTGCTCATGAGCCGAACCAGCGCGTCGATCATGTCGTCGACGTAGCAGAACGAACGGGTTTGCTGGCCGTCGCCGAAGATGGTGATGTCGCGGCCGAGCAGCGCTTGCACGATGAAATTCGACACCACGCGGCCGTCGTTCGGATGCATGTGCGGGCCATAGGTGTTGAATATCCGCGCGATTTTGATGCGCAAGCGATGCTGGCGCCAATAATCGAAGAACAGCGTCTCGGCGCAGCGCTTGCCTTCGTCGTAGCACGAGCGCGGCCCGATCGGATTGACATGGCCGCAATAGTCCTCGGTCTGCGGATGGACCTGGGGATCGCCGTAGACTTCGGAGGTCGAGGCCTGCAGGATTTTGGCGCGCAGCCGCTTCGCCAGTCCCAGCATATTGATGGCGCCGTGGACGCTGGTCTTGGTGGTTTGCACGGGGTCGTGCTGGTAGTGGATCGGGGAGGCGGGGCAGGCCAGATTGAAGATCTGGTCGACTTCGACATAGAGCGGAAAGGTCACGTCGTGACGGATCAGCTCGAAACCGTGGTGATCGAGCAGGTGATCGATATTGCGTCGCGTGCCGGTAAAGTAATTATCGACGCACAGCACGCCGGCGCCGCTTTTGAGCAGGCGATCGCAAAGATGCGAGCCGAGAAATCCGGCACCCCCGGTCACCAGCACGCGTGTTTCGAGATGCATACTCGCAACTCCCAAAAGCTTCAGGGCGCGGACGGCGCGGTGCGCGAAACCACGTGATTGCCCAAAATCAACAGGTCCATCTTGGTGCGCAGGAAGCAGTCCAAGGCTTCTTCCGGCCGGCACACCACCGGCTCATTCTCATTGAACGACGTATTGAGCACCATCGGCACTCCGGTCAGCCGGAAAAACGCTTCGATCAGGGCATGATAGCGGGAATTGCCGGCCTTATCGACTGTTTGTAGCCGCCCGGTGCCATCGACATGGGTGACAGCCGGAATCTGCCCGCGGCGCTCGGGGCGGATGGCGATGACCTGCAGCATGAAGGGCACGTCGTCGTCGCGCACGAACCAGTCGGCGACTTTTTCGCGTAGCACCGATGGTGCGAAGGGGCGGAAGGATTCGCGACGCTTGATCTTGAGGTTGAGGATATCCTTCATGTCGGCACGCCGCGGATCGCCGAGGATCGAGCGGTTGCCGAGGGCGCGCGGGCCCCATTCCATGCGGCCTTGAAACCAGCCGACCACGAGGCCGGCGGCGATGGCCGCGGCCGCCGTTTCGACCAGGTCCTTTTCATCGTCGATGCGATGGACGGCACAGCCTTCGGCGTCGATGGCCGTACGGCGCTGCGCGAGCAGCGCCGCGTGTTCGGCATCGGTGAACGACGGCCCCCAAAAGGCGTGGGTCATTGGCGCCGTCCGTCCTCCGCCGCGATGCCACACCGCCAAGGCCGCGCCGATGGCGCCGCCGGCATCGCCCGCGGCCGATTGCAGATAGATCTGCCGAAACGCCGTGCGATCCTTGATCTTGCCGTTGGCGACGGAATTGTAGGCGCAGCCGCCGGCAAGCGCGATTGCGCTGTGGCGGTAGCGGCTTTGCAGCGCCGTCAGCAGATGGAAAAAGGCGTCCTCGTAGACGGCTTGCGTCGCGAAAGCGAGATTACGATGCCGCGCCTCGATCGGCGCATCGGGATCGCGCGGCGGCCCGAGTTCTTCGATCAGCGTTTGCGAGAACAGTTGGCCGCAGGTGGGTTCGCCGCCGTGCCATTCGTAGGCGATGTCGTCGCGATGATGGCGAAAATATTTCAGGTCGAGCGCGAAGCTGCCGTCGTCGCGCAAGGATAAAAGTTTCGCCACCTCGTGCCGGCACGACGCGTCGCCGTAGGCCGCAAGCCCCATCAATTTATATTCGTCGCCATAATGCGGGAATCCGAGATATTGGGTCATGGCCTGGTAGAAGACGCCAAGCGAATGCGGAAACAGCACCCGGCCGTCGAGCGACAGCGCGGTGCCGCTGCCGGCGCCCCATGCCGCGCTGGCAAAATCGCCAAAACCGTCGACCGACACCACGGCGGCTTCGTCGAACGGCGACGGATAAAACGCCGAAGCGAGATGGGCGAAGTGATGTTCGACGTATTCGATCGTGCCGGCAAACGGCCGCCCCGGCAGCGCGCCGAGCTCCTCGGCGATGCCCGTCACTTGTTTGCGGTTGCGCAGTCGGTTCGCAATCAGGCGCGGACTGGGCCGGTGCGTGGCGACGTAAGCGAGCTTGCGGAAAAAATTGGCCCGGCCGCTGCGGTTGACGGCGACGGTGGCGACGTCGCCGAGATCGACTTTGGCTTCCTGTAAGCAATAGGCGATGGCGCGTGACGGGAAACCCGCCCAGTGCTTGATCCGGCGAAACCGCTCCTCTTCGGCCGCGGCCAAGAGCACGCCGTCGCGCAGGATGCAGGCGGCCGCGTCGGCGTGGTAGGCGTTGATCCCGAGTATTATCAATCCGGCGCCGTCCTCAGGCAGCGACTTTTTGATTGGAGCATGATCTTATCCGAAAACCGGTTCCCACTTTTCGGGATCATGCTCTACCGGCATTTTCGATAGAGCGCGAATAATTCCGGTCCGGAGAGATAGATTGTCTCAGTGCCCAGGCCGCCATTGCGGGCGAGCCATTGGCGAACGGCATCGGGATAGATGCTCATGAGCGTTCGCGTCGCCGGCTCATTGACAACTCT
>DATHHM010000050.1:0-6003 GCA_035317145.1 Xanthobacteraceae bacterium | reverse complement strand
TGCTCACCGATGATCGACTGGCTTTGGAGGTGCGGCGGCTTGCTGCACTTAATCAGCGCTTGCCCGTGCTTCTGCTCTTGGCGCACGTGACGAGGCCAGCAAAGACTCACTGCATAGTCGATAAGGGTCTGGATATAGGCTTTCGACAAATTGGGGATTGGAACGTTGCCGATGTCCTTAAGGCTGCCGATGACGCCGACCAAGTTCTCCGACGTGCCTCAGGATGGGACTTGATCGAACCTGGCTTTCAAGCGCTCGAGATGGCTGGTGTAAAATTGGACGCGCCAGTAATCGCCAGGCCTTCGGATAGCGTGTTTCCTAGAGAGCTGTTTTCAAATACGCGCGGCTACATCGAAAAGATCGTTCATCAAATTAACGGCAGTTATGATTATAGTTTTTATGATTGTTGTGCCGTCATGTGCCGTCGGCTTGGAGAAACTCTCATTATTGAAATCTACGAATCTCAGGGGCGCGCTAAGGAAATTAAAGGCCCTGATGACAATTTTCTAATGCTCAGTGGCTTATTAGGGGTCTTGAATAAGGACCGCAGTATCAATCTCGGCCGAAACGCAAAGCGTGGCCTCGAAAGCCTGAAGGACTTAGGCGACAAGTCAGCTCACAATCGTCGCTTCAATGCGCGACAGCCGGATATAGACAGCGTCAAATCCGATCTGCGAACCGCCGCCGAGGAATTGCTTCACTTGGCTAAGCTGACCTAATCCCTACTCCGCCGCCTCAACCCGCTTCTTCTTCCCGCCCACCCCGCGCCGCGCCAGCACCGGCTTCAAGAACGCCCCGGTATAACTCCGCTTCTCCCGCACGATCTCCTCCGGCGGTCCCGCGGCCACGATCTCGCCGCCGCCATCGCCGCCTTCGGGGCCGAGGTCGATGATCCAGTCGGCGGTCTTGATTACTCCGCGCCACCGGGATTAGGTCACGGCTTCTTTCGCGGCTTCTCGTTCAAAACTTCGCGCATCGTATCGCTTATGATGCCTGGGAGAGCTTTCGCCAAGCCGTCGACTTTTGTGTCGATTTTACGATCCACGCTGTCAATCTTGCTTTCCATACGGTTGAGCCTGCCCTCGACTTTGTCGAATCTCTGCTCGGTCCTTTCCTGGAACCCCAGTAGATCCTTGTGCACGGTCTTGACCTGCTCGGTCAGGAATCCGAACGAGCCTTCGATCTCGCTGACGCGGCGCTTGAGATCGCGAATCTCGGCTTCGACGTTCATGGCCATGCTTTGTCTCTAACATAAATCGATAGCGTTTGCAGCGGCGCCAGCGCTTCCCCGCCCCGCCGCTGCGCGGCGACCCTCCCCCTGCAGGGGAGGGTGGAGCAAAATCACTCCGCCGCCTCAACCCGCTTCTTCTTCCCGCCCGCCCCGCGCCGCCCCAGCACCGGCTTCAAAAACGCCCCGGTATAACTGCGCTTCTCCCGCACGATCTCCTCCGGCGGCCCCGCCGCCACGATCTCGCCGCCGCCGTCGCCGCCTTCGGGGCCGAGGTCGATGATCCAGTCGGCGGTTTTGATGACTTCGAGATTGTGCTCGATGACCACCACGGTGTTGCCGGTGTCGACCAGCTCATGCAGCACCTCCAAGAGCTTTGCCACGTCGTGGAAGTGCAGGCCGGTGGTGGGTTCATCTAAAATGTAAAGCGTGCGACCTGTCGCACGCTTGCTCAGCTCTTTCGCCAGTTTGACGCGCTGCGCCTCGCCGCCGGACAGCGTCGTCGCCTGCTGGCCGACATGGATGTAGTCGAGGCCGACCCGGTGCAGCAGCGTGAGCACGTCGCGCACCCGCGGCACGACTTTGAAGAAAACAAGCGCCTCCTCGACCGTCATGTCGAGCACGTCGGCGATGGATTTGCCCTTGAACAGCACTTCGAGCGTTTCGCGGTTGTAGCGCTTGCCCTTGCAAACATCGCAGGTGACGTAGACGTCGGGCAGAAAGTGCATCTCGATCTTGATGACGCCGTCGCCCTGGCAGGCCTCGCAGCGGCCGCCCTTGACGTTGAACGAGAAGCGGCCCGGCTCGTAGCCGCGCGCCTTGCTCTCGGGCAGGCCGGCGAACCATTCGCGGATCGGCGTGAAGGCGCCCGTATAGGTCGCCGGGTTCGAGCGCGGCGTGCGGCCGATCGGCGACTGGTCGATGTCGATGATCTTGTCGAGGTGCTCGATGCCGTCGATGCGGTCGTACGGGGCAGGGGCCTCGCTCGCGCCGTTCAGCCGCCGCGCCAGCGCCTTGTAGAGCGTGTCGACCAAGAGCGTCGACTTGCCGCCGCCGGACACGCCGGTGACGCAGGTGAACAGGCCGAGCGGGATTTCGGCGGTGACGTTTTTCAGATTGTTGCCGCGAGCGTTGACGACCTTCAGCGTGCGGGTCGGATTCTTGGGCCGGCGCTCGGGGATTTGCACGGCGAGCTCGCCGGACAGATATTTGCCGGTCCAGGATTTTGGCGCCGCGATCAAATCGTCGATCTGGCCCTGGGCGATGACGTGGCCGCCGTGGATGCCGGCGCCGGGGCCGATGTCGACCACTGCGTCGGCGGAGCGGATGGCGTCCTCGTCGTGCTCGACCACGATCACGGTGTTGCCGAGGTCGCGCAGCCGGCGCAGCGTTTCCAGAAGCCGCGCGTTGTCGCGCTGGTGCAGGCCGATCGAGGGCTCGTCGAGCACGTAGAGCACGCCGGTGAGGCCGGAGCCGATCTGCGAGGCGAGGCGAATGCGCTGGCTCTCGCCGCCGGACAGCGTGCCCGAGGCGCGGGCGAGGGTGAGATATTCGAGCCCGACGTCGACCAGGAATTTCAAGCGCTCGCGGATTTCCTTGAGCACGCGGCCGGCGATTTCGTTCTGTTTTGAGGTCAGCCGCTGGGGTAGCTCAGTGAACCACTGGGCTGCGCCTTTGACCGACATGTCGGAGACTTCGCCGATATGGCTGCCGCCGATTTTTACGCACAGCGCTTCGGGTTTGAGCCGAAACCCTTTGCAGGCGTCGCACGGCACGTCGGTGAAATAGCGCGCGATCTCCTCGCGCGCCCAATCGCTGTCAGTCTCGCGCCAGCGCCGCTCGAGATTGGTCACCACGCCTTCGAACGGTTTCGTCGTCTGATAGGAGCGCAGCCCGTCGTCGTAGACGAAGCGGATCGTCTCCTCGCCAGAACCATTCAGGAGGGCGTCCTGCGTCTTCTTCGGCAGTTCCTTCCATCTGGTGTCGAGCGTGAACTTGTAATGCTTGCCGAGCGCCTGCAGCGTCTGGATGTAGTAGGGCGAGGTCGATTTTGCCCACGGCGCGATTGCGCCGCCGCGCAAGGTCTTGTCCTTGTCGGGAATGACAAGATCGGCGTCGATATGCTGCTCGACGCCGAGCCCGCCGCATTTCGGGCAGGCGCCGAACGGATTGTTGAACGAGAACAGCCGCGGCTCGATTTCCGAGATGGTGAAGCCGGAGACGGGGCAAGCGAATTTCTCGGAGAACACGAAGCGCTCGGCGGTCTGATTGCGCTGGCGATTGGCTTTGGCGCCTTCGACGGGCGCGGCATCGGCAAGCTCGGCGATCGCTAAGCCATCGGCGAGCTTGAGCGCCTGCTCCAGCGAATCCGCGAGCCGCGTGGCAATATCCGGCCGCACCACCAGGCGGTCGACCACCACGTCGATGTCGTGGGTGAATTTCTTGTCGAGCGCCGGCACTTCGGCGATCTCGAAAAACTTGCCGTCGACTTTGACCCGCTGGTAGCCCTTCTTCATGAACTCGGCGAGCTCTTTGCGGTACTCGCCCTTGCGGCCGCGTACGACCGGCGCGAGCAGATAAAGCCGCGTGCCTTCCGGCAAAGCAAGAATGCGGTCGACCATCTGCGACACGGTCTGGCTCTCGATTGGCAGGCCGGTCGCCGGCGAGTAGGGCACGCCGACGCGCGCCCAGAGCAGCCGCATGTAGTCGTAGATCTCGGTGACGGTGCCCACAGTGGAGCGCGGATTGCGCGAGGTGGTTTTCTGCTCGATGGAAATGGCCGGCGACAGGCCGTCGATCTGGTCGACGTCCGGCTTCTGCATCATTTCCAAAAATTGCCGCGCGTAGGCGGAAAGACTCTCGACATAGCGGCGCTGGCCCTCGGCGTAAATCGTGTCGAAGGCGAGCGAAGATTTGCCCGAGCCGGATAGCCCGGTGAACACCACCAGCCGGTCGCGCGGAATATCGAGATCGACATTCTTGAGGTTATGCTCGCGCGCGCCACGGACGGCGATGACGCGCGGATCGCGCGCGTTCTTGGTCGGGTCCTGGGCCGGCCGTTTCTTGTCGAAGAGGTCGTTCATAGGGAAATGGCTTCCGTTCCCAGCGCTGGCGGCGATGGGCTGGTGAGCGAGGATTTACGCCGAACGTAGGGAGAACGCGGGGCTTTTGCCAGGGCGGGGCGCCAGCAATCCTCGGAAAACACACCATCGCAATGCGCTTTGAAGCAATGGGCTTGGCGCATGCGCACTCCCTCTCCCCAGCGGGGAGAGGGAGGGGTGAGGGGGCTCTGACCGCGAGGCCGTACCCCCCACCCCAACCCTCTCCCCCTTGGGGAGAGGGAGCAATCAAATGACAAGGGCCGGCATCTAGCCGGCCCTCGCTGCCCGCCGCAAAGAGGTGGTACGCGCTACTTGGTGACGACTGCGCCACCTCCACCCCAATTGAAGCGGTAGTTCATCCCGACGGTCACCATTTGCAAACTCGACTTCCACGAGACCGGCAGCGCAAACGGCGTGTTCACGCCGCCCACCGGCGCGCTCAGGTTGGCGAACGTGTAGGTCTTGGTGCCGAAACCGAGATAATCGTATTCGAGCTTGGCGGATAAGTTCTCGGTCATGCCGAATTCGCCGCCAACACCGACGACATAACCGCTGCGGTTGTCATTCAGCGTCTGTAGCGAAAAGACCGGCCCGGCGGCGACCGCTTGGGTGTAGTCGACCCGCATCCATGCCCCGCCGCCCTTGGCGTAGAACAGGAAATCGTTGGCGGCGAAGCCGATGCGTCCGGCCGCGGTTGCGAGATAAGGCGCCGCCGAGGTCGAGGATTGGGAAAATGCGCCGGCCAGCGGCGACGGCGTAATTTGCGTGCCGGTCAGGCTGGTCCAGGTCCAAGTTCCCTCGAAACCGACGACGACCGGCGAGAATTGGAAATTGACGCCGGCCTGGACGCCCCCGGCGACTCCCATGGGATCGACTTTGGTCGCCGTGCCTGCCGGCTGCAGGATGGAGGTGGTCGTCGTGGTGACGACATCGTTCATCCACGCGCCGCCAACGTGAGCGCCGATATAAATGCCGGTCCAGTCATAGATCACCGGCCGATAGGCGGGCGGCGTGTAGTTCGTGGCCGGCACCGGCATGTCGGCAGCCGACGCCGTTGTCGCAAGCGCACTCGCGGCGACGGCCATTCCTACCAAGAGACCGGGACTAAGACGCCGCATACGGTACCCTCAGACGCAATCGACAGATGGGCTTTGGGCGCCAGTACAAAGCTTCCGTAAGTCTCTGAATAGTGCAAAAAAACAACAACCCGGCGGAATCGGCCGGCTTGGGCGTTTGAGCCCTTTGGCCTGAACCGTTCTCGCCGGAAAACGAGCTACCGCGCGGCTAGAACTTATAATTGATGCCGCCGCGAGCCATGTTCTCGTAGATTTTCACCTTTACGGGGGGAGCGGCAAAGCAGTTGGCGAGCCCGCATGACGGTTGCTCGAAACCGACGGCCATATATTCAGCCTTCGCCGTCCAATTGTCGGTCATAGCGACTTCGACGCCGACGCCGGAGCTCCAGCCCAATTCCGTGCTGCTGGCCCACGGCAAGGCGTTGAGCGAACCCTTGATGTTGGCAACAGCGCCGCCGCCTGTTGCATAGAGCAGCACCCGGTCCATGGCGTAGCCGAGGCGGGCGCGGAAGGTGCCGACCCAATTGCTGGCGCTGGCGCAACTGGCAGCCACTCCGCCGGCCAAAGTACAGTTGCCGCCGATCAGGGCGCCCCTGAC
>DATHHM010000049.1:0-6999 GCA_035317145.1 Xanthobacteraceae bacterium | reverse complement strand
TGCGGGTCAATTGCGTCGCGCCCGGCCTCGTCAAGACCGATTTTGCGAAAGCGTTGTGGGAGGACGAGGAGCGTCTGAAGCGCCGCTGCGCCACCACGCCGCTGCGACGGATCGGCGAGCCCGACGAGATCGCGGGTGCTGTGGCCTATCTCGGCTCCGATGCCTCGAGCTTCATGACCGGCCAGACCATCGTGGTCGACGGCGGCGTCACCACGGCGTCGGCGTGATCGTATGTCGTCATTGCCGGGCTTGACCCGGCAATCCATCTGAAAAATGCATTTCGCGAAGATTGATGGATGCCCGGGTCATCTAGCGCGAAGACGCGCTTCGCGCTTTTGCCCGGGCATGACGTCTGCATATTGACGAACCATCCCCAATCCGCTTGCCTTGGCCCAACACCACCCAACAAACACCCCGGGAAGCAACGCCATGTCCCATGTGCTGGCCATCGATCAGGGCACCACGTCCTCGCGCGCCATCGTGTTTCGCGCCGACATCTCCATCGCCGCGTCGGCGCAGCAGGAATTCCCGCAGCATTTTCCGGCGTCGGGCTGGGTCGAGCACGAGCCGGAGGACATCTGGACCTCCACCGTCGCCACCTGCCGCGCGGCACTAAAGAAAGCCGGCGTCGGGCCCAAGGACATCGCCGCCATCGGCATCACCAACCAGCGTGAAACCACCGTGGTGTGGGACCGCGCCACCGGCCAGGCGGTGCATCGCGCCATCGTCTGGCAGGACCGCCGCACCGCCGATGTCTGCGCCAGACTGAAAGCCGAAGGCCACGAGCCCGCAATCTCGGCCAAAACCGGCCTGATCATCGATCCGTATTTTTCCGGCACCAAGGTGGCCTGGATTCTCGACCACGTTCCCGGCGCGCGCGAGCGCGCTGACCGTGGCGAGCTGATGTTCGGCACCATCGATTGCTATCTGCTGTGGCGGCTCACCGGCGGCAAGGTGCATGCGACCGACGCCACCAACGCCTCGCGCACGCTGCTGTTCAACATCCACAGCGGGCAATGGGACGACGACCTCCTGAAAATCCTGCGGGTGCCGCGCTCGATGCTGCCCGAGGTGAAGGATTCCTCCGCCAATTTCGGCGACAGCGTGCCGGATCTGTTCGGCGGCGCGATCGCGATCGCGGGCATCGCCGGCGACCAGCAGGCCGCCACCATCGGGCAGGCCTGTTTCTCGCCCGGCATGATCAAATCGACCTACGGCACCGGCTGCTTTGCCCTGCTCAACACCGGCACCACGCCGGTTGCCTCCAAGAACAAGCTGCTCACCACGATCGCCTATCAGCTCAAGGGGCAGCGGACCTACGCGCTCGAAGGCTCGATCTTCGTCGCGGGCTCGGCGGTGCAATGGCTGCGCGACGGGCTCGGCATCATCAAGCACGCCAGCGAGACCGGCCCGCTCGCCGACAACTCCGACTCGATGCAGAGCGTTTATCTGGTGCCGGCCTTCGTCGGCTTAGGGGCGCCATACTGGAATCCGCGCGTGCGCGGCGCGCTGTTCGGGCTGACCCGCAACACCGGTCCCGCCGAACTCGCGCATGCCGCGCTGGAGAGCGTCTGCTACCAGACGTTTGACTTGTGGGCGGCGATGCGCGCCGACTGGCCCGACGCCAAGGGCGCCAAGACAGTGCTGCGCGTCGATGGCGGCATGACCGCATCCGACTGGACCATGCAACGCCTCGCCGACCTGCTCGACGCGCCGGTCGATCGCCCGATGATCCAGGAAACCACAGCGCTGGGCGCTGCCTATCTCGCGGGGCTAGCGGCCGGCGTCTATCCCGAGCCTTCAAAGTTCGCCGACAACTGGCGCCTCGAACATCGCTTCAAGCCGGCCATGAGCCAGGCGACGCGCGAACGGAAATTGGCTGGATGGGCGAGGGCGGTGAAAGGGTTGCTGGCGAGCGACGAGGGGGAGGGCTAGTATTTCCCGGTAGTCATGCCGGCGCGCTTTCCTTTCGTCATTCCGGGACGCGCCGCTTGGCGCGGGCCCGGAATCCATACTCCCGGTGTCAGTTTGAAATGCCAGGATAGAGATCAACCCACCCCGGATTCTCTTCTTCAATCAAACGAATCTTCCAGTCGCGCCGCCATTTCTTGAGTTCTTTTTCGCGAGTGATGGCAGTTGCAACATCAAATCTCGAACCACACCACTTTGTCGACGCCGCATCGCGTCGTAAAACCATCGATGGCCTTTGTTCGATGTTCGTAGCCGCGCCGCACGATGTCCTTCGTCACGCCGAGATAGAGCGTGCCGTGTTTCCTGCTCGCAAGGAGATAGACGTAGTATGCCATCTCGAATACTGGGCTTATGGATTCCGGGCTCGCTCGCTTTGCTCGCGCCCCGGAATGACAAACGGTGGGGCCGTGGAGCAGATTAGCAAAGCTTAATCCAAGTTCTAACCCTCAAAATTCACTGCTGTGGTGTTGGCGCCGCAGAGCAGCACCGCAACTCGTTCTCCCGGCGATGGCCGGTAACGGCCGGTGAGCAATGCGGCGAACGCCGCCGCGCCGCCGGGCTCAGTGACCAGGCGCAGTCCGGACCAGAGTGCTGATTGCGCCTCGCGTATGGCGTCGTCGCTGACCAGCACGACTTCCGCGACATGGGTGCGCGCGATGGAGAACATGAGCTCGCCGACCCGCCGCGGCGCGAGGCTGTCCGCGGCGATGCCGCCCGCGGGCGCATCCACCGGCATGCCGGCCGCGAAGGCGGCGTGCAATGTCGGCGCTTGTTCCGGCTCCACGGCAATGATTTTGATGCCGCCGTCATACCAGGCGGCGATGCCGCCGATCAGTCCGCCGCCGCCGACCGCGACCAGCAATGTGTCGATATCAGGCGCGTCCTCTTCCAATTCCATCCCGACCGTTCCCTGGCCCAGCAGGGTCTCGGCCTGGTCGAAGGCGTGAACCGGCATGGCGCCGGTTTGCGCCACATGGGCTTCGCTGGCCGCCAGCGCCTCGGCATAGCGCGTGCCCGCGATAACCAGGTGCGCGCCATAACCGCGGATGCGCTCGGCTTTGGCCGGCGAGGTGATGTCCGGCACGAAAATAGTAGCGGGCACGCCCAGACGTTGAGCGGCATAGGCGACCGCCACCCCATGGTTGCCGCCGGAGGCCGCGACCACGCCGGCCGCCGGCACTTCGCGCAACAGCAGGTTGGCAAAGGCGCCGCGTGCCTTGAACGAACCGGAATGCTGCAGCATTTCCAGTTTGAACGTCAGCGGCCCCGCCGGCAGGCCGAAGTCGGACATATCCGCCTCGACCAGCGGCGTTCGCCGGATAAAGCGGCGGATCGCGGTGGCGGTGGCTGCAATGCGTTCGCGCGTGATCGGGGCGGTCTGATCCATCGTGTGGTCTTTCAATGTCCGCTACGTTCCGGGCTCGCCTTGTTGGTGCCCCGGAATGACGGCAAGGTTTTGGCCTGCACCTGCCAGATCTCTGGCAAGCGGAGATCATATCCGTCCAACCTATCAAGGGACCTCGCACACAATGATCCTGATCGGCCAGTATGATTCTCCGTTCACCCGGCGCGTGGCGATTGCGCTCAAGCTTTACGGCCTCGCCTTCGAGCATCGGCCGTGGTCGACCTTTGGCGACGCGGACAAGATCGCGCCGTTCAATCCGCTGCGCCGGGTGCCGACACTGGTGTTCGAGGACGGTGAAGTGCTGATCGAGAGTACCGCGATCCTGGATTATCTCGATGAAGTGGTCGGGCCGTCGAAGGCGATGATCGCGGATAGTGGACCGGAGCGCCGCCATGCCTTGAAAATCTGCGCGCTGGCAACCGGGCTCGGCGACAAGGCGGTCAGCCTGATCTACGAGCGCGCGCTGCGCAAGGATCAGCTGAAACTCTGGGTCGAGCGTTGCGAAGCCCAGATCGGCGGCGTGCTCGATGTGCTGGAGTCCGAGCGCGCCGCTACCCCCTCGCCATACTGGTTCGGCACACGCATCGGACATGCCGACATCGCGGTCGCCTGCGTGCTGCGCTTCACTGCCGAAGCGCATCCCCACCTGCTCGCTGCCGCGCGCTATCCGGCGCTGGTCGCGCACGGCGCGCGCTGCGAAGCGCTGCCGCCGTTTCGAGAGATCGTGCAGCCGCTGAGCCCGCCGAGCGGGTGACTTATTCGCGCGACTAACAATGCCGCCGTCATCATCCGCCACCGGGTCGGCGCTACGCGCCGCCCGATGACAGGCTCCAGCGGATGATCCAGTATTCCAGAGCGCCAGTGAATAAATCGCAACGCTGCGGCGTACTGGATACCCCGCTTTCGCGGGGTACGACGGCGGACTTCGGAGCAGCGCAGCGCGCGCCACTACCCCGCCCGCACGGCCTTCTTGCGATAGGCCAGATGCACCGCGCAGTTACAGCCGGGCGGATGCGACGCGATTTCCTCTGGCGCGACATCGTTGGCGGGCACCGCCGATGACGGCGCCAGCGTCGGCATCGCCTCTTTGACGCGGCGATCCTGCGCCGATTGGTCCTGCGCCGGAATGTAATTCAGCACCGGCGCCAGCCAGCGCTCGGTCTCGGCCACGCTCCAGCCTTTGCGCGCGGCATAGTCTTCGACCTGGTCGCGCTCGATCTTGCCGACGCCGAAATAGAAGCTTTCGGGGTGGCTGAAATAAAGCCCCGATACCGACGAGCCCGGCCACATCGCGTAGCTTTCGGTCAGCTTCACGCCGGCGGTGTTTTCGGCATCCAGCAACGTGAACAGCGTCGCCTTCTCGGTGTGATCGGGCTGCGCGGGATAGCCGGGCGCGGGACGAATCCCGGCGTATTGTTCGAGGATGAGTTGATCGGGTGCCAGCGTCTCGTCCGGCGCGTAACCCCAGAATTCCCGGCGCACCCGCGCATGCATCCGCTCGGCGAAGGCTTCCGCCAGGCGATCCGCCAAGGCTTTGCAAAGGATCGACGAGTAATCGTCATTGGCATTTTTAAAACGGTCGGCGACCACGTCCTCGCCGATCCCGGCGGTGACCACGAAGGCGCCGATATAGTCCGGCACGCCGGAGGATGCCGGCGCGATGAAATCCGACAGCGCGGAATTGAAGCGGCCTTCGCGCTTCTCCAGCTGCTGGCGTAGCGTGTGGAAGGTCGCGATCTTGTCTCTACGGGTATCGTCGGCATAGACCACGATATCGTCGCCGCTAGCATTGGCCGGCCAGAAGCCGATGGTGGCCTGCGCCTTGAACCAATTCTCCTTGATGATGAGATCAAGCATCTTGCGGGCGTCGTCATAAAGCGAGCGCGCGACTTCGCCCACCTTGGGATCGTCAAGAATGGCGGGGAAACGCCCGGTCAGCTCCCAGGTCTGGAAAAATGGCGTCCAGTCGATGTAGTCGGCAAGCTCGGCAAGATTGTAACCGCCAAAACTCTTGACGCCTAGAAACGCCGGCTTCTTCGGCGGCGTCTTGGCAAAGTCGATGACGCCGGCGTTGGCGCGGGCGTCCGCGAGCTTCAGCCGCTTCTTGTCGGCCTGGGCGCGGAAATGCGCCGCGGAAATTTTCGCGTAGTCGGCACGCACTTCGGCGGCATAGGCCTCGCGCCTCTCCGGCGACAGCAGCGACGAGGCGACGCCGACGGCGCGGCTGGCGTCGTTGACATGCACCACCGGCCCGCGGCGATAGTTCGGGTCGATCTTCACCGCGGTATGGACGCGGCTGGTGGTGGCGCCGCCGATCAGCAGCGGCACGCTCATGCCCCGGCGTTCGAGCTCACCGGCGAGGAAACTCATTTCATCGAGCGAGGGCGTGATCAGGCCGGATAGGCCGATGATATCGGCGCCCTCCGCCTTGGCGGTCTCGATGATTTTCGAGGCCGGCACCATCACGCCGAGATCGATCACCTCGAAATTGTTACACTGCAGCACGATGCCGACGATGTTCTTGCCGATGTCGTGGACGTCGCCCTTGACGGTGGCGAGCACGATCTTGCCGGCGGAACTGCGGCCATCGCCAACGATGCCGTTGGCGAGGTTGCGCGCCTTCTCCTCTTCCATGAACGGCATCAGATAGGCTACCGCCTGTTTCATGACGCGGGCGGATTTCACCACCTGCGGCAGAAACATCTTGCCGTCGCCAAAGAGGTCGCCGACGATATTCATGCCGGCCATCAGCGGGCCTTCGATGACGTTGAGCGGGCGCTCGACGAGCTTGCGGGCGTCTTCGGTGTCGGCCTCGATATATTCGGTGATGCCGTGCACCAGCGCGTGGGACAGCCGCTTGTCGACCGGCCATTCGCGCCAGGCCAGATCCTGCTCCCTGGTCTGCTTCTCCTTGCCGCGGAATTTTTCCGCGAGCGCCAACAGTCGCTCGGAGGAACCCGGATCGCGGTTGAGGATCACGTCCTCGCAGGTTTGTCGCAGCTCGGGGTCGATGTCGTCATAGACGATCATCTGCCCGGCGTTGACGATGCCCATATCCATGCCGGCATGAATCGCATGATACAGGAACACCGAATGCATCGCCTCGCGCACCGGCTCGTTGCCGCGGAACGAGAACGACAAATTGGAGACGCCGCCGGAAATATGCGCGTGCGGCAGGTTTTTCCGAATCCAGCGCGTCGCCTCGATGAAATCGACGCCGTAATTGTTGTGTTCCTCGAGCCCGGTCGCGATCGCGAAAATATTCGGATCGAAGATGATGTCCTCGGGCGGGAAATCCAGTTGCCCGACCAGGATGTCGTAGGCGCGTTTGCAGATTTCGGTCTTGCGCGCAAAGGTGTCGGCTTGTCCGGCTTCGTCGAACGCCATCACCACGACGGCGGCGCCGTGGCGGCGGGCGATTTTTGCTTCGTGGATGAACTTCTCCTCGCCTTCCTTCATCGAGATCGAGTTCACCACCGGCTTGCCCTGGACGCATTTCAGGCCGGCTTCGATCACGTGGAATTTCGAGGAATCGACCATCACGGGGACGCGTGCGATGTCGGGCTCGGACGCGACCAAATTGAGGAAGGTCGTCATCGCGGCTTCCGAATCGAGCAGGCCCT
>DATHHM010000048.1:0-2494 GCA_035317145.1 Xanthobacteraceae bacterium | reverse complement strand
CCGATGCGGCTCACTTCGCTCTCGGTGAACCAGACATTGCCGTCGGGACCCAGGACGATGCCGTCAGGCCCGGCATTTGGCGTCGGCAGTGCGAATTCGGTGATCTCGCCGTGCGGCGTGATGCGGCCGATCTTGTTGGCGGCCTTTTCGGCGAACCACAGATTGCCGTCGCTGCCGGTGGTGATGCCGATCGGCGTTGCCTTCGTGTTCGCAAGCGCGAACTCGATGAATGCACCGCTATCGGGATCGAGGCGGCCGATCTTTGCGGCGCCGCTTTCGCAGAACCAGAGGCAGCGATCGGGCCCCTCGACGGCGATGTAGGGCTTGCTGTCGGCGCTCGGAATTTTGTGCTCGCGGATCGTCACCATGGTTGGACCTGTCACTTTGCTCCCAGCATGGCGATGCGCCGTCCGGCGCCATCCGGGATCGGCAGCGTGGCATGTGCCGCCTTCATACGCTCAAGGCGCGCGGCAATCTCCGCTGGAAAGGCCGCCGTCTTCCGCGCCTCCATATCGACGTGCAGCGCCATGTTCTCGGACGTGGCCGAGAGCCAGTTTTCCTCGGCGTGATGCAGCTCTTCAAAGTAGTGCAGCCGCTTGGCGTCGTAGTCGAGCAGCTGGAACGTCACGCGCACCGGATCGCCCGAGTGCAGCTCGCGCAGATAGCGCACATGCACTTCCGCGGTGAAGGTCGAGTGCCGGCTGACTTCCACATAGGCCAGGCCGAGGCCCAGCAGCTCGTAGACCTCGTCGACCGCGCGGTCGAACAGCACGTTGTAATAGGCCATGTTGAGATGGCCGTTGTAGTCGATCCAGCCGGGCTCGACTCGCATCACCGAGGATACGAACGGGGAGGGAATTGCGGTTTCGGGCCGTTCGAGCATGGTCATGTCCGGCGATCAGCGCGTGCAATGCAGCCGACCAAGGCGGATTTGGCAAGGCTCAATTTCGTGGCGGCTGAAGCGATGTGCTAACGTCGAGCGCATACCCGCCTCTTGTAGCGCCATCCGGGATCGTCGCGCCTCGTGTCGAAAAAAGCCAAGAACATCCTCTTCATCATGTGCGACCAGCTGCGCTGGGACTATCTGTCCTGCTACGGCCATCCGCGGCTCAAAACCCCGAACATCGATGCGCTGGCGGCGCGCGGCGTGCGCTTCACCCGCGCCTATGTGCAATCGCCGATCTGCGGCGCCTCGCGCATGAGCACCTATACCGGGCGCTATGTGCAGTCGCACGGCGCGGCGTGGAACGGTTTCCCGCTCAAGGTCGGCGAGATGACCATGGGCGATTATCTGCGCCCGCTCGGCATGCGCACCGCGCTGGTCGGCAAGACCCACATGGAGGCCGACATCGAGGGCATGGCGCGGCTCGGCATCGATCCGGATTCGATCATCGGTGTACGCGTCGCCGAATGCGGCTTTGAGCCCTACGAGCGCGACGACGGTTTGCACGGCATGGGCCCGGACGGCGCGCGCTATTCGCCGCGGCGGCCGCGCTACAACAGCTATCTCAACGACAAGGGCTATGACGGCGAGAACCCGTGGCACGATTGGGCCAACGCCGCCGACGGCGAAGGCAATACGCTGGCCTCGGGCTGGGCGATGCGCCATGCGAGGAAGCCGGCGCGGGTGCGCGAGGAGGATTCCGAGACGCCGTACATGACGCGGCGCGGCATCGATTTCATCCGCGAGGCCGGGGACGCGCCGTGGTGCCTGCATCTGTCCTACATCAAGCCGCATTGGCCCTACATCGCGCCGGCGCCCTACAACACCATGTATGGGCCGGACGATGTCATCCCGGCAGTGCGTTCGGAGAGCGAGCGCCGCGATCCGCATCCAGTCTATCGCGCCTTCATGGAGCACGAGGTCAGCAAGACGTTTTCGCGCGATGAAGTGCGGGCCGAGGTCATTCCCGTTTACATGGGCTTGATCAAACAGATCGACGACCAGATGGGCGTGCTGTTTGGTTACATGAAAGAGCACGGACTGTTCGACAACACCATGATCGTCTTCACCGCCGATCACGGCGATTACCTCGGCGACCATTGGCTCGGCGACAAGGATTTCTTCCACGATGCCTCGGTGAAGGTGCCGCTGATCATCTACGATCCGTCGCCGGCCGCCGACAAAGCGCGCGGTAGCGTATGCGACGAATTGGTCGAAGCCATCGATCTGGCGCCGACATTTCTGGAAATTGCCGGCGGCGATCCGGCGCGGCAATCGCACCGGCTCGAAGGCCGCTCGCTGCTGCGGTTGCTGCATGGCGAACGATCCACAACATGGCGATCATTTACCATCAGCGAATACGATTACGGCATGATGCCGGCATCGGCGAAGCTTGGGCTAAAACCGCGCGACGCGCGCCTGTTCATGATCGCCGACAAGCGCTGGAAGCTCATCCACGCCATCGGCTTTCGGCCGATGCTGTTCGATCGCGTCAACGATCCCGACGAGTTGCACGACCTCGGCGCCGATCCGGCCCATGCCGGCGAACGC
>DATHHM010000047.1:0-5422 GCA_035317145.1 Xanthobacteraceae bacterium | reverse complement strand
CCCGGCACCGCTTCCGGCCGGCCGTCGTCATCTTCTCGCGAATAACCGAGCGCGCGCCCGTGGCGCGGCTTGGTCTCGATCGAGCCGGTGACGGCGGGCTCTCCATGTTGCGCGGCGTATCGCGCCCGCGCGCGTTCGGCGACGACCTCGCCTGGAATGGCGGTCGGCTCGCAGATGTGGCGGCCGTTATAATGCCGCATCAAATCGACGTGGATGTGATTGTAGTGATAGACGTTGGCGCCGGGCGCCAGCACGGTGGTGAAGTCTTCGCATGCCGCCGCTTGCACGTCGTGCAGAAAGCCTTGCTCCTCCGGCGTGCCGCGCCAGCCGTATTGCACCGAAACTTTGTGGCCGTCGGCCAGCGTGAATTCGGCGATGTCGAGCGCATTGCCGAAGGCGTGCTCGGAAATATGCGCGTTCGGATTGCCGTTCATGCCGCGGCAGGAATAGGCGGAGATTTGCTTGATCTCCACCACCGGTTGGCGGAACCATTTCAGCGCCGCCGGCTGCACCGCGGCGGTGATCCACTGATCGAGCATGGAGACGATCGGGCAGGCGAGCGTCGCGGCCGGTTTTACTTCGACCGGCCCAGCCGCGCCGGTGACCAGCGGTCCGCGCGGCGGTCCGAGCGGCGGCACCGGTTGAGCGGCGCTCGGCGGCGCCGGCGTGTAGGGCGCAGTGGGGCCGCCGTAATAGGGATGCGGCGGACCGCCGGGCACGCCCAAATCCTCGTCGTCTTCGGGCGGCGGCAAGCCGGGCGGGTTGAGCGACAATGGTTGCCCGACCGCTGTCGCCGATGGCGGCGGGTATGACCGCGGCGGATATGATTGCTGCGGATACGGCTGTGACGGATACGATTGCGGCGCGCCCGCTTGCAGCGGCGGCAACTGTTGCGAACTGACGCCCGATGAAGGTGCTGCGCTCGGCTGCGTCGCCGGCCAACGCTGCGGCATCGAACCATTGGGGATTGCGCCCGGCGGCACCGGCGCTTCGTCGCTGTAGCCGAGCGGGCCGCTGTCGCCCAAGGCCGAGACGCGCAGCGGATAATCGGCGCCGCACGCGCCCGGACCGCTGATGGAAGAGATACGCACGCGCGCCGGCGATTCCTTCACCGCGCCGGAATTCAGGCACGCGATCTCGGCGTCGTGCCGCCATGACTCGCGCTCGGCAAGCATATAATGGCTGCAGCCGGCAAGAGCGATCAGCGCGACGAAAATGAAGGAGCCGACGAGATACCAACGAACTCCAAGAGTCATGCGCGATAGAATGCGAGCAATTTTGTTAAGGACTGCTCAATGATGTTGCGCGGTCTCCGCGATAAGGAATGCATTAACCATACCCCTTGATCCGGCGCCGCCTTTCAGGCCACAACGCAGCGGGCAGAGGAGTGGTTATGGAAGGCAAGGCGAAGTTCATTTTTCCGATCATCGCGACCGCAACCGTCGTCTTTATCGTCAGCGCCGTCGTGACCTTCAGCAATATCGGCTTTCGGGCCGATTTCGTGCAGCGCTGGCTGACCGCGTTCATCATCGGCTGGCCGGTCGGCGTCACGACGGGGCTTATCGTGTTTCCCTCGCTCCGCCGCGTCGCCGTCGGCATCGCCGGCCTGATCGAGCGCCCCTGATGCTGTCAGCACTCGATCTTGCCCGCCGCATTGAAGCCGGCGAACTCACGCCACGCGCGGTCGTCGACATGTGCGCCGAGGCGATTGCGGCGCGCGAGAAGGAGGTCGGCGCCTTCGTCGTCCTCGACCTCGTCGCGGCGCGGCGGGCGGCGGAAAATCCGAAACTGGCTGCGACGCCGCTGCGCGGCCTGCCGGTCGGGTTCAAGGACATTTTCGATACCGCCGATTTCCCAACCCAATACGGCTCGCCGATCTATGCCGGCTTCCAGCCGCGCGCTGATGCCGCCGCGGTGGCACTGACCCGCCGCGCCGGCGGCATCGTCATCGGCAAGACCGCGACCACGGAATTCGCCACCATGGTGCCGGCGGTGACGCGCAACCCGCACAATCTTGCGCATACGCCGGGCGGCTCGTCGTCCGGCTCCTGCGCCGCCGTCGCCGCCGCAATGCTGCCGATCGCGTTCGGCACCCAGACCGCGGGCTCGGTGATCCGGCCGGCCGCGTTCTGCGGCATCGCCGGCTTCAAGCCGTCGTATCGGCTGATCCCGACGGCCGGCGTCAAAGACGTCGCCTGGCATCTCGACACCGCCGGGGTGTTCGGCGCGGGCATCGCCGACGTCGCCTTCGTCACCGCCGCCATCACCGGCCGCGATCTGCGCGTGGATCGCTCAACGCCGGCGCCACCGCGCATTGCACTGGTGCGCAGCCATTTGTGGCCGCAAGCAAGCCCGGCGATGCAACACGCGCTCGAAAGCGCGGCGCGGAGCGCGGCAGCGGCCGGCGCCAAAGTCGTGGATCTCACGCTGCCGCCGATCTTTGAGGAAGCCTACGCCGCGCAAATCGTCATTCAGGAATACGAAACGCTGCTCGCCCGCACCTTCGAATATGATCGCCATCGCGACCGGCTCGGCAAGCAATTGCGCGAGGCGCTCGACGCCGCGACCGCCATCACCACCGACGCTTACGACGCGGCGCGCCGCACCGCCAAGCGCGCCCGCCAAGTGCTGGCCGACACCATGGCCGAGTACGACGTGATCTTGACGCCGTCGGCGCCCGGCGCCGCGCCGCACGGCTTGGGCTCGACCGGCAATCCGATGTTCAACCGGCTGTGGACCTTGATGGGCACGCCGTGCGTCAACGTGCCGGGTTTGAGCGAGGGCAAGTTGCCGCTCGGCATCCAAATCGTCGGCCGCTTCGGCCGCGACCGCGCAGCGCTTGAAGCGGCGTTGTTCGTCGAACGCGCCATCGCGCGCAACAGCGCCGCGTAACGCCGTCTACACCTCGCGGTTTTCGAACAGGTACATGTCGGCACCGCCGGTGGCAAAAGTCTGCACGTCGGCCGCAGCGGCTTGGCCTTCGGTGCTGGCGAAAGCGTTTTGGATGGCGGCCATGTCGTCGAAATGCAGGATCGCGACCAGATGAATGCCGGACGGTCCGGCCGGCGTCGCCACCGGGCCTTTGTTGACTTCGTATTTTCTCAAGCCCGGGATCTTTTTGGCGAGAGGCACGTGCCTGTCGAAATAGTGCTTGTCGAACGCCGCCGCATCGCGAGGCGTTTTGTACATGGCGACGAGCCGAGCCATGAATCCTCCTGTTGCTATTCCGCGGCGCTACGCACGCGTGCGAGCGGATCGTAGTTGAGAATCGGCGCCAGCCATTTTTCGGTCTGCTCCAGCGTCAAGCCTTTGCGCCTGGCGTAATCCTCGACCTGGTCGCGCTCGATCTTGCCGACGCCGAAATAATAACTCTCGGGATGGCTGAAATAGAGGCCGCAGACCGAGGCGCCGGGCCACATGGCGAAACTTTCAGTCAAGCGCACGCCGATGGTGCGCTCGCCGTCGAGGAGCTTGAACAGGGTCGCCTTCTCGGTGTGGTCGGGCTGCGCCGGGTAGCCGGGCGCCGGGCGGATGCCGCGATATTTTTCGCCGATCAGTTCGCTGCTTGCGAGCGTCTCGTCGGCGGCGTAGGCCCAAAACTCCTTGCGCATACGCTGATGCATCCGCTCGGCGGCGGCTTCGGCGAGGCGGTCGGCCAGCGCCTTGGCCATGATCGCGGAATAGTCGTCGTTGGCGTGCTTGAAGCGCTCGACGATGGTTTCCTCGCCGATGCCGGCGGTCACCGCGAAGGCGCCGATATAGTCGGCAAGCCCGCTCGTCCGTGGCGCGACGAAGTCGGCGAGCGCCACATTGGCGCGGCCTTCGCGGCGCGCCAGCTGTTGTCGCAGCGTGTGCAGCGTGGCGATCGGTTTGCTGCGCGCCTCGTCGTCGAAAACGAGAATGTCGTCGCCCTCGCTGTTCGCCGGCCATAGTCCGACGACTGCATTGGCGCGGAACCAGCGCTCGGCGACGATCTTGCGCAGCATCTCCTGGGCATCGGCAAACAGGCTGCGCGCCGCTTCGCCGACCACCTTGTCGTCGAGAATTGCGGGATATTTGCCGTTGAGCTCCCAGGTGGCGAAGAACGGCGACCAGTCGATGAGCTCGACGAGCTCGGCGATCGGCAGATCGGCGAGTTTTTGCGTGCCGAGAAGTTTTGGCACCGGTGGCCGATAATTGCCGGACCAGTTGAGTTTTAGCGCATTGGTGCGCGCGTCATTGAGCGGCAGCCGTTGCTTATTCTCTTCGGCGCGCGCGTGCGCCGTGGCGATGCGGGCGTATTCGGCGCGCACGTCGTTCACGTACCGCTCGCGCGAATCGCGCGACAGCAGCGAGGAGACGACGCCGACGGCGCGGCTGGCGTCATTGACATAGATGGTCTGGCCGCGCCGGTAGTTGGGATGGATTTTCACCGCGGTGTGCACGCGGCTGGTGGTGGCGCCGCCGATCAGGAGCGGCACGTCGAAACCCTTGCGCTCCATCTCGGCCGCGACGTGGCACATTTCGTCAAGCGACGGCGTGATCAGGCCGGACAGCCCGATGATGTCGGCCTGCTCGGCGATCGCGGTATCCAGAATCTTGTCCGCCGGCGTCATCACGCCGAGATCGACCACGTCGTAATTGTTGCACTGGAGTACGACGCCGACGATGTTCTTGCCGATGTCGTGGACGTCGCCCTTGACGGTGGCGAGCACGATCTTGCCGTTCGACGATTTATGCTCGCGGCCGTCCTTGTCGGCCTCCATATACGGCATCAGATAGGCGACAGCCTGCTTCATGACGCGCGCCGACTTCACCACCTGCGGCAAAAACATCCGGCCGGTGCCGAACAGATCGCCGACCACATTCATGCCGTCCATCAGCGGGCCTTCGATCACGGCGAGCGGCCGTGGCGCGGCGCGACGGGCCTCCTCGGTATCGACCTCGATGAAGTCGGTGATGCCGTGGACCAGCGCGTGCGACAGCCGTTTGCCCACCGGCCATTCGCGCCAGGCGAGATCGGCTTCCTTCTTTTCCATGCCGTGGCCGCGATGGCGATCGGCGAGCGCCAGCAAGCGTTCGGCGGCGTCGGCGCGGCGGTTGAGCGCCACGTCCTCGCAGGCCTCGCGCAGCTCCGGGTCGAGATCGTCATAGACCGCCATCTGGCCGGCATTGACGATGCCCATATCCATGCCGGCCGCGATGGCGTGATAGAGGAACACCGAATGCATCGCCTCGCGCACCGCTTCGTTGCCGCGGAACGAGAACGAAAAATTCGAGACGCCGCCCGAGACATGGGCATGCGGCAGGTTCGCCCTGATCCAGCGCGCCGCCTCGATATAGGCGACGCCGTAGCCGTTATGCTCCTCCATGCCGGTGGCGACGGCAAAAATGTTGGGATCGAAAATGATATCCTGCGGCGGAAAACCGACGCGATTCACCA
>DATHHM010000046.1:0-9108 GCA_035317145.1 Xanthobacteraceae bacterium | reverse complement strand
TCCGAGAAAAAGGCCCGCGAAAAAGCGGAAGCCGTGCGCCGCGCGCGCAAGCTCGCCCGCAAGAAGCTGCAGCGCGAAGGCCTGCTGCCGATGAAGCCGAAGCCGGTGTTTGGCGCCGGTCCAGGCGCCGATCGCGGCGGTGCTGGCGGCCGTGGCGGTCCCGGCGCCGGGCCGCGCGGCCCGCGCTGATCTCTTCTTCTTTGTTTTCAGCAAATTTGTTGCCGATGACGCGGGCCTTTGTGCCCGCGTTGTTGTTTTGGCCGATGCATTTTACGACACGGCAGGCTACCAATACGGTTAGCGCGTGAGTCTGTTGCATCGATGGCTATTCCGGGTTCCCCTGCATCTTCCGGAGCTTTGCGCCTCAGTCCGCGCGCGTTCGCGCCGTTGGCTGTAGCGATCGCGCTCGCGCTCTGTGGCTGCTCGATCAATCTGGGATCGCTGTCGCCGGAGCCTGACGCCCCGCCGAAGCCGGCTCCAACCGAAACGAATGTGGGCAATGCGCACGCCGCCACGACGCGCGGCCAGGCGCTGGCGCGATCCGGAAGGACCGAAGAAGCACTCGCCGAGTTCGACAAGGCGATCACGCTCGATCCGCATCATGCGGAGGCGCTATACAGTCGCGGCCTGCTCTATCAGGGCGAGAGACGGCATCAACTTGCGATCGACGATTTTACCTCGGCGAATGGCCTGACGCCGCAGCGGGCCGAACCGTTGCTGGGCCGCGCGATCAGTTACCTCGCGCTCGACAAGGCCAAGGAGGCCGCCGCCGATCTCGACGAGGCCGCGCAGGCTGATCCGAACAACGCGCAGATCTGGACCACCCGGGGGCTCGCCTATGAACGCCTCGGCGACAAGAGCAAGGCCGCCGGCTCCTATGGCCGCGCCATCGGCATCCGGCCCAAGGACGAAGCCGCGCAGAGTGGCTTTGCGCGTGTCGGCGGCAAGGCCGGGCAGAACTACGATACGTTCTGAGTTATTTCGGCAAGACCGCGTGAAACACCGATTTCGCCGCCGACAGCATGTCTTCGGCAACGTTCTTGTGTTCCCGCGCCACTGGTTCCGTCGCCTCGGCACGCAGATCGAGCGGCGGCGAGACCGGAATATCGGCTGGCGGCGTCGGGCGGCGGGCGTCGCCGATTCGCGCGGCATCGGCGTAAGGCGGCTTTGCCTGCGACGATGCTGGCGCCGAATCGAGCGCTTCACCGGGAGGCGTGGAGACCATGATCGGCGGCGGAAGCGGCCGGACCGATGGAGCGGGCACGATACGAGACGCTTCGACCGATGGCGCCGGCACGACGCGGGGCGCATCCGGGATGCGGGGTGTTTCTGCGGCGCGAGCGGCTTCCTGCGTACGCGGCGAACTGTCAGTGATGCCGCGCAAGCGCTCGATCGCGGCGCGGGCGAGATCGTTGGCGTCGCGGCGCTCCTCCGCGGGCGTTGCCGCCTCGACGGGCGGGTTTGGCGCGGCGACGACATTTGGCGTGGCAACCACCGGCACCACAGCCGGCGCAGCAGGCTGCGGCGCGGGCACCGTCTTGGCGACGGTTTTCTCGCGCGCCGCAGGCTGATGCCGCCGCGTGTCCGAAGGGATGCTCGCGGTCTCGGTGGGCTTGTCGGCGGTTTTATCCGCGGGTTTTTCTGCTGCCGGCTTTTCTGCCGCCGATTTGTCGAGGACGGCCTTTTCGGAGATGCCCTTGGCCCTAACGCCCGGCTCGGGGATGTTGGCGACGTCGGAGGATGTTTCGGCCTTCGCATCGGCCTTTGGGTTGGCGGTCGACGTTGCGGCGGCAACCGGTGCGTCAGGCTTGGAGACGATGTAATGGTTGACGATGTAGGCCCCGATCACGGTTGCCAATAATGACGGCAATACATCCAGCGTAAATTTCGAGACGTATTTCAGCATGTTGAGCCTCTCCCGCACCGGTTTTGATGCGGAAACTTTGAGGCGCATTGAGGGATCAACTGCGACAGATCGGTGGCAAAGCGTTAACGGCGGGGGTTATGGCTTCAATTCTACTTCGAGGAACACGATCTCGGCGGCGGTCTCGTTGAGCACGTCATGTTCCACCCCGGCCTTGCGGAAGTAGGATTTACCGAGGCCAAGCTGCGCCTTGGAACGTTCCCCGCCGGGCGCCACGATGGTCATTTCGCCCGAGGTCACGGGAACGATGACGTAGTCCATCTCGTGAATGTGATGACCGGTGGCGCTGCCCGGCGCCAGCCGCCACTCGGTGACGCGGACTTCCGGCGTATCGACCTGGACGTCGGATTTAGCGCTGAGCATGATCGTCTCCTCCCTGCCTCACGGCACGAAAACCATGAAAATGAATACCGCAAACACCACCATGTGAACCAGCCCGAACAGGATATTGGTGCGGCCGGTGCCGAAGGTGAGCATGCTGAGGATAAACGTTAACACCAGCAGCACCATCTCCTGAAGGTTGAGCCCAAGCACGAGTTGCCTGTCCAGCGCGTAGGCGGCAACGGCGACCGCGGGGATCGTCAGCCCGATCGTCGCAAGCGACGAGCCCAGCGCCAGATTGATGCTTTTCTGCAGATCGTTCTTGCGGGCTGCGGATATGGCGGCGACGGCTTCCGGCAGCAGGATCAATAGCGCCACCAGCACACCCGCGAAGGCAGGCGGCGCGCCGATCTTCGCGGTGACGACATCGACCACGAGCGAGAATTTCTTTGCTAGCAGCACCACCGCCAGCAGCGAGACCAGCAGCAGCGCGATGCTCAGGGCCAGCATCCGGTTCGGCATCGGCGCCCCGTCATCGGCGGCGCCGGCGGCATCGCCGATGAAATAATCGCGGTGCCGGATGGTCTGGGTATAGAGAAACACCCCATACAGAATGACGGTGACGATGCTGACGAAGCCGAGCTGGGCCGCCGAATAGATCGGTCCCGGCGCCGTCAGCGTATAGTTCGGCATGATCAGCGTGATGGTCGCCATCACGAACAGCACGCTGAGATAAAGATTGGCGCCGCTAACCTGAAAATCCTGTTCGCGATAGCGCAGGCCGCCGATAAAGATGCACAAGCCGACGAGACCGTTGCAAACGATCATCACGACGGCGAATACCGTATCGCGCGCCAGTGCGGGAACCGGCTTGTCGCCAAGCATGATGGTCGCGATCAGCGCCACCTCGATGATGGTGACCGCCAGCGTCAATAGCAGCGTGCCGTAGGGCTCGCCGATCCGCTCGGCGATGACTTCGGCATGATGGACGGCCGCGAACACGGTGCCAAACAGGATCGACAGCAACGCCACCGCAAACACCAGCCCGCCCAGCGACGGCGTGAACGACAGTCCGAGGCCGGTGGCGACGGCAAAAAGTGCGACCGCCAGGGCCGGGAAAATCCACGCCGATCGCGGCATCGGGCCGTGCGCGCTCATGTCACCACATCCTTAAAGCCTGAGAATAAATTAAGCCCAGGCAGCCGTCAGCGTTTTGAAGCATCGATGAATTGCCGGGCCGTTTCGATTGCACCATAACTATCCAGATCGTCGTGACCACCCTCAGCGAACCGGACAAACTGCTTGGGCTCATGGGCGAGCGCGAACAACCGTTCTCCCAAGGCTATCGAGACGGTGGGATCGCGCGCGCCATGCATGACCAGGAGCGGAGCCGTCACGCGCGCCATGCGCTCGTCGGAGCGAAACTGATCTTTCATCAGCCAACGTACCGGCACCATTCGAAGCAGCGCCGCGGCAACGTCCTCCGTCGACGTATAAGGTGCTTCCAGGATCAGCTTCCCAACCGGCCGCTCGGCCGCCAGCGCTACCGCAACCCCAGTGCCCAGTGAAAAGCCCCAAACGACGATTCGATCGGGCTTGTATCGCGCTAACGTGAAGGCATAGACCGACGCGGCGTCCTGGAGCAGTCCTCGCTCGCTCGGCTCTCCGCTCGAGCCGGCATAGCCGCGATATGACAGGGCGACGAGCCCGGTTCCGTCAGAAGTGATGCCTCGAAAGCGGCTGACACGTCCGGCCAGAAGATCGGCGTTGCCAGGAAAATAAACCACGACCGCGTGGCCCGGTTTTGCCGGAACATGCCAGATGATGATCTTCTCGCCATCCGCCGTCGTCAGAATATGTTCCTCAGCTTCCGGAAAGCCCGCAGCTTCAGGAGGCGTCCGCACGGTTTGCGGGATCGGAAACAGCAGCGCGCGTTGCGCGAAGAACAGGGCGACGAGACACCCGAGGTAGCCGACCGCACCGACAATGATAATCCATTTCAGGACAGTCATTGCCTGGCGACCGCCCCTGATGGCGTTGCCCCAACAACCGCTGTGCTCGTCCCGGTGGTCACAACAGGCTCGGCAGCACGACTTCACGGATCACGCGGATCGGCGGCATCCACTGATTTTGGTCGGCGTAGTTGCCGGCCGTGATCGCGACCGTCAGATCGAGTTCGGGCAATACGAACAGCCGCTGGCCGCCATAGCCGAATGCGCCGATCCAGTGGGCGATCGGGCGATTTGGCGGATTGCCGTACTGGAAATCGCCGATGTACCAGAAGTAGCCGTAGCGGCGGAAATCATCGACGGCGAGGTACGGCTGGAACGACTTTTCAAGCCATTCCGCCGGCACGACGGGCCGCCCCTCCCACTGACCGCGGTTGAGGATCAGTTGTCCGATACGCGCCAGATCACGCGGCGTCATGCGCAGTCCGGACGCTGCCGCAGGCTCGCCGTTCGATCCGTTGTTCCACGCGGTCGCGCCGATGCCGATCGGATCGAACAGCACGGAACGTGCGAAGTCCGGCAATGACTGGCCGGTGCCTTTCTGGATCAGTTTTCCGATCAGCGTGGGCGCGGCCGCGCCATAAATGAAGCGTGTCCCCGGATCGGCCACGAACGGCCGGCTGAAGATATAGCGATAACGATCCGGCGCGCTTTCCATCTGGACCTCGCCATTGGCCGGGTCCTCGTAGGGAATGCCCTCGTTCCATTCGAGGCCGAGTGACATCGTCAGCGCATGCCCGATGGTAATGCGTTTGTGCCGTGGATCGGTCGCGAGGTCGGCAAATTCCGAAAAGGCTTCCAGCAGCGCATGTTCCGGCGGCGGCACCTTGCCTTGGGCGAGCGCCAGGCCATAGAGCAGGCCGAGGATGCTCTTGGTCGCCGAGCGCAGGTCATGCAGCGTGTCGGGACCGAACGCGATGCGACCGATCGGGTCGCCTCCGATTTCGTCCTCGCCCGCCTCGTAGCGCTCGAGTACGAGCGCCCCCTTGCGCATGATGACGACGCCGTGCAGTTTCCATGCTCGGCCCGACGTCACGAGGTCATCGAGCCGCGCATCGAGATTCGGTGCGAAACCGGCATCGGCCGGCGCGACCTTTCGTAATTCGGATGAAGCCGCGACCGTATTCATCGACGGTGCCGCGAGCGCGGCACCCATGCCAACCAGAAGCTTGCGCCGATCGAGTGTGAACATGACTATCAACAACCCTGATGGTCCCTCGCTGCATCAGTGTGACACGCGGCGCGCAGGAGCCCAAGCGGCAATGAGCTTATCGAGCCGTGGCTCGAGATCCGAAGTGAAGCCGGCGTCAGAGGGCAAATGTCTTCCGCCACTCAAATAGCGCGGCGGCGAGTGGACGGATCATGGCATTGCCGACCGCGGCCGCGGCGCCCATGACAATCTGCCGGCGCGCGAGCATAGCACGGTTCCGTCACATCCCCTTGACGATGTTCTCGGTCATCTTCTTGGCGTCGCCGAGCAACATCATGGTGTTGTCGCGGTAGAACAAGGGATTGTCGATACCGGCATAGCCGGACGCGAGCGAGCGCTTGATGAACATCACGGTGCCGGCCTTCCAGACCTGCAGCACCGGCATGCCGTAGATCGGCGATGTCTTGTCGTCCTCGGCGGCGGGATTGGTGACGTCGTTGGCGCCGATTACGAAAGCGACATCGGCCTGGGCGAATTCCGAATTGATGTCCTCGAGCTCGAACACCTCGTCATAGGGCACATTGGCTTCGGCGAGCAGCACGTTCATATGGCCGGGCATGCGGCCCGCGACGGGATGGATCGCGTATTTGACCTCGACGCCTTCCTTCTTGAGCTGGTCGGCCATTTCCCGCAACGCATGCTGCGCCTGCGCCACCGCCATGCCGTAGCCGGGCACGATGATGACCTTCTGCGCGTTCATCATGATGAAGGCGGCGTCGTCCGCCGAGCCGAGTTTCACGGGGCGCACTTCGCCGCCCGCGCCTGCGCCCGCCGCGGCGGTCTCGCCGCCGAAACCGCCGAGAATGACCGAGATGAAGGAGCGGTTCATCGCGTGGCACATGATGTAGGACAGGATCGCGCCGGATGAGCCGACCAGCGCGCCGGTGACGATCAGCGCCGAGTTGCCGAGCGTGAAGCCGATGCCGGCGGCGGCCCAGCCGGAATAGGAGTTCAGCATCGAGATCACGACCGGCATGTCGGCGCCGCCGATCGGGATGATCAGCAGCGCACCTAGCACCAACGCGATGATGGTGATGAGCCAGAAGTCGAGCGCGCTGCCCGACATCACGAGGCCGACGATGAACACCACCAGCGCGGCCGCCAGCGCGATGTTGATGATGTGACGCGCGGGCAGAATGATCGGCGCCCCGCTCATGCGGCCCGACAGTTTCAGGAACGCGATCACCGAGCCCGTAAATGTCAGCGCGCCGATGGCGACGCCGAGCGACATTTCAACCAGGCTTGCACCGTGGATGTTGCCGGGCGTTCCGATGTCGAAGGCTTCGGGCGCGTAGAACGCCCCGGCCGCGACCAGCACCGCGGCCATGCCGACCAGCGAGTGAAACGCCGCGACCAGTTCCGGCATCGACGTCATCGGCACCCGGCGCGCAATCATCGCCCCGACGCTGCCGCCGATGGCGACGCCAAGCACTACCAGCACCCAGCCGATGCCGTCGGCCGGCGGATGCGCCGCCAGCGTGGTCGCCACCGCGATCGCCATGCCGCCCATGCCGAGGAAGTTGCCCCGGCGGCTCGATGCCGGGCTGGAGAGCCCACGCAGCGACAGGATGAACAGGACGCCCGCGACCAGATAAAGTACTGCGGCGAGATTGGCGTTCATGAACGAGGCCCCTCCACTGTCATCATCCGCGAAAGCGGATGATCCACTATTCCGAAACGGTCGTGACTTACAAAACCGTCACGGCATAATGAATGCCCCGCCTGCGCGGGGCATGACGATATCGATCCGAAAATCTGCATCGTCGTCACTTCTTTTTCTTCTGGTACATCGCCAGCATCCGCTGCGTCACCAGAAAGCCGCCGAAGATATTCACCGATGCAAAAACCAGCGCGATGAAGCCGAAGCCGCGCGCCCAGACCCCGCCGCTGCCGACCATCGCGACGCCCACGGCCAACAGCGCGCCGACCACGATCACCGAGGAGATCGCGTTGGTCACCGACATCAGCGGCGTATGCAGCGCCGGGGTCACTGACCACACCACGAAATAGCCGACGAACACGGCGAGCACGAAAATCGACAGCCGGAACACGAAGGGATCGACGGCCTGCGCGATATGATCCATGACGGCTCTCCTGTTAACTCGTCATTCCGGGGCACGCCGCAGGCGTGAACCCGGAATCCAGAGATGAATTGTGGGGTCGAGATTCCGGGTTCGATGCGTTGCGTCGCCCCGGAGCGACGCGTTGAAAGCCCGCGTACAACATCTTCACGCGCCCTTCGGCTGGAAGTTCGGATGAATGACGGCGCCGTCCTTGGTCAGCGCCGTGGCCTTGACCAGTTCGTCGTCCCACTTCACATCGAGCGCCTTGGTGGTTTTGTCGACCAGCGTCTCGATGAAGGCATACAGGTTGCGCGCGTAAAGGCTCGAGGCCGAGGCCGCGACGCGGCCGGCAACGTTGGTGTAGCCGACGATCTTGATGCCGCCGACATCGGCGACTTCGCCGGCCCTGGCGCCCTCGACGTTGCCGCCGCGTTCGACCGCAAGATCGACCAACACCGAGCCGGGCTTCATCGACTTCACCATATCGGCGGTGACCAGACGCGGCGCGGGCCGGCCCGGGATCAGCGCGGTGGTGATGATGATGTCCTGTTTCTTGATGTGTTCGGCGGTCAGCGCCGCCTGCTTGGCCTGATACTCTTTCGACATTTCCTTGGCGTAGCCGCCTGCGGTTTCGGCCTGCTTGAACTCCTCGTCCTCGACCGCGAGAAACTTGGCGCCCAGGCTTTCGACCTGCTCTTTCACCGCGGGCCGCACGTCGGTGGCGGTGACGACGGCGCCAAGCCGCCGCGCGGTCGCGATCGCCTGCAGGCCGGCAACGCCGACGCCCATCACGAACACTTTTGCAGCAGGGATCGTCCCCGCCGCGGTCATCATCATCGGAAAGGCGCGGCCGAAGGCTTCGGCAGCCTCGATCACCGCGCGGTAGCCGGCGAGATTGGCCTGGCTCGACAGCACGTCCATCACCTGCGCGCGCGTGATACGCGGCATCAATTCCATCGCGAACGCCGATATGCCGGCATCCGCCATCGCCTTCAGCGCCGCGTCGTTGCCGTAAGGGTCCATGATGGCGATGACCAGCGCGCCGCGCTTGTAGCTCGCGAGTTCCGACGCCTCGGGCCGCTTCACCTTGATGACGATGTCGGCGTCATCAAGCGCATCGGCGCTGACGACGGCGCCGACAGCGGTGAACTCCGAATCCGGCAGACCCGACTTGATGCCCGCGCCGGGCTCGATCGCGATATCGACGCCCAACGCCTTGAATTTTTTCACCGAGTCGGGTGAAGCCGCGACCCGCGGCTCGGACGGATCGATTTCCTTGGCAACGGCAATCTTCATGAGGCCTCCGGCGGCGCGGGAAGCACGCGCGCGAGCAAACTAGCGCTTATTGGGCAGAGATGGATACCGGTTTCGCAACCGGAATGGGTGCAGTTCTTCCAATCGCGCCGCCGGGCGGCGGCGCGATTGGCGATCGATCAGGTGAGGAAAATCGCCATCATGGCGACGATGAAGATGACGGCGGCGGTGCCGTATTTCACCAGCATGATGAAGCCTTCATAGGTCTGCTCATGGGCCGGATAATCGTTGCCGTCAGCGGTCGTGTAGGCCACTTCGTTATGCTCT
>DATHHM010000045.1:0-7472 GCA_035317145.1 Xanthobacteraceae bacterium | reverse complement strand
CCGCGAGCACATGGAACACGCGCGAGAACTGTGGGAACGGCTCGGCCTGCACCCGCTCACCGTGACGTCGCCATGGCACGGCTATCATCTCGGCGATTGGACCGAGACCTGGGAGAAATTCGCCAAGCGCGCCACCGCCGGTGATTGGGAAATGTCCGGCCTCGAAACGCTCGCTCGCCAGCGCGGCGGCGTGATGCCGGAAACCTCGGTGCGGGCGGTGGAGAAACCGAGCGAGTAAACGGAAACGGGGAGAAGGACAGATGGCACGCATTCCCTATTTCGATCGCGCGGATTTACCGCCCGAGCATCAGGATCTGCTCAACCGGCCGATCAATCTGTTTCGGGCTCTGGTCAACAGTCCGGGCGCCGCGCGCGGCTGGAGCGGGATCGGCCACTACATCCGCCACGGCTCAAAACTCGATCCGCGGCTGCGTGAGCTCGCCATCCTTCAGGTCGGCTATGTTGCCCGATCGCCCTACGAGTATTCCCATCACATCAAGATCGGCCACGATTTCGGCGTCAGCGACGATGACATCCGCGCCATCGCCGCCGAGACGCAAGGCCGCACCACCGATCTGGAGCCGCTGGCCAAAACCGTGCTCAAGGCGGCCCGTGAAATGGCGACGGAACTGGCCATTTCCGACGCCACCTTCGCGCACTTGGGCGAAAAACTCGACACCGAGCGCCTCACCGACCTGGTCCTGACGATTGCCTTCTACTGCGCCGTGGTGCGCGTGTTGGCGACGCTGCAGATCGACGTCGAGGAAGAATATCTGCCCTATCTCAAGCAATTTCCGCTGCCGCCCGCCCCCGGACACGGCGGCGCATAGCAAAAACTTTCCGGCCCAAAAACTTGCCGGCCAAAGAACGGTTGCGCAATCCCACCCCGGCCGCCTATCTATGCCGTAAATGGACACCGCAACCGCACCAGCCACCACCGCCGGGCCAACGGCCGCCCACGGCCTGATCGACGCTCGGCTGAGCAAGATCGAGGACGTCGCCCGCGACACCAAGCTGTACACGTTCCAGCGTGTCGATGGCGCACGCCTGCCGGCCTATAAGCCCGGCGCCCATATCGACCTGCATCTGCCGAACGGATTGCTCCGGCAATTCTCGCTGGTCGTGCCGGCCGCCGATCCCGACAGCTATACCGTCGGCGTCAAGCGCGACGAGAACAGCCGCGGCGGCTCGCGCTATATCATCGAGCAGATGAAAGTCGGCGACCAGATCAAGATCAGCGCGCCGCGCAACAATTTTCCGCTGGTCGAGAAAGTCGATCATGTCGTGCTCATCGCCGGCGGCATCGGCATCACGCCGATCTGGTGCATGGCGCAGGAGCTGGCCGCGCTTGGCCGGTCGTGGAAAATCCACTACGCCTGCCGGTCGCAGGCCGACATGGCGTTCTTGAGCGACTTGCAAAAGCTCGATGCGAAATTCGTGCACCTGCACTTCGACGACGAGGCCGGCGGCAAGGTCATGGACCTTGCGGCGGCAATCGCCGAGGCGCCGGCCGACGCGCATTTCTACTGCTGCGGCCCCAATCCGATGCTCAAAGCCTTCGAGGCAGCAGCGGCAAGCCGGCCGAAGGCGAACGTTCATGTCGAATATTTCACGCCGAAGGACGATGTGAACGCGGAAGATGGCCTCGGCGGCTTCTGGGTCGAGCTCGCCAAGTCGGGCGAGGAATACTTCATCCCGCCGGGCAAGAAGGTGCTCGAAGTGCTGTTCGACGCCGGCGTCGACGTCGACTATTCCTGCGAGCTCGGCATCTGCGGCGCCTGCGAGACCAAGGTGATCTCCGGCATCCCGGTGCACCACGATTCGGTGCTCAGCGAGGAAGAGCAGGCCACCAACGAAAAGGTCATGATCTGCTGCTGCGGTTGCAAAACCGAGCGGCTGGTCCTTGATATGTAATTCTCGTAGGATGGGTGGAGCGTAGCGAAACCCATCATCTGCCTCGCGATCCTATGGTGGGTTTCGCTTCGCTCTACCCACCCTACGGAATCCGGCATGGACGCACCCGTCAAAACCCGCCCCGCGAAACAAAACACCATCAACGAGCGCCAGGACCTGCGCGCCTGGATCGCGCAATTGCGCGCCGCAGGCGAGCTGCAAGACATCGCCGGCGCGGAGCGCGAGAAGGAAATCGGCGGCATCGTCGACATCTACCAGCGCCAGATCGGCAACAAGGCGGTGCTGTTCGACGACGTGCCGGGCTATCCGCGCGGCCACCGCATCCTCGCCAACATCCTGACCTCGATACCCCGCATCAACATCACGCTGGGGCTTCCACCCGACGCCAGCGCCATCGACCTGGTGCATTACTGGCGCCGCTACATGAAAGAAGCGAAGGTCCACGCGCCGGTCACGGTGAAGACCGGCCCGGTGATGGAGAACGTTCACACCGGCAAGGACATCGACATTTTCAAAATCCCGGTGCCGCGCTGGCACGAGCACGACGGCGGCTATTACATCGGCACCGGCGACATGGTGATCATGCGCGATCCGGACACCGGCTGGATCAATTACGGCGCCTATCGGGTGCAGGCCCACGACCGCAACGTGGCGACGGTGATGTGCTCGAAGGGCAAGCACGGCGATTTGATCAAGCGCCGCTATCACGAGCGCGGCGAGCCCTGCCCGATCGTCGTGGTGTGCGGCATGCATCCGGCTTTGTTCATGATCGCCGGCCTGGAAATCCCCTATGGCCGCAACGAATACGACGCGGCCGGCGGCCTGATCGGCGAACCGGTCGAGGTCATCGCCGGGCCGCGCACCGGACTGCCGATCCCGGCGCATGCCGAAATCGCTTTCGAGGGTTTTATTCATCCGAACGATCTGTTGGACGAAGGCCCGCTCGGCGAATGGACCGGCTACTACGCCGGCGGCCTGAAGAAGGAGCCGGCGATTCGCATCGAGACCTTCATGCACCGCGACGATCCGATCCTGCTCGGCGCCATCCCCGGCATCCCGCCCGATGACGACTCGTTCTATCGCGGCACGTATCGCTCTGGAGCGGTGTGGAATCAGCTCGAAGCCGCCGGCGTCCCCGAAGTGAAGGGGGTGTGGGCGCACGCTGCCGGCGGTAGCCGGCTGTGGCTCACCGTCGCCATCAAGCAGCAATACGCCGGGCACGCCAAGCAGGCCGGCCTGATCGCCTCGCAATGCCATGCCGGCGCCTACGCCAACCGCTTCGTCGTCGTCGTCGACGACGACATCGATCCGGCCGACATGGACAAGGTGGTGTGGGCGATGTGCACGCGGTTCGATCCGCGCGAAGGCATGGAGACCTTGCGCGGCTGCTGGTCGACCGTGCTCGATCCGATGGTCTATGGCAGCGACGACCCGCGCAACGCCCGCGTGGTGATCGACGCCTGCACGCCGTTCCGGCGCCGCGACACGTTCCCGATCGTGGTACGCGCCAGCCAAGAGGTCGAGGATCACGTGCGGGGGAAATTCTCTGATGTCTTGCCGCGCTGACTTCTCCCTCCCCCTTGTGGGGAGGGCGGGGTGGGGGTCGGGAGGTGACGTGAGAGCGTCGACACCTGTACATTACCTCTCGACCCCCACCCCTACCCCTCCCCACAAGGGGGGAGGGGAAAAGAAAAATGCAATGAACGAAAAAACCGACATCACGCTCAATATCAACGGCCGCGATTATCCGATCCGGGTCGAGCCGCGCAAAACGCTGGTCGACGCCATCCGCGATGATTGCGGCCAAACCGGCACCCATATCGGCTGCGAGCACGGCGTCTGCGGCACTTGCACGGTCATCGTCGACGACGAGGCGGTGCGCTCCTGCCTGATGTTCGCCGTGCAGGCCGCCGGCAAGAAAATCCGCACCGTCGAGGGCCTCGCCGACGGCGACAAGCTCAGCGTGCTGCAGCAAGCCTTCATCGACAATCACGGCCTGCAATGCGGCTATTGCACACCCGGCTTTTTGATGCTCGCCACCAACGTTCTGGAGAAGTACCCGCAGATCGGCGACGAGGACCTGACCGACATGCTGGCCTCGAACTTGTGCCGCTGCACCGGCTATCAGAACATCATCAAGGCGGTGCGCGCGGCACGCGATCAGATCCGGGGGAATGCATCGACCTAACTAGATCGCTTGACCGCTGCTGCACCTACAGAGCCACCTATCACCGCTCCTGCAAATATTTTTGCAATTTCAAGAAATCCCTGCGTTGCTTTGACGACCTCCGGATTTGTGGCAAAGAGGCCCAAGGCTCCTAGAGCACCAAAGGCCAAGGTCATAAAAGCAACAATTCCAGTAAATCCGGTGAAAGTCCGGCTTAGCCAATTTTGCCTTGGTTCGGGCGGACTAGGATTAACCGGTTTGCCAGGCACAAACTCCCTCAACGCGTCAATTGCGTCGCCTGATGTAACTTCGGTTCGGCCATCATCCGCCTTTGCAATTTCAATTGCTCTGTTTTCAATTTTTCGCTTGATGGGACCTATATATTCTTCCCACGTTCGCTCAAACAATTGGTGATTGTTACCGTTGATAGGTTCATTCATCGCAAACACCTCCCGCTGTAGATTACATACTATACCATTATTGCGAGTATTGCGTCAGGATTTATTTGCTCAACCCAGTCCGGGCAGGGTGACCGCCGCCAACGCCGCCTTCGCCACCTCGACATCCTGCTCGATCTTCGCCCCGCCGGCCGCCACCGCGCCAATGACTTCGCCGTCGAATTCGATCGGGAATCCGCCCGGCACATTGGTAAAATCGCCCATGCGCACCGTCATGCTCAATGCGTTCTCCTCGGGGGCGTAGCCAGTCGGCAGCCGCTGGGATGCCGCCGTGATCGCCTTGCGCTGCGTGGTGATGATGGAGAAATGCCGCGCGCCATCCATCATCAGGAACGCGATGAGCCGACAGCTTTGATCGACGACGGCAAGCGAGACCTTGCAACCGAGTTCGTTCGCCTTGGCAACGCCGGCATAAATCATTTTCATACTGGCTTCGTGGGTGAGCCGGTGAGTGGGCACGAAATCCGCCATGGCACGCAGTCTCCGATAGCAGCGATCATCCCCAATGACACAAAATCGGCAATGCTGTTAGTGTCCCGGCCGCAATCGAGACGGAATAACCCGAAATGGCAAATGCAGTGAATTGGGATCGCGAGGCCGACGTTGTCGTGATCGGCTCCGGCGCGACCGGCTTGCCGGCCGCCATCGTGGCGCGCGAGGCCGGCGCGTCGGTCATCGTCGTCGAGGCGGAGCCGCGCATCGGCGGCCATGCCATCACCTCGGGCGGCAACCTGCCGCTCGGCGGTGGCACCAGCTACCAGAAGGAGTATGGCATCGCGGATTCACCCGATCTGTTCTTCCAGGATTTGACCGACTGGTCGGTGGTCGAAACCAACGGCTTTCCGCCCTACCGCTACAACGACCGCGAGATCATCCGCGCCTTCGCCGACAACAGCGTGGCGGCGTTCGAATTCCTGTTGGCGCACGGCGTGAAAGTCATCGACCGGCCGCCCAACAAGATCGGGCACGAGATCGGCGTCTCGGCGCTGCGCACCATGCAAATCTCGGTCGAGGACTGGCCGATGGTCCATACCGGCGGCCCGGCCGATCCGGCCGACGACGAAATCAGGGCCGGCGCCGGATTGATACGGCCGCTCGAGGCCGCGGCGCTCGAGGCTGGCGTGGAAATTTTGCTTGAGCATCGCATGACCGCGATCCATCGCGAGACACCGCGCGACGGTCGCGTGCTGGGCATCGTCGTCGATCACAAGGGCACCCGACTCAATGTGCGCGCGGAAAAAGCCGTGATCGTCGCCACCGGCGGCTCGACCGGCAACGTCAATTTCCGCCGCATGTTCGACCCGCGCCTCACCGAGGAATATTGCGGGCTGGCCGGCATGCCGTGGTCGGACCAAGATGCCAGCGGTGAGATCGCCGCCATGGCGGCCGGCGCCGCGCTGTGGGGCTTGTTCAACTACACCGGCGAGTTCGGCTCCGGCATCACCAAGCCGGGCGCCATCGGCTGCCAATATGGCTACGTCAATGTGCGCTGGCATCCCGGCAGCGAGGTGTTCGACAAGGCGCGCGCCATCGGGCTGCCGGTCAAGGACTGGCAGGACGTCATCCTGGTCAACATGCTGGGCCGGCGCTTCTACGACGAGACCGGCGGGCATTTCAATTACAACAGCTATCAGAGCACCAACCCTTACGAGCCGCATTCCTATCTCAATGCCAAGAACCAAAAATACAATCCGAGCAATTTCATCAACGCCGCGCTGGCCGGGATCGGCGACGGCCACAACGGCGGCGGCCCGATCTGGGCGATTTTCGATGCCGACGCCGTGGCGCGCGAAAAGTGGCACCCGAAGCCGCCGCACGTCGATGTCGACCAAGGATTTTTCTTTGCCGCCGACAGCATCGAAGCGCTCGCATCAAAAATAAAAATGAAATACCAGCGCGTGCCGACGCCGCCGCAAAACCTCGCCGCCACCGTGGCGCGCTACAATTCCTTCGTCGACGCCGGCAAGGACGCCGACTTCGGCAAGCCGAAACCGCTCCACAAGATCTTAAAGCCGCCATTCTACGCCGCCTGGGCGACGCCGGTCATCCATGACACCCGCGCCGGCCTGCGCATCAATGCGCGCTGCCAGGTGATCGACATGAACGGCGAGGTGATCCCCGGGCTTTATTGCGGCGGCGAGTCGGCCGGTGGCTTTTCCATGCACGGCCTGCCGCGCGCCGTGTGTCAGGGATTCATTGCCGGAAAAAATGCCGTGACGGAAAATTTGTAGGGTGGGCAAAACGAAGCGTGCCCACGTCGTGCCGAGCCGCGTGGGCACGGCGCTGCGCGCCTTTGCCCACCCTACGAACACTCACGGCGCATAGATCCACGCTTCCATCATCACCGTGGCTCCGGGGACCGGCAACGGTCCCGGCACCTCGACCGCGGAAAACGGCAGCGGACGCCCGCCGAGCCGGCGCTCCCACGCTTTGTAGACTGGATAAAACTCGCCGATGTCGGTGAGGAACAGCAGCACCCGCACCACGTTGGCGAGCGAGGTGCCTCCGGCCGCGCAGAGTCGCGCGATGTTGTCGATGATCGCTTCTGCCTGCGCCTCCGGCGATGACGAGAAATACGGCTGCCGCGGATCGGCGGCGGCCGCGGGCAAAAACCCGTCGCGATCGGCCGCCATCAGGGCCGGGATGAAGAGCAGATCGCCCGCCTGCGCCGCCTGCGGCTGATGACGGAATGCGGTGGCGATGCCGGCATCGAGATGCCGCTTGCGCGCAACGCTGCCCGGCTTCGCCGCGATCACGTTGATCTCAATCTTGCCGTCATAGGGCGCAAGCCCGTGCGCGATGCACGGAATGATCGACACGGTCGGGCCGGACGCGCCGAAATGTTTTGTCCACGTCGCGTTGAAAGCCGAGTAATCGTCGCGGTCGGTGAGATAGACTTGCGCGTGCACCACGTCTTCGAGCGTCGCGCCGGC
>DATHHM010000044.1:0-9905 GCA_035317145.1 Xanthobacteraceae bacterium | reverse complement strand
GAGGACGGCGAGGACTTGACCGGCTCGACCTTGGCGACGCTGCCGCGCGGGGCGGCACCGTGAGGCAGGGCGCCGGTTTCCTTCGGCGCCAGCGCCTCGGTCAAGAAATCGTAAAGCATCTTGGCGCCGGCTTGCGCCCTGTAGCCGAGCGACACCGCGACCTGCGAGCCAACCGTGCAAGCGTCGGGCTGACGCGTGCAAAAGCCGCGCATATCCTGCACCGTGGCGGACGCCGCCGAGATCGCCCCGGAGGTGCCGGCGTCGCCTGACTGCGCGACGTGCTGTGCCGATCCGCTGGGCAAGAGGACCAGCACGACGCCAAGCCAGAACGCCATTCGCAACAAAAAGAACATCAGACCCGTATCCCCGGCGGCATGGGTCGCCGCACGCCCACGCAACCTAGCAGGCAGCATTGAAAGCCGCGTTCGCTCGACAGGGACGTTTTTGTCCATAATCGACGAGAATACGCCGCAAATTTTCGTCCAATTGGACAAAATATAATTTACCTAAAATTTGAGCGAACGCGCGTCAGACCGGCTTTTGCAACGATTTGGCGCAGGCGAAAGACCCGCGGTTTGCAGGCACTTCCACAACGCCCGCAAACGTCAAACATATGGCAACCGTTCGTGGCAACGAGCGATTCACCATGATGGCCGAATCCGCCGCGCGGCAATGCGCCGTCCGGCCGGCAAGAGACCCGACGTTTTAGCGTTCGTTTAAGCGGCGTCTGACACGATCGCACAACAGAACAAGGGGAGCGCGTCTGCAAAGCGGGCGTGCGACGGGATCGTGGGCCTCTTCGCGCCAGTACGGGATTATGTCGAAACGCTTGTCCACCCTTCCGCGCAACAGGATGCGCTGACGGCGTCGCGGCATCGCGCCTTTATCGCGCCGCGGCTCCTTGGCAGCATCATCGCGCTGGCGTCGTTTCCGGTTTACCTCTTCGCGCGCGGCATGCCGACGACGATCGAGCTGATGGTCTTTGCCTGGCTCGTGGTGCCGATCCTGACCGCTTACTTCCTGTCGCGCACCGGCCGCTACGAAAGCGCGCACGTGCTGTCGTCGCTGGCGCTGACCGGACTGGTGACCGCAGTTGCCGCGTCGACCGGCGGCATCGTGTCGTTCGCCGCGATCTGGCTCGTCGTCGTGCCGCTCGAAGCGGCTTTGTCCGCGTCCCGTCGCGTCGTCGCCACCGCCTCGACGCTAGCGCTGGGCGCCGCCGGCCTCCTGGTATTGCTCGACACTCAACATCTTTTGCGGATGCCTAGCCCGAGCTCGCAGGCTGCGCTCGCCGCGCTCGGCATCGTCTCGGCAGCCCTCTATGCGGCGGGCCTTGCGCTCGGCGCCGAGGCGCTGGCGCGCACCAGCTTTTGGCTGCTCTACGCCGAAGAGGACCGCTATCGGCTCTTGGCGCGCAATATGACCGACGTGATCACGCGGCACGGCCGCGACGGCGGCGTGCTCTTCATGTCGCCGGCCGGCGAGGCGCTGTTCAGCTCGCGCATTGCCGATTTGCACGGCCATGGCCTGTTCGACCGCGTCCATGTCGCCGATCGGCCGGCCTACCTGACGGCGCTCGGCGACACTGCCGCCTTGGCGGCAAGCCGTTCGGCCGAGTTCCGCGTGCGGCGCGACGGCGTCGATGCTAATGGGCATCCGGCGACGGAATTCGTCTGGATCGAGATGCGCTGCCGGCCGCTCGAACAGGCCGGCGCCGATGCCGGCGAGGTGGACCGCCGCGAAGTGGTCGCGGTGTTGCGCGACGTCACCGGGCGCAAGCAACAGCAGCAGGCGCTCGAAGACGCCCGCGCCGAGGCCGAGCGCGCCAATGCCGCCAAAAGCCGCTTCCTCGCCACCATGAGCCACGAATTGCGCACGCCGCTCAACGCCATCATCGGCTTCTCCGAGATGTTGAAGAGAGAAGCCGCGCTGATGCTCGACGCCCAGCGGCGCAACGAATATGCCGGCCTGATCAACGATTCCGGCAATCATCTGCTGTCGGTCGTCAACGGCATTCTCGACATGTCGAAGATCGAGACCGACAATTTCGAGATCACGCCGGAACCCTTCAATCCGGGACAGGTCATCGCCAGTTGTTGTGACATCCTGGCGCTGCGGGCGCGCGACGCCGGCGTTGCGCTCGAACGGCTGGTGCCCGGCGATCTGCCGGAGATCGTCGCCGACAAGCGTGCGCTCAATCAGATCATGTTCAATCTGCTTTCGAACGCGATCCGCTTCACCGACCGCGGCGGCAAGGTTGTGGTCAGCGCCCGCGCCGAGGCGGGCAACATCACCTTCGTGGTCGAAGACAACGGCGTCGGCATCAGCGACGAGGATTTGGCGCGGGTCGGCGAGCCGTATTTCCAGGCCGGCGCCTCCTACGATCGCCGCCATGGCGGCACGGGCTTAGGGCTTTCCATCGTCAAGGGCCTGGTGCGGCTGCATGGCGGCGAATTCTCGATCCGCAGCCGGGTCGGCGAGGGCACCCGCATCACGATTGGCCTGCCGCTCGATTGCGAGCGGTCGCGGCCGGTGAAAAAGCGCAGTTTTGGCGTGGTCAGCCCGATCATCATCCCCAAAAATCAATCGGCCGGCACCGTGCAGCCGGCAAGCGCGGTGAAGAAAAGTGCGTGAGCGCCGTAACGATAGAAGCCGCCCTAACGCGCGCGCGGGGACGCTTGCCGCATCGTTCGGCTCCCGGCTGTGGCTGCAGGCGATCGGCCGGCCGGTCGATTCATTCGCCATTCTCGGGGCGACGGCAGCCACTATCCTGATCGTCGTCAATGCGGTTTTCCTGCAATCGGGCGCGCGGCCGGCGCCGTTCGTCGCCAATCCGACAGTGCAGAAGACGGCCGATGCGGCGCCAAAGCCTGCGGAGCAGACCGGGCCGCGGATCATCGATATGAGCGCCACGCACACAGTGACCGCACCGCGGCCGCCGCAAACCGTGCCGATGCCGGTACCGTCGCCGCGGCGCAATGATCCCATCGCCGATTTGATCGGGCCGTCGCCGCGTATCTTGGCGGTGCAGCGCGTGCTGTCCAATTACGGCTACGGCCAGATCAAGCCATCCGGCATGCTCGACGACGCGACCAGCCAAGCCATCGAAAAGTTCGAGCGCGAGCACAAGATGGTGGTCAGCGGCCGGGTGTCCGATCGCCTGGTCAGCGAGCTCGCCGCCATGACCGGGCATCCGATCGAATAGCGGTCATTCCGGGGCCGAGCGCAGCGAGGAGCCCGGAATCCATATCCCCTGCCTCTCGACCAAAGGCTCGGCCTTTCGCAAAACCCCACGATTCGTGATTATGGATTCCGGGCCCGCGGGCTTCGCCCGCGTCCCGGAATGACAGGGCCGGACGATGCGTCTGAAAACCGCGCTTTGGGTTGCCGCTTATCTGCGCCGCTGTCAGGTCGAGGGCGCTGCCGCCGTCGTGCGCCGACGCGGCGCCGAGGAGGCCGGCGCCGTGTTCATCCGCATCTGCAGGCTCGACGGCACCTCGGATCTGTTCGGCCCGGCGCCGCAAAGCGAATTCGACGCGGTGCGGGAAGCCGATCGCGCCTTCAGCCCGAGCCTTAAAGAGCGGCCGGCGCCCGACGCAGCGGTCGAGGCTTATCTCGCGCGCGAGATCAAATTCGATCCCGACGTCTGGATCGTCGAAGTCGAGGAGCGAGCGGGACGGAATTTTCTCGATATCGTCGCCGGCTGAAAGCGGCGCCGCAGCAATAGCAGGTTCAAGACACTTCGCGGCGAACGTTGGTTCGCGGCGCGGCCAGCGGGCGCCGTGCCGCCGGGGCTGCTGGACGGGCGCGCGAACGCTCGTCGTTCCAAAGCAGCGGCTGGTGTTTTGCCGTGCTGTGCGCCTCGCTGCGCACCGCCTGCCAGATCGCGACCATGCCTTCGGCCGCCTGCGCGGTCATCTCGTCGTAGAGCGTTGCCAAGGCGTGGACGCGCTCGACCGAATGGCCGACCGCCGGATTGACGAACATCAGAAGGCGATAGACCACGTCGCGTGGGATGCCGAGCGCCTTGACCGCCACGACGATCGGCTCGCCATGGTCATCGCGCACGATGCGGCGGGCTTGCTCACGGGGAATGCGCAAGGCTTCCGCCAGCTGCTTGACGAGTTCGTCGCGATGGTTACCCAGCGCCGCTGCTTCCAGGCGCTGGCCGATGGCCGGGTCGCGCAAGACCACGACCTGCCCCGGTGACATCGGCGCGACGACGTGGAGACTAAGCAGGATGAGACGTCGCGCGTGTTCGTCGGCGGTGAAGAAGATATCGTCGAGTTCGGCGGCGATCGTCGAATCCATGGCGCCGCGCAGGTCCGTGACCGGCTCGGGTTCGATCAGCTCTTCTTGCGGCGGCGATTCGATCGGCGCGGTGTCCTCTGCAGCCGGAGCGGTCGCCACAGGTGCCGGCGCGGCGGGTTGAGCGGGCGGCCGCAGCAATGCATGACCGCGCAGCGGGGCGGCAATTTCCGGCAAATCGTTAACAAGATATTGAATGACCTGCGGCGGCGGCGAGAGGTGCTTTGATAGCCGCGCCGCGACCGTGGCGCGCGTCGCAACGTCGACGCCGTCGAGAAGCCGCAGCGCCAGTTCCGTGTAATGCCGTTCTTCGTCCGCCGTATGGGTCAGCTTCTGCACGTAGAGATCGGTCAGGACGCGGATCAGTATCGGACGCATATCGACGCCGCTGCGCAATCCGATATCGGCGAGGCCGTTGAGACTAGACAGGGTAGGCGTTTTCATCACACGCGACTCAATCGCAACAGGGACCACGAAGCTGACTTCACGCATCAGCCTAAGTCTTGCGCGTTAGCGGAGCGTTAACCTTGCATACCGCTTAATCGTGACGACGCCGCTAGCGCGGATCGCGTGGGAGGTCCGTAGCTGGCAGTCTGAGGGATTGTGGCTGGTGGGCATCGTTGTCAAATTCCCCGATGAGGGGCGTATCGTGCGGTTCGGCCGCGCCGACGCGGAGAGCGAATCCGCAACCGTCATCATCTTGCCGGTGATCCGGATCGAGCGTTACGCCGATCAGGTCGCCGAAAGCGCGGAGCCGCAGATGCCGCCGCCGGCCGCCAATGGCGGCCGCCGCCGCATGAGGCGCCGCTGAAAGTTGCTGCTGCGATGTCGCCGCGAGTCCGTCCACTCCGCGCGACAGCGCCCTTTTCCGTCTTCGCTCTCCTGATCCTTGGCGGTTGCACCAGCATCGGCGATTTTGGCCGGCTGCAGCAGCCGCTGGTCAACGACGACATTCATGCCTGGGTCGGGCAAGAGGCCGCGGCCCATGCCGGCGGCCCGGTCTCGGTCAATAATTTGACCGACGACGAGCGCACGCTGCGCGATCTCGCCTTTCCCCTGATCGAGGCGCCTTACGACCGGCAGCGCTGGGATGCCGTGGTCCTCGAGTACGGCCAAAATCGCGTCTTTCGGCGTTTGCTATGGGCCTTCGATCCCGCCGCCTATTACGCGCACCTGATCGGCCCGTTCCATCGCTCGTCTTCGGCGCGCTACAACCAGTTGATCGACGATATGCGCAACGACATCGTGCGCATCGATCCGTTCTTCTCCACCGCGCGCCGCATCGTCGATATCGATCGACGTCGCGAGAAGAGCATGCAATTCGTCTCGACCTTGAGCCCGCCGGAACGGATCAGCGCGATGGCGCGAGTCGGCGAGAACAGCCTGACCATCGCCTGGGTGCATCATTCGCTGACGGAGCGCTGCGCCAGCTATCGCTTTGCACTCGAGCACCTGACCGTCGCCGAGCCGATGCCGGTCGCCGCCGAGGCCGAACGCATCTTGACCGAATTGCAACAGCAGATCGCCGGCAACCAGATCGTGCCGTTGCCGCGTTTCGCCGCGCTGGCGGCGCCGGCTGTCGTGGCTGAGAAATAGAGCATGATCCCGAAAAGTGGCTACCGGTTTTCGGAAAAGATCATGCTCCAACTAAAATTTACTGCACCGGGCCGATACGGCACTGCGCATTGGCCAGCGCCCGGCGCGCCATCGGCATTAGTCCAGGCTCCGGCGCCAAGGCCCGCAATACGATCAGCCCGGTCTTGGTCGGCGATTCGATGATCAACCTGTCGGCGGCGGTGACGTCTTCGCCCTCCGGCACTTGCGCGTGCTGCTCCGGCGTCATCAGGTCGAGCTCGATGGCGCGCCGGCCGGCGGCGCGGTCGTCGATCGCATAATAGGCGACGCTGTTGCGCGTATAGAACGTCACCGAGGTGTAGGCTTGGCTCAGCGGCGCGTTGAGCTTGATCGCGCCGGCGGACAGGTCGTAGCGGCACACCGCCGCGGCAAAGGCAGGATCCATGAGCGGCATGATCGAATTCTCCGCCGTCGGTGCCGCAAGCGGCACCATGGCGTTGACCGGCGTGAGCGGGAGAAGCCGCGCATAGGCATCCTGGGTCGCCGCCTGCGGCATCACCAGCACGGTCGACAGATGCACGATGCCGCCGAGCAGGATGGCGCCGAGAATCCATAACAGCGCGCGGATCATGAGCAGGCCTTTCGCACGATCGCCGGCATCGGCGCTTCTTTGGCCGTGCGCGTGGCGACGCCGATCGGCGTGTCGTAGAGCCGCCACACCAGAACGTAGCGCTCGATGCCGCCGGTCGGCAGCCAATTGCCGGGCCGCGCGCGCGGCGCGACGCTGATGGTGAAGCGGCCCTCGATGTCGCGCAGGATTTCCGCGCTGGTGAAACCGTGCCGATCGATGGTGTTGGCGACCAGCCGGCCGTCCGGATCGTACAGCGTCAGGGTCCAGTAGCGCGCCGCCGGCGTCACGCCGCTGATGGTAAAGGTGCAGCGGCCGTCGAAATTATTTCCGGCATCGTCGGTGCGGGCGTAGAACGCCACGCCATCGCCGGTGCCGAGCGGCAACTCACCGGTGCGCGCGATGGTGGCGCGGGCGTAGGGATCGATATCGACCGAGCCGCTCTTCGGCCGCGCCGTCCAGGCGCCGATGGTCAGCGAGCCGAAAGCGAGGCCGCGGGTGATCGTCAGCCAGGTCGCGCCGAGACCGATGGCGGCGGCGAGTATCAGCGCGAAACATGATCCGAAGAGAAGGCGCACGCTCGATCCAGTTGGTCGCTGTCTAATCGCCGCGAGTGCTTGCGCCGCCGCGATCGGTCGCCGTCGCCACCGTGCTCGATCCGCTCTTGTCGCTGTCGAGCGCGCCTTGGGTTCCAGCGGGCAATTGCGCGGCGAGCGCGTGATTGGCGTCATCGAGCAGTCGTTCGAGACGCACCAGGGCATCGGTGCCCTTGCGCGTCAACAGCACCTGCTGCGGCGCATCGTTGCCCGTGAACGTCGCGTTGGCGGCCAGCGGCGGCGCATGCGTCGGCGCCGGCAGGCCGGGCAGCGGCCGCAATTCGATGCCCTGGTGCGCATAGGCCATGATGTTGTGCCAGGTCATGGCGGGCAATGTGCCGCCGGTCATGCGTTTGGTCGAGGTATAGTCATCGTTGCCCATCCACACCGCGCCGGCGAAATTGCCGGTGTAGCCGACGAACCAGGCGTCGCGCCATGAATTGGTGGTGCCGGTCTTGCCGGCGACCGGCACGCCGTCGAGGTCGGCGCGCTTGCCGGTGCCGTTCTCGACCACCGAACGCATCATCTTGATCATGTCGAGGGCGACTTGCGGTGCGATCACCTGCTGCGGCTTCTTGCCGTCGCGGTCGAAGCGCCACACCAAATCGCCAGTGCCGGTGCGCACTTCGAGCGCCGCGTGCGGCACCACGGCTTTGCCGAGATTGGGGAAGGTCGCGTAGGCGACGGCGTGCTGATAGACGTAGACCTCGTCGGCGCCGATCGGCAGCGACGGCGTGTCCGGCAACGGCGACTGGATGCCGAAATTGCGCGCGGTCTGCACGATCATGGCGCGGCCGAGTTTTGGATTGCCGTGTCCGAGCTCGATCGACAGTTTCACCGGAATGACGTTGATCGAGTGCGTGATTGCTTCCATCAGCGTCACCGATCCGGAATAGCCGCCGGAATAATTGTGCGGGCACCAATTGCCGATGCAGACCGGCGAATCGACCAGCACCGAAGTCGGCTTGAAGCCGTTGGCCAAGGCGGTCGCGTAGACATACGGCTTGAACGACGAGCCGGGCTGGCGCAGCGCGTCGGTGGCGCGGTTGAACTGGCTGGCGCCGTAATCGCGGCCGCCGACCATGGCGCGCACGCCGCCGTCGAGATCGGCGATCACCACCGCGGCCTGGCTGGCGCCATAGTCGCGGCCGTATTGGCGCAACTCGGTCTCGACCTCGCGGTCGGCATAGTGCTGGAGATTGGAGTCGAGCGCGGTGCGGACCACGAAGAAACGATCGGGGACGGATTTCGGAAACGTATCGACGAGCTTGCGCATCTCGTCGAAGGCGTAGTCGAGATAATAATTCGGCGCGCCGGTGTCGCGGCGGTCGATCGGCGTCGCCGGATTGCGCCGGGCGCCGTAGACCTGGCCTTCGGTCATGAAGCCGTTGTCGACCATGTTGTCGAGCACGACGTTGGCACGGGCGCGGGCAGCGGGGAGGTTGACGAGGGGAGAGAATTTGGTCGGTGCCTTGAACAGGCCGGCGAGCATCGCGGCTTCCGGCAGCGTCACATCGCGCACCGATTTGCCGAAATAGTATTCCGCCGCCGCGTCGACGCCGAAAGCGCCGCCGCCGAGATAGGCGCGGTCGAGATAAAGCTTGAGGATTTCGTTCTTGCTCAAGTGCGCTTCCAGCCACAGCGCGAGGAAGGCCTCGTTGATTTTGCGCTCGATGGTGCGCTCGTTGCTGAGGAACAGATTTTTGGCGAGCTGCTGGGTGATGGTGGAGCCGCCTTGCACTACGCCGCCGGCTTGCGCGTTGGTCATCAGCGCGCGGAACGTGCCGTAAAAGTCGATGCCGAAATGCTCGTAGAAGCGGCGATCCTCGGTCGCCAGCGTTGCCTTGACCAGATGATCGGGCATTTCGTCGAGCGGCACCGAATCGTTGTGCTTGATGCCGCGGTTGCCGATCTCGTTGCCGTAGCGGTCGAGAAAGGTCACCGCGAGATCGGATTTCTTCAGCCAGTCCTCGTCCGAGGTCTGGCGCATCGACGGGATGCCGAGCGCCAGCATGACGAAGAGGCCGCCGGTGCCGAGCGTCGCCATCTCCGACAGCGGTTCGACCAGGAGCCAGCGCCGCCAGCCGGCGACATGCCAGCGGTCCATGAACGCGGTGAAGCGCTCGTAAATCTCCCGCGTCCACTTGCCGCTGAGGAACACGGCGAAGTCGATGCGCGAATCGATATCAAGCAGGAACCGCTTGAACTTCGGCATCCAGTCGTTGCCCGGATCGGGGAACATGTCCGTCAAGATTGAGCGCTCCGGGAACGGGTTCGGCCGGCAAAACTCGCCGTTTCGGCAGTCCTTGGTTTAGCGGACGCAAGCCCGACCGCCAATGCCGCGGCGATCACAGGGTGAATGGCAATTGGGGGCAAATTGGGCTTATGCATGATGGCGTCATAATAATCCCGCCGCCCGAGGAATGCCGCGGGTGAGGGGGCCTGGAGAACAACATGGCATCCGATGATGGCCAAAACCAAGACGCTGCCGAAATCCCGTTCTGGAAGCGTAAGCCATTGGATAAGATGACGAATTCTGAATGGGAAAGCCTCTGTGACGGCTGCGGCAAATGCTGCCTCAACAAGCTTGAGGAAGAGGTCACCGACCGCACCTATTACACCAATGTCGGCTGCCGGCTGCTCGACGGGGAGACCTGCCGCTGCCGCGACTATCCGAACCGGCAGAAAGAGGTCGACGATTGCGTGCGGCTCACGCCGAAAAGCCTCAAAACCATCACCTGGCTGCCGCCCTCCTGCGCCTACGTGCTGCTGGCCGAGGGCAAGGATCTCTACTGGTG
>DATHHM010000043.1:0-4982 GCA_035317145.1 Xanthobacteraceae bacterium | reverse complement strand
ATTACTGATCCCTGATTCTCAGGTCCCGTAGCTCTGGATCAACGACCCCGCCACCAGCGTCCAGCCATCAACGAGAACAAAGAAGATCAGCTTGAACGGCAGCGACACCACGACCGGCGGCAGCATCATCATGCCCATGGACATCAGCACCGAGGCGACCACCAGATCGATGATCAGGAACGGCAGGAACAACAGGAAGCCGATCTCGAAGGCGCGTTTGAGTTCCGAGATCATAAAAGCGGGGACCAGCACGCGCATCGACACGTCGTCGGGGCCTTTCGGCGGCGCTTCGCCCGACATGTCCATGAACAATTGCAGATCTTTTTCGCGGACGTTCTTTTCCATGAAGCCGCGCAGCGGTGCGGAGCCGCGCTCGAACGCCTCGTTGACGCTGATCTCGTTGGCGACCAGCGGCTTGACGCCGACGTTGTAGGCTTTGGTCAGCACCGGCCCCATCACGAAGGCGGTCAGGAACAGCGCCAGCGAGATGACCACCGAATTGGGCGGTGCCGTCGCCGTGCCGAGCGCCGTGCGCAACAGCGACAGCACCACGACGATCCGCGTGAACGAGGTCATCATGATGAGAATGGACGGCGCCAGCGACAGCACCGTGAACAGCGCGATCAATTGGATGATGCGCTCGTTCAGTCCGCCGCCGGCGGCGCTCTGACCGAAATTGATGCTAATGTCTTGCGCGGCGAGCGGTGTCGCCGTTACCAGAAGTGCCGCTACTGAGGCCGCCACCGTATTGAAACGGACGCGACGGCCGCATGATGCATTCATTCAGCTCTTGTTTGTGGGGCGACCCAACAAACTTGCCATCTCCTGTTCGAGATTGTCGTAGAGCGTGGTGCTCTGGGGCGGTTTTGCCGGCGGCGCGCTGCGTGCCGGCTTCGGCTCGGCCGGGCGGGCGGCGCGGGGTTGTGGCGGCGACGGCGGCGCGGGTTCGGGCGCTGCGGCCTGCTCGGCGGGTTGCGTTTGGCGTGGTTGCGGCGCCGGCGCGCGCGCTTCGGCCGGAGCATTGGGCTTGCGCAGCGCCGCTTCGAGGCGATGCGCCATCTCGGCGAGGCTCTGATCTGCCGCTGCGGTTTCTGCAGGGGTCGGCGTCGGTGCCGACTGCACCGTAGGCGCGCGCGGTTCGGGACGCGGCTCGACAACGCGCGGGTCGGCGCGCGCTTCCAGCGGCGCGCGCGCAGGAGCCAGCGGGCGAACGCGGGTCGCGGGCGGTGTGGGACGCGCCGAAAGCTCGTCGGCCAGCGCCGCCAAAGTATCGCGTTGCGGTCGCGCCGGCGCTGCCGGCGGCGTGTCGGCTTGTGGCTGCAGCGGCGGCCAAGCCGGCGCGTCATCACTTGCCGGCTCGATCTTCGGCGCCTGACGTGCCGGTGGCGGCGGGGTGATCACTTCGGGCTGCAGCGGCCATGAGCCGTTGCCGTTGTCCGGCAGCGGAATGGCGCGCGGCAAGGGCTCCGCGGCGGCCGGACGGGCGAGCGCGACGTCGCGGGGAGCGGCGACCGCGCGCACGATATTGGCTTCGACGACCACGTCGGTCGGACCACCGATCATCAGCAGGTGCTCGACATTGTCGCGCCGGACCAGGATCAGGCGGCGGCGGGCGTCGACGCTGGCGTAATCAATGACGCCGAGCCGCGGCTGGCGGCCGCGCGTGCTGGCGCTGCCGAGCCGGCCGCTGGTGAAGCGGCGCAAGCCCCATGCGCCCACGCCGATCAAACCGAGCACGAGCAGGAATGCCAGGAAAAACTTCACGACGAACGGCATCTCCGTGCCGAACACACCATCCAAAAACATTCGCCGTTCTCCCCGTTTTGCGACGGCAGCCCACTGGCGGGCCAATGGTTAACAGCGCGGGTAACATTTGCCGCCGCGATTACTAAGAAACTCTTAATACCAATAGCCGATTTCGTCCCCGAAGCCGACTGGGCAAGCATTCTCATGGTAAACGGCGAATTAATGGCAAAACCGCTCGGAACCCGGCTTTAACCGGGCATTAACCATACGGCCGGCAAAGTCTGCCCAGTAAAACCAAAGTCTAGCCAATAAAATCAAGGGCCGACGGCGATGCCGATCACCGATATTCCGATCCTTTCGATGTTGCGCGAGCGCATGGAGTGGCATCAGGAGCGCCAGCGCGTGTTGGCGGAAAATGTCGCCAATGCCGATACGCCGAACTACCGCGCCAAGGACCTGGCGCCGCCGGATTTCTCGCACGCGATGCAGCTGGCGCTGGCGCTCGATCGCACCGACCCGGCCCACATCACGACGCAGGGTGGCGGCGGCGGCTCCGCGTTCGCCGCTGACAGCAGCGGTCGCTACGCGATCCGCCCGCGCGGTAATTCGGTGACCCACGAAGACGAGATGATGAAAGTGGCGTCGAACCAGATGGATTACGAGGCGGTCACCTCGCTCTATACGCGCAGCCTCGCCTTGATCAAGCTTGCCATCGGCAGAGCTTAAGCGGAGCGGGCGCATCATGGACTTTCTCAAATCGCTCGCCATCGCCGCGTCCGGCCTGCATGCCCAGATCGGCCGCATGGAGGTCATCTCCCAGAACATCGCCAACGCCGACTCGACCTCGCAAACCAGGGGCGGCGACCCGTATCGGCGCAAGATCGTGACCTTTTCGTCGGAGCTCGACCGCTCGCTCGATGCCCACGTGGTCAAGCTCGGCCACGTCCAAACCGACCCTTCGGATTTCACCGTCAAGCACGAGCCCGGCAATCCGGCCGCCGACGCCAATGGCAACGTCAAATATCCGAACGTGAACGCCCTGGTCGAAATGACCGACCTGCGCGACGCGCAACGCTCCTACGAAGCCAACCTCAACATCATCACCGCCACGCGCCGCATGCTCCAGCGCACCCTCGACATCCTCAAAGGTTAGCCATGCCGACACCGGTCGCCGCCGCCGCCAATGCCTATGCCGCACTCGCGCGCATGGCCGAACAGACCGCGAGCCTCGGCCGCGGCGCCGCTCCATCGGAATCGTCTGCGCCGAACTTCAGCGCGGTGTTGAAGGACGTGATCAACGCCGTGTCCGACGCGGCACAAAAATCCGACGCCCAGGCGCATGCCGTGGCGACCGGAAAATCCAACATGGTCGACGTCGTCACCGCGGTCGCCGAGACCGAAACCGCGGTGCAGACGCTGGTTTCCGTGCGCGACAAGGTGATCGCGGCCTATGAGGACATTTTGAAGATGCCAATCTGAGTTTTTTACCTCTCCCCGCAAGTGGGGAGAGGGAGTTCGAGGCAGAGCGAGGAAAGTAAAGTAATGACAGGACCGGAAGTGATGGACGTGGCGCGCGACGCAATCGAGACCTTGTTGATCGTCGCTGCGCCGCTGATGCTGGTGGGGCTGGTCGTCGGCGTCGCCATTTCGCTGTTGCAGGCGCTGACGCAAATCCAGGAAACCACTCTCGTCTTCGTGCCAAAGATCCTCGCGATCTTTATCGCCATGCTGGTCGCGCTGCCGTTCATGGCCGACGCTTTGCACAACAATTTCCTCAGGCTTACCGCACACATCACCAACGGCTAAGTGGATTTTCAGCCGTGCACCTCGACGTGTCCTTCCTTCCGGCAATCGGGGCGGCTTTCCTCCTGATCTTTGCCCGTACCGGAACCATGGTGATGCTGCTGCCCGGCCTTGGCGAGCAGAACGTTTCGCCGCGGCTGCGGCTCACCATCGCGCTCGTTCTCGCCGCAGTTCTCTTGCCGTTGCATCGCCCGGCCTATCACATCGACACCAGTGCGCTCGGTCCGACGATCGTGCTGCTGGTCGAGGAAATCATGATCGGCGCCGTGCTCGGCCTCACGGCGCGGCTGACCATTTCCGCGCTGGAAGTGGCAGGCTCGGTGATCGCTCAGCAATTGGGGCTGGGCTTCGTCACCACCATTGATCCGACCCAGGGCGAGCAGGGCGTGATCATCGGCAATTTCCTCACCATGCTCGGCATCACGCTGTTCTTCGCCACCGACATGCACTACCTGGTCATCGCCGCGCTCAACTCCAGCTACGACCTGTTCGAGCCGGGCGAGGTGCCGGCGGTCGGCGACGTCGCGGCGCTGGTCACCAAGACCGCCGCCGGCGCGTTTCGCATCGGCATCCAACTGTCGGCGCCGTTCCTCGCCTTCGGGCTTTTGTTCAATATCGGGCTCGGCGTGCTGTCGCGGCTGATGCCGCAGATGCAGGTGTTCTTCGTCGCGCTGCCGCTGTCGATCCTGATCGGGCTTTTGTTCCTCCTCCTCGTGCTCGGCACCATGATGGGTTTTTTCCTCGATTACGTCGGCGGCGTGCTGCACGAGCTCGCCCCGCACGCTTAAGGCACGCCGGTGGCCGAAGAACGCGACGATACCGAACGCTCGGAAGACCCGACAGCGAAGCGGCTTGATGACGCCATCAAGCGCGGCGACGTGGTGCGCAGCACCGAGGTCAACACCTGGTTCACGATCGCCGGCGGCGTGCTGGTGCTGATGGTGTTCGCGACGCCAATGGCGCAGACGCTGGAACTGACGTTCCGCGGCGTTTTGGCCAATTCCTATCAGATACCGGCCGATGGGCCGGCGATCGCCAGTCTGGTCAAGAAAATCGCCATCGACGTGCTCGCAGCCCTCGGCATTCCGTTTTTGCTTCTCACGCTTGCGGCGCTGCTCGGCACCGCGATCCAGCATCGCATCGTGTTCTCGGTCGAGCCGTTGATCCCGCATCTGTCGAAAATTTCTCCGGCGGCAGGTTTTAAGCGGCTGTTCTCGCTGCAGGCGCTGGCCAATTTCGCTAAGGGCCTCGCCAAGCTCATGATCTTCGGCGCGGTAATCACGGCGCTGCTGTGGCCGCAGCGTCACCGCCTTGCCGGCCTCGTCACCGCAGATCCGGCCTTGATCCTGCCCTTCACCAAATCGCTCACCATGCAGATGCTCGGCACGGTGGTCGCGATCCTCGCCATCGTCGCGGTGGCCGACTACTTGTTC
>DATHHM010000042.1:0-29279 GCA_035317145.1 Xanthobacteraceae bacterium | reverse complement strand
AAGCTTGCCGACTATCTGCGCAGCCACGAGTTCAACACCATCATGGCGTCGGGCATCCGGTTCGGCAAAAACGGTGAGTGGACCAAATCAGGGATGATGCAGGTCCAGTATCACGACCTCACCGACGCCGCGAACCTCGATACCTGGCGCGGCATGAGCTACCAGACGGTGCTCACGCCCGACGACGAGAAGACTGGCGGCGTGATCTACCCTTACGAGAAGGCGCTGAAGTAACCGCCGTCATCCGATAAATACCCTCCCCGCGTCGCGGGGAGGGTGCACACTTTCTGCGGGGCGGGAACGAAGAGATCTGAAATGCTTCTGCCCACCTCCCTCGTCGGCTCCTACCCGCAACCGGACTGGCTGATCGACCGCGACAAGCTGTCGAAGCAGGTGCCCCGCGTGCGCGCCGACGATCTCTGGCTCGTTGCCCGCGACAAGCTCGAAGCGGCGCAGGACGACGCCACCATCTTGGCCATCCGCGACCAGGAGCGCGCCGGGCTCGACATCGTCACCGACGGCGAGCAGCGTCGCGAAAGCTATTCCAACCGTTTCGCCACCGCGCTCGACGGCATCGACACCGAAAAGCCCGGCACCACGATCAACCGCAGCGGCCGGCCGATCCCGGTGCCGCGCGTGGTCGGCCCGATCCGGCGGAAGCATCCGGTCGAGCTGCGCGACCTCAAAGTGTTGCGCGCCAATACCGACCGCGCCATCAAGGCGACCGTGCCGGGCCCGTTCACCATGGGCAAGCAGGCGCAGGACGATTACTACAAGGACGAGGAAGCGGTGGCACTGGCTTATGCCGACGCGGTGAATGCCGAGATCAAGGATCTGTTCGCCGCCGGCGCCGACGTGGTGCAGATCGACGAGCCGTGGATGCAGCAGCATCCCGATAAGGCTCGGCAATACGGCCTGAAAGCGCTCGATCGTGCGCTCGACGGCGTCAAAGGCACGATCGCGGTGCATCTGTGCTTCGGCTATGCCGCGGTGGTGCACGACAAGCCGTCGGGCTATTCATTCCTGGCCGAGCTCGAGGGCTCCAAGGCGCAGCAGATCTCGGTCGAGGCGGCGCAGCCCAAGCTCGATCTCGCCATCTTGCGCGAACTGCCGTCGAAAACCATTATTCTGGGCGTCATCGACCTGTCCGATATGACGGTCGAGACGCCGGCGATCGTGGCCGAACGCATCCGGCGGGCGCTGGCCCACGTCCCGGCAAATCGGGTGGTGGTGGCGCCGGATTGCGGCATGAAATACCTGCCGCGCGCCGTGGCCTTTGGTAAGATGAAGGCCATGGCCGAAGGCGCCGCGATCGTGCGGCGCGAGATCGACGGCAGAGCATGATCCGGAAAAGTGGAAACCGGTTTTCCGAAAAGATCATGCTCCACTAAAACGTGATCAGGAATTCTTGAGGAGACGACCATGCCTTATGTGACGGAACAGACCTTGACCGACGTCGTGCGCGAGCGCTGGAGCGACATTCCCGATCCGCGCCTCAAGCAGGTGATGACGGCGTTGGTGAAGCACGCTCATGCCTTCGTGCGCGAGATCGAGCCGACGCAAGCCGAATGGGCGACCGCGATCGACTTCCTCACCCGCACCGGACAGATGTGCGACGAGAAACGCCAGGAATTCATTCTGATGTCGGACGTTCTCGGCATCAGCATGCTGGTCGACGCCATCAATCACCGGCAGTCGAACGGCGCGACGCCGAGCACGGTGGAAGGCCCGTTTCATATTCCCGATGCGCCCGCCGTCGCCAATGGCGGCAACATGGCGGTCAACGCGCCGGGCTTCGCCTGCTTCGTCACCGGCACCGTGCACGGCGTCAAGGGCGAGCCGGTTTCCGGCGCGGTGCTCGATCTGTGGCAGACCGACGGCGATGGCCTTTACGAGGCGCAGCGTCCGGAGATCGAAGGCCCGTGGATGCGCGGGCTTTATCACTCGCAGCCCGACGGCTCGTACCTCATTCGCACCGTGGCGCCGATCGCCTACACAATCCCGATGGACGGCACGATCGGCGAACTGATGAACCGCACCAATCTGAGCCACATGCGGCCGGCGCATATTCACTTCGCCCTCGATGCGCCGGGCTATCACGGCCTGGTGACGCATCTGTTCCAGTCCGGCGACAAGTGGATCGAGCACGATGCGGTCTATGGCGTAAAGGAGCCGCTGATCGTCGACTTTCAGAAGATGCCGCCTGGCAGCAAGACGCCGAGCGGCGAGCTGATGAACGAGCCGTTCTACGTCGTGCATTACGATTTTGTGCTGGACCGGAAGGCGCAAGCGGCCGCGGCGGCGTAAGCCATCAACTGCGCTCCAGCGCCTCGCGATCCCATTCCGCCAGATCGGCGGCGCCTTCGTAGGTGTCCTGCAGGAAACCGAGCAGCAGCGCGTCGGGATCGCGGGCGTGCCGCACCGCCTCGTAGGGCAGGATGAATTGCCCGAGGTTCTTGTCGTAGTATCCGTCCGCGGTGCGCAGCGGCGTGTCGCCATAACCCTCCGGCTCCGGATAGGCATAGACGTAAAACGCGGGCTGTCCGAAGCCGCCGTTGCCGGGCCAAAAACCGCAGCTCGAGACTTCGTGCGAATAGGCTTCCGCCATCACCGAAGGGGCGACATTCGGAGTGACGCCGTGGGGCGGCGGCGCGGTGCGGCCGGAAAAGCGCGTCACCGCGAGATCAAAGCTGCCCCAGAAGAAATGCACCGGGCTCACCTTGCCGATGAAGCGCGAGCGGAATTCGGTCAATACGCGGGCCGATTGTACCAGCGCCTGATGGAAGCGCGCGACGTATTCGGGGTCGTATTGGGCGTGGAGGTGATCCTCGTCGAACGGTGTGGCGTTGTCGATTTCGCACGGCGTTGTCCAGATCGACACGTCGATGTCGAGGCTGCGCAGCCGCTCCATGAACGCGACATAGAAATCGGCGACCGGCATCGGCTTGAGCGCCAAACTCTCGACGCGGCCGTCGTTCGCGGCGATGCGCAGTTCATGGTCGACAAGATCGAACAGGATATCGAAGGTGCGGTCGCCGCAGCGGTTTTGCGGCGCGACCAGGCCGCGGGCGTTGACGCGGAAGGTTGAGTTCCACCAATGATTGACGAGCGGCGTGCACGCGATCCGCACCTTGCCGGCGATCTGCGTCCACAATTGAAGCGTGTCGCAGGTCTCGCTCCAAGAGTCGAACGGCAGGTCGGGCCAATGGGAATTCCAGCTCATGGCATTCGACCTTACAGCAAATATGCGAGCCTTTGCAGCCCAATGCGCCACCGCCGGGTAGCGCTTCAGCTTGAATTTTCAAATCATGTTAAGGTGCGGGATCGGACCGAAACAAGGGCCGACGCTGGGAGAAAATTCATGTCGCATAAATTTTTAATACCGTTTCTGACCGCCGCGTTTCTCGTCGCGCCGGCGGTGCTGCCGAACGGGCTCGTATCTGCCATGGCGCCAGGTCTTTCGGGGGCCGCCCACGCAAAAGCCCTCAATCTCAACAGCAGCAGATCAAACAACTACCGAACGACCACGACCCAAAATCCCGGTACCACCCCCAAAGCGCCCGGGGGCACAGAGCGCATGGGTGGCGGTGGAGGCGGGCGCACCATGGGCGCAGAGCGCATGGGCGGCGGCGGCGGCGGGCGCACCAAATAAATAGCGGCGCCAAGCGCTGGCCTGGTGTCGATGCTTAGAACGTGATGGTGCTGGCCAGCAGCGACGGGCCGGCCTGGATCGGCGTTGCCAATTGCGGCTTGAGCTTCGCCAATTTTGCCAATTCGCGGGCCAGCTCGGCCCATTTTTTCCGGATCTTGTCGCCGGCGTCATCGGCGGCAGGGAGGATCACGGTCTGGTGCGATTGAGCTGAGACTTTGGCGGTTTGCCGCCGGCTGGCGGCCTGACGGGCCTGTGCCTCCAGCTGCGCGATCTGCGCCTCGAGCTCCACGACCCGCGCATTGAGAACCCTGATTTCATCGTCAGCGTGGACCAGAGCCGCGTCGCGGTTTTGGAAGGTTTTCAGCAACGTGTTGGTCGCCGCAATGAGCTTGAGGCGCGACTGTTCGAGTTCGTTGATCTGGCATTGTTTCAGGCGCAGCAAATCCTGCAGTTGATGAAGCTCGCTCCCGGCGTCGCGCCGCGCCGCGGTGGCGTCGGCGAGGCTGCGCTCGGTGACGGCGTTTTCCGCAATGCGGACGAGCAGGCATTCGCGCGCGTCGCCGAGCAACCGCTCCGCGATCTCGGCGCGCGATGTCATCGTTGCCAGGACGTCATTCAGTGTGCTGGCTTCGATCCGAAAATCCCGGGCCTCACTGAAGAGCCTGGTGCACTCGGTCTCGGCCGTCGCCAGCGCGGTCTGCAGGTATTCAAGCTGGGAGCCTGTTGAATGCTGCGCGGCGTCGCGCTTTGCCAGGCGCTCAGTCAAACTGGCGTTCTCGGCCATTGCCAGATCGAGCGAGGTTCGCAACGATTCGTTCTCGTTGTCGCGCAGCGCAAGTTCATCGTGTGCCGCGGCAAGCTCGTTTTCGAGCTCCGCGATCCGTGCATCCGCCGCCTGAAATTGCTCGCTGAGTGTTTGTTTCGCGGCCGCCTCCTGGGCCAGGCGCCGTTCCAGGCCGGTCGCCCGGTTGCGCGTCAATTCGAGCTCATCGGCGAGCTCGATGTCTCTGCCGTCCGCTGCCGCGTCGAATTCCGTCTCGGCAACGGCAAGCGAAGACTGCGCCCGCGTCGCTATGGGGGTCGCTCCCCTATGCGTGACGGCGAGACGGGCAGCTTGATCCAGCCAACCGTTGCCTTGTGCCTTGCCGTTCAGTGCCATCTGTGGCGCGTCGATTGTTGTCCAATACAACGAACGTGACGACGCAAATGGTTAACAGCTGGTTACCTCGCCATTAACCTCTAGGAAACAACTGAAAATGCGCTGGCGACCAACTGATGCTCAGACCCCGCCCGACCAAACGCGCTATCGCCTAGCAGCCTGATTCGTCAAGATTAATCCGCAGCGGGCAGTTGTGCGCTGCGGCGTCAGCCCTTCATCAGATGCCCGAACTTTTGCAACCCGAGGCGCCGTTCCTCGGCCGACGGCATGTTGACCGCCGGGAATTTATCGCGCCAGTGCCACGGCCGGCAGGCGTCGATCACGGCGCGGCTGTTGGTGTAATCGCCGGCCGCTTTCCGCTCGGGTTCGATGCGCGGATCGAGCGGCGTCGACCAGGCGCCGCGGATGATGTCGATCGAGGTGGCGGGATCCGAGCGCGTGATCAGCGCCCAGATCACCTCTTCCAGGTTCGAGACGTCGATGTCGTCGTCGACCACGATCACGTAGCGCCCACAATAGGCGCCGACGTGGCACTGCGCAGCGATGTGGCCAGCCTGCTTGCCGTGGCCGGGATAGCGCTGCTTCACCGCGACGGCGACGAACAGCCGCGCATTGCCGACCTCGTGCGCCCAGGCCGCGGTGACCCCGGGCACGCCAGCCTTCTCGATATTCTCGCGCAACAGCGCCGAGCGCACGATGGCGCGGTAGCGGCAGATCTCGTCCGGCGGCCGCTGCGGCACGCAGCCGAGCAGGATCGGCTCATGGCGATGATAGATCGCCTTGATGTCGATCACCGGCTCGGGCCGGTGGTCGCTGGCGTAATAGCCGGTCCATTCGCCGAACGGGCCTTCGAGCCGGACATTATCGGGCTCGACAAAACCCTCGATGGCGATCTCGGCATTGGCGGGGATCGGCAGGCCGGTGACCGGCCCCTTGATCACCTCGACCGGTTGGCCGCGCATGCCGCCGATGATGTCGAGCTCGCAGACGCCCGGCGGCACTTCGCTCGAGCCCATCAAGAAACTCATCGGATCGCCGCCGCAGACGATGACCACCGGCATGCGCTCGCCGCGCGCGGCGTATTTGTCGCGCATCACCCGGCCGTGCTTGCCGGGTGAGATGTAGAAGCCGAGCGATTTTTCGTCGTGGATCATGACCCGGTAGGTGCCGCAATTGATCCAGCCGTCGTCGGGGTCGCGCATGATGTTGTAGCAGCCGGTGCCGATATAGCGGCCGCCGTCCTGCGGGTGCCATTGCGGCGCCGGAAATTTGGTGACGTCGATGGTCTCGCCCTGCATGACGTTCTGCATGACCGGGCCGGACTCGACGAATTTCGGCGGGATGCGCTTGAGCATGCCGGCGTAGTTGACGCGGAAGTTTTCGCTCAGCTCGAGCTTGGAAAGCTCGGTCGAGAAACCGAGCGTCATGTTCTTGCGCTTGCCGGCGAAGAAATTGACCAGGAGGCGGCTGCCTTTGAGCGTGCCGGGCACGTCTTCGAACACGAAGCACGGCGCGTCGTCGGCATGGGCCGACATTTCCGCGACCATGCCGATGTCCTGCTGGTAGGTGAGCCCGCCGAGTTCCTTCACTTCGCCGAGCTTTTTCGCCTCTTCGAGCCATTGCCGCAGATCGTGGTAGGGCAGAAACGGCGCGGTATTCGAGCCGGCCGCGCTCGAAGTTCCGTCCCCGATCGGTGTGGACATCGGATCGGGCATGAAGTTCTTGGGATCGGGCATAAACTTCTGTTCCGCCATTGATCTGCACCTTGTTTCGCACCGCCGCAAAATGCTTATAATGCTAAGGAATTAGTCTCAAGCCATCCTATCATGCCAGAAGACGCCGGCTCAAACCTGCTGCACGACTGGATTGCGCGCGCCACGCTTGCCGCGCCGGAGAAGCCGTGGGTTGTTGCAGCCGACAATGGCCGCACAGTCAGCTATCGCCAATTGCGCGAGATGGCCGGCCGCTTCGCCACGTTGTTGCGGCAGCGCGGTCTTGGGCCGAACGACAGGGTTGCGTTGCTTGCCAACAACTCGATCGAGCAATTGCTCTGTTATTTCGGCGTCATGGCCAATGGCGCGACGCTCTGCACCATCCATGTCGAGATGAACCGCAACCAGCTCGACAATATTTTCGAGCGGCTCAAGCCGAAGCTCATTCTGTATCAGGACGGCCTGCAGCTCGACGATCTCCTGGCCGCAGCGTCCGCCCCGCGGTTACGGATCGGGCGGGCGGACAAAATCGAGCCGGGTACGCTGTTCGCCGAACTGGCGCTTTGCGCGCCAAGCGATCCGGCGCAAGCGGCGCAGCCCGACGATGACGCCGTCATCCTGTTCACCTCGGGCACCAGCGCGCAGCCCAAGGGTGTGGTGCTGAATTTCCGCGAATATTTGCTCAACATCGATCCGCTCGCCGCCGGCTGGGGCATCACGGCGGACGACCGGCTTTACGATTTTCGCCCGTTCAGCTGGAACTCGGCGCAGACGTTGGGCGCGCTGACCATCGTCAACCGTGGCGCCACCTTGGTTCTGGCCGAAAAATTCTCGGCCAGCCGTTTTTTCCAGCATCTGCGCGATCACAGTGTAACCATCGCCGCCGGCAATCCGACGACGATCAATATTCTGCTCAACAGCGAACAGACTGCGCATCGCGACACCTTGCCGAAGCTGCGCTTCATCACGTCGAGCTCGGCGCCGCTCCTGGTCGAAGAGTGGAAACGGTTCGAGCAGAAATTCGGCATTGCCGTGGCGCAGGGCTGCGGCGCCAGCGAGGCGAGCTGGATCGCCGCTGTTCCCGGCGAAGGGCGCCGCATCGGCACCGTCGGCAAGCCGCTGGCCTATCATGACCTCGCTATTGTCGACGCCGACGGCCGGCGCCTGCCGCCGGGCGAGACCGGCTATGTCGAGCTTGGCGGCTGGCCCGACCACCCGTTCCGCTATCTCGGCGACGACGGCGCGATCAAGATCCACAGCCGCGGCCGCTTCCGCACCGGCGATCTCGGCTGCCTCGACGCCGACGGATTTTTGCTGCTCACCGGCCGCGAGAAGGAACAGATCATCCGCGGCGGCGCCAAAATCTCGCCGGTCGAGATCGATTCTTATCTGATGCAGCGGGCCGACGTGATCGAAGCCGCGACCGTCGGCGTGCCGGACGCGGTCTACGGCGAGGAAGTGGTCAGCTACGTGGTGACGCGGCCGGGCGCGCCGGTCGATGCTGCCGAGCTGTTGCGCTATTGCGCAAAGGTGTTGCCGGCCTTCAAGGCGCCGAAGCAGATCGTGATCAGTGCGTCGCTGCCCAAGACCGAACGTGGCAAGCTCGACCGCAAGGCGCTGGTCGCCTCGTGGGGCCGGGATGGGAATAATTTCAAACCCCAATGATCCTGGTTATTGTGGTACGCCGTGAACTGTCGACGCCGGACGAAAGAACGTGGCCGTGACTTGGAAACACGCCATTTCCAGAAGCACCCTGCGGCTGGCTAGCGCGCTGGTGATGCTGTCGTTTGTGATCTGCCATCTCACCGCGCATGCGTTCCTGCTGGTGTCGCTGGAGACCGCCGGCAAGGTGCTCGACTTTCTGATGTTTCCCTGGCGGACCTTGGCCGGCACGGTGCTGTTGGCCACAGCCTTCGTCGTCCACTTCAGTAATGCCTTGTGGTCGATCTATATCCGGCGTTCGCTCCGCCTGATCCGCTGGGAATGGGCGCAGCTCCTGCTCGGCCTGTGCATTCCCGCGCTTCTGATCCCGCACGTCTCGGCGACGCGCGTTGCCGCCAGCGCCTTCGACGTCACCAGCTACTACAACACGGTGCTGCTCACGCAGTGGCTGTTCGCGCCCTGGCTCGGCGTGCTGCAGGTGCTGGGCGTGCTCACGGTATGGACCCACGCCTGCATCGGTATCCACTTCTGGCTGCGCACCAAGCCCTGGTATCCGAGCCTGCGAGTTTGGTTTTTCGGGTTCGCGCTGCTGCTGCCGGCGCTGGCGTTGGCCGGCTACGTCTCGGCCGGCAACGAGGTGCTGCGCCAGGCGAAGGATCCGGATTACGTTCGCGACTCGATCGAGGATGCCAACGTCACCCAAGAGGCTGTGGTCGGTGTCCATCGTATCGAATACGCCGGCTGGGGCATTTATGCCGGGCTCGTGCTGTTGCCGTTTGCCGCGCGCGGCATCCGCGGCTGGTATCATCGCCGCCGCCGGCCGCCGATGCTGGCGCATGCGGGCGGACGCAGCGTGCCGATCCTGCCCGGCGCCACGGTGCTGGAGACGTTGCGTGAAAACGGCATTGCGCATGCCTCGGTGTGCGGGGGCCGGGCACGCTGCACCACGTGCCGGATCCTGGTCACCAAGGGTCTCGATCGGCTGCCCGCCGCGTCGGGTCTGGAGGCGATCGCGCTCGACCGCATCGGCGGCACGCCCGGCATGCGGCTCGCTTGCCAGGTTCGGCCGACCGCCGACATCGCCGTGATGCCGCTTTTGGCCGCGGACGCCGGCGCCATCGACGGCTCCGTGCGCGGCGGCCTCGAAGGCCGCGAGCGCCCGATCACCGTGGTGTTCGTCGACATGCGCGGCTCGACCACGTTGGGCGAGGCCAAGCTGCCCTACGACGTGCTGTTCATCCTCAATCAGTTTTTCCACGAGATGACCAAGGCGCTGGTCGCGACCAACGGACATTACTCACAATTTACCGGCGACGGCTTGATGGCGCTGTACGGGCTTTACGAGGACGATCCGACGCGCGGCGCGGCCGATGCGCTGCGCGGCGCGCGCGAGATGCTGGCGGCGGTCGACCAGTTGAACTACCGGCTGCGCAACGATCTCAAAGAGCCGCTGCGGATCGGCATCGGCATTCACTACGGCGAAGCCATCGTCGGCGCCATGGGGCCGCCGCGCTCGCAAATCATCACGGCAATAGGCGACACGATAAACACCTGCGCGCGGCTGGAAAGCCTGACCAAGGAATTCGATTGCGTGCTGATCGTGTCGCGGCCCGCCGCCGAAGCCGGCGGCCTCGACATCGCAGGCTGCGATTTGAGGCAAGCGCCGGTCAAGGGCCGGATGGAGCCGGTTGAGTTTTATACGCTACATTGGCCGTCGAGCACGCCGGCGTAACGCCGGCAGCGTTTTTACGCGCGGCGAAAAATGACGCTGAGATTGTTGGCCGGCATCGGCACGGTTTCGCTGAGCTCGAAGCCATGGCGTTTCGCCAAGCTCGATACGTCGGTGAGATCGCGTACGCCCCATAGCGGGTTTTGCCCGCGCAAGCGGGTGTCGAAATCCTGGTTGCTGGGCGCGGTGTGTTGGCCATCGATCTTGTAGGGACCATAGAGATAGATGAGACCGCCGTGCGCGAGCGTTCGCCCGGCGCCGGCCATCAAACCTTCGGTCGCCGCCCAAGGCGCGATGTGGATCATGTTGCAGCAGACCAGCGCATCGGCGCTTTCGACCGGCCACTGCTCTGAGGTCACGTCAAGATGAAGCGGCGCAAGCAGGTTGGCGACGCCGGCGGCGGCGCGGTGTGCGGCGATGCTCTCGAACATTTCGGTATTGGCATCGGTCGGCTGCCAGAGCACGCCGGGAAGATTCTGCGCAAAGTAAGCCGCATGCTCGCCGCCGCCGCTGGCGATTTCGAGCACCAGGCCTTGGCGTGGCAGCACGCGGCGCAACACTTCGAGAATCGGCTCGCGGTTACGCGCGACGTGAGGGAAATAAAGGCGCCGATCGGATGTTTCGGACATCCGGCTGGCGGAGCTTACGGCGCCGCGATGTGCCAGACGCTGTTGACGCCGTCGCCGGTCACGTCGCCCGGCTTGGTATCCTTGGCAAACTCATAGAGCGGCTTGCCCTTGTAGGCCCATTGCTTGCCGCCGTCGTCGCGGGTGACGATGGTCCAGTCGCCCGATGCCTTGGCATCGGCGCCAGCCATCAGCGGCGGCCAGTTGGTGGCGCAGGCGCCGTTGCAGTTCGATTTGCCGGTGGCGTCACGGTCGAACGTGTAGAGCGTCAAGCCCTTGTCATCGACCAGGGCCTTGCCCTTGGACGTATCGGCACTCTTCGCCGGCGCCGTTTGCGCCAGCGCCGCGTCGACGCAGATCGAGAGAATGCTCGCAGCGACCGCACCTGTGATCGATTTTCGTATGGCTTTCTCCTCCGCCATTTTATGCCACGCAAGCGTGGCGGGATAGGCAATATTATCCTGCCTTTGTCTCTCAAGCGATATCGCTTGCCGGTAGTGTCCTAATTTGTTGCAGGGAAACGCGGCAGCTAGAGCTTCGGTCGTGACCAATGAGGCCGCCTTTATGCCGCTATCGGGATGACCTTTAATCCATTCTGTAGTGAGTTTGACCGCTTGATCGACGTCGGTTAATTTCGGAATACAGACTTTGTATCCGTAGATCGAATTATTTTCCAAGACTTCCAGAACTGCGGCAATAAACGACCAGCACATCCCATATTCGCCAGATTGGCGATCCGCAGCGCAAAGTCCCTGAAGATTGCCTCCGTACGCGATTGCGGGAACAGGATCCAAGGCCCTTGCCGGGAATGCCGCAAGGACAAAAGCACCCGCTAATATCGTGCGCCTCATTTCACCCCGATCGCCGGGACTACTTTCGTTTTTATTTTTCCGATCTGCAGCATATGGTAGTGCCGCGTCCGTTATCCGGTCAACCCGAAACCTCTGTGCAAAAGGGCAATTACCATGGCGCTAATTCCTGTTGCCGTGCTCAATCAAAGCACGGCCGTGACTGATACTGAGGTGAAGAACCTGATTTCAGCTCTGCAGACGCAGGTCAGCCGAGATTTGGCGCCGGCCTGGAATATCGATGCGACGCTCTCGTTTGTGGCTGCCGGTCAGCAGGCGCCGGCGGGGAGCTATCGGCTATTTCTTTTGGATAAGACGAACCAGGGTCGAGATACAGGGTATCACACTGCCGATGCCGACGGTCCTTTCGCGAAGGTGTTTGTCGTATCTGCAAACACTGAGGGACAACAATGGACGGCGGTCGCCAGCCACGAACTGCTTGAAATGCTGGTCAATCCACATGGCAACCGGGCGGCTTTTGTGGTGGCCAATGACACCGGCCTTACGAATGCGAGCACTGCCTCGGGAGTCTCTGGAACTTACTACGACCTTGAAGTTTGCGACCCCGTTTATCCCGACGAGAACAATTATCAGATCAACGGCGTGTACGTATCGGATTTCGTGTTCCCGCTATGGTTCGCGCCCTGGCTCGTCCCGTCCGGTCAATCCTCCGCCAAGGTGGATTACGCAAACAAATTGCAATGGCCCGGGGACTTAGCGCCGGGCGCGCTCCTCGCTGCCTCTTTTACTGGACGTTATAACATTAATGGCCCGACGCCTGCTGCTGCGGTGGCCCAGACACGAACGCCGAGCGCTTTCGTCGCCGCCAGAGCTGCCACGCAAAAGTCTTCAGACGCGTGAACGCCGTCTTATTCACCAAGGACGCGCGGATGACCCGCCTTCGTCTGCCGCGTAGCCCGGCGCGCGGCGGAAGGAACAGCTACCGCCCCGTCCGCGCCAGCGAATTCACCCAGCCGTGCATGCGCTTCTTGGCGTTGGCGATGTCCTCTTTGGAGAACCAGTCCTCGGGCTTCACCTTGTCGACCGGATAGACCGGGCGCAGGAAGTCGCTCTCATATCCAAAAGGAACCGTGGCATCGATGCCCATGCCGCCTTCGAACTGGGTGTTCGACGCGGTCCATTGCCGGTCGCCCGCGGTCATGCGTTCGGCTGGCATGAAGGTCTGGCCGCGGCCGCCGGGGATTGGATTCAAAATATCGGTGCGCGGGTTCACCCGCGTGGTCAGACACCACATGATGTCGTCCATGGAATAAGGATCGACGTCTTCGCTGACCGCAATGGCCAGCCGCATGCCTTGCGAGCACGACAGCGCGGCGGCCATGAAATTGCGCTGCCAGCCTTCGTCGATCTGGTGGCGCTTCTTCACCTGGATGATGCAGCCGCCCCAATCGGTCATGCAGTACGGGATCACCACGTTCTGGACGATGCCCGGCTGCAGCCGGTTGCACAATTCGTAGATCGCCGCCTCGCGCACGGTGGTGTCGATATTGTGGTCGTCGAGCATGTGCACGCCGAGGCAGAAGATGATCGGCTTCGACTCAGGCTTGCGCATGGTGATGCCGGTGACGTGGAAGGTCGGGGCTTTGTAGGACTTGCCCATGTAGCCGGCCCACTCGGGGTGGAAGTGATAGCGGCCCTGCACGCCGGCATCCTCGGCCTCCTTGGTCTCGAAGCGGCGGTCGCGCGGATTGACATAGCCTTCGAGCACCAGCTCGCAATCCGCCAGCGCCATGGCGTCGACGGTGCGCGCCTTGACGAGGCGGATCGGCGCGCCCTGCACGGCGGAGGCGATGCCGATCTCGTCGCAGCCCATCGGCAGCACCGCATAGTCGAAACCGGCGCCCGCCATCAAGGTGCAAGCCGGCGGCACGCCGAAGCACATGGTGATCGGCACCGGCTGGTCTTCCTTGTAATATTTGTTGACCACCTGCCACATATGCGAGCCGGGCGAGATCTGGAACGTGCCGACATTGCCCCAGCGGAAATTCATGCGGTTGTAGCCGAGGTCGGAGCCGCCATCGAATTGCGCACCGGTGACGCAGCGGATGCCGGAGCCGACGGTGAGCTCGGGCTCGTAGGTGGTATGGCGGATCGGCACCATCCATTTATTGACGTCGTCGGGCTTCTCGACGACGAATTCCTGGCACGGCGCTTCGCTCTGCGCGATCTCCACGGGCTTGAGCGGATGCGACAGCGCATGCGCGAGCTTCCTCACGCGCTCGGCGTCGTCCTTCCAGCCGAACATGCGGTTGATAATCGAGATATCGCCAAACAGATTGGTGATGACCCTGTGGTTCGGCTTACCCTTGACGTTGTTGAACAGGATCGGGCAACCGCCGTCCATGTGCTTCTGCAGGCCGGTGACCTGCAGGTCGGGATCGACCTCCTTGTCGGTCTCGATCAATTCGCCGGCGGCGCGCAGCCATTCCAAGGTCGAGCGCAGATCGAAGGCCTGGTTCGGCGTCGGGGGCGTTTGTTGTTGTTCCTTGCGTAGCGGCTGTTGCATTGTCGGCGTTCCCATTGCATAGATTTCTAAGTAATTATCCGAAACGCACCGCGACCTGTCAACGCCGATGCCACAGCGAGCGTTATCAAAAGCCAAGCTGCCGCCGCGCCGCTTGAGCGAGTTCCCGCCGCACTTAAGCTCCGGCTACCAGGTGCGCGACGCCCATCGTGCGTTTCAGCGACTGTTGGAGCGGCGTATCGCGCCTTTCGGCGTGACGCGCGGTCAATGGTATTTTTTGCGCGTGTTGTGGATTACGGATGGATTGTCTCAGCGCGAGCTCTCGGCGCGGGTCGGCATGATGGAGCCGACCACGGTGATCGCGCTGCGCAGCATGGAGAAATCCGGGCTGATCCGCCGCGTGCGCGGCGATGACGACCGCCGCAAGGTGCTGGTCTTCCTCACCGCGAAGGCAAAGCGGCTGCGCGGCGAATTGCTGGGAGTGGCGCGAACCATCACGGCGGAAGCGGAGGAGGGGATCGCCCTGCGTGATCTCGCCGCGTTTCGGCGCATCGTCGCGCGGATGACGGAAAATCTCGATCGGATCGAACGCTAACGCGAAAACACGATCAGCCGCGCCATCGGCTCGCCAGGCCTGACAGGCCAAAACCTGACAAGCTGAAACGCGAAACGAGCCCAGGCCTGTGCGTGGCGGCGAACTCGGCCGACGCCTGGTAATCGACGTAGCGCGTCGTCACGGTGCGGCGCTCCAGATCGAGGATCATATAGGTGGCGCGGCGTTCGGCCGACCGCGGCTCGCCGATCGTGCCTGGATTGATCAGGTAATACGAGGTGTCGCACAGCTGGACGTGCTCTTCCGCGCTCATCGCCACGAGATTTCCTCGCAACTCGTAGACTGCGGCGCGATGCGTATGTCCGAAGGCGCAGATGCGCGCGCCGGACGGATGCGTCATCAGCGCGTCAAAGCTTTGCTTTCGGTTCTTATCATTGTCGAGCCGCACGCTTTCGCAGCCGGTCTCGGGATGCAGCGCGCCGTGCACGGCGATGACGCGGTTGCCGACATTGGCCTTGAGCGGCAGGTTTTCCAGAAAATCGAGATCGTCGTCGCTCAATTGCTCGCGCGTCCAGGCGACGGCACGCGCAGCGGCGCTCGGGAACTTGCGCGTCGTGATCCGGCCGCAGACGGCGAGATCGTGATTGCCGGCGACACACACGCAGTCGGCGCCGCGGATCAGCGCGATGCAGGCCGCGGCGTCGCTATTGTAACCGACGATATCGCCAAGGCAGACGATGCGGTCGATCGATCGTTCGGCAATATCGTAAAACGTCGCTTCCAGCGCCTCGAGATTGGCGTGAACGTCGGAAATGAGCGCGAGCCTCATAGGCCGCTCCATTTCCAGGCGTCCAGTTGCGCAGGCTTTTGTGCGCCATTCCCCGGCAGCAGGCGATGCAGCGTCGAGCGCACGACCGGCATCGGGTCATTCCACGACAGCGCCGATTTCGCCTCGCAACTGACCATCCAGGGCAGCCACGTTGTCAGCGGCACGCCGGACGCGCGCGCGGCCGGCAAATCCTTCCAGGCGCGACACCAGCGCACGCCCGCTTTCACGGGCGTCGTCGGCGGCCGCGGCGTTCCGGTCAAATCGGCGTAGACCAGCGCCGGGATGTTGACGCCGGCGACGGCGGCCGGGTGATGCCACAGCGTGAAGCGGGGATTGATCTCCAATAGATGCAACGCGCCCGCTTGGTCGCGCTTGAAATCGAGCTTGGCGACGCCGGTCAGCCCTAGCCGCTCGACGATGTCGCGGCCTTGCCGTCGCACGTCCGCCGCGGCGGTGATCTCGAGCGCTGTGGTGTGGCCGTAGGCGACCGGAAAAGTGCGAATCTTGCGGCCGGTGAACTCGCCGGCGATGCTGCCGCGCTGATCGACGTAACAGTGATAGCTTTCCATTTGCGCTTCGGCGCCGGGGATCAGGCGCTGTGCCAGCACATCGACGCCGGCGTCGAGCAATTGCGGCCACAACGCCCGCAACGCGTCGACGTCTTTCACTTCAAGCGCCTTGCGCAATCCAAAAACGTCGTTCCAGCGCTCCAAGCGGGTCAGCGGCTTGATGACGACGGGAAAGGCAAGGTCGAGATCATCGGGCTCGACGGCGACGGGATGAAACTGACGCGCTGGCGGCACCGGCAAGCCGCGGCGCAGCGCCAAGTCCTGGAACCGCGCCTTGTCGAGCAGATCTTCGACCAGGCTTGCGTCGGCGATGACGAAGCGAAACGATTTTGCCAGCCGTTCGCGATGGCGCGAAATGAACAGAAGCTGCGCGTCCTCTTCATAAAACAGCACCGGCTGTTCGCGCTGGGTGCCGCCGAAGTGTTCAAGCGCATCGATGAGCGCAACGGTATTTTGCGAGAAGTCATGCCAAGGCAAACGCGCGCGCGCGAAGCGCGAGTAGAGCGAGGGCACGCCCGGCCGTGTCACCACGGCGCAGGGAATGCCGGCCGCTGCGATCGGCTGCAACAAATCCATGTCGCCCATGACGCAGGCGAGCGCTTGGCGCGGTTGCGCCTTGGCGCGGCTCGTTGCCGACGTTTGCTGTGACGCCTTCGGATGCGTGAGCGCACCGACCATGGCACGCAGGCGCGAGACCAGTTTCCAGATCGACGGCGTTTGCTTGACGAAGCGCTTGAGCCGGCGCCGCGCCAGCGACGCGGCGCTCACCGGCCAGCCGCGCCAGGTCGCCGCCGCGCTGTGATCGTAAAGTTTTACGCTGGTATCGGACCATTCGTCCTTGTACGGCTCGTCGCCGATGGTGAAGTCGAAGCGCCGTAGCCCAAGCTTGATCGCATGCGCGAGCAACTCGCGCAGATGCAGCGCGCCGGGTCCGTAGTGCGACACCGCGGCGTCGTCTTCGTAGCTCGCCAGCACGTGATAATAGCAATCGCCGAACAGGATAGCGAAATTCGCCGCCGCCCAGGTGTCGCCGACTTCGACGCGGCTGATATGGAACCGGTGCCGGATTTTCGGATTTGAGGCGAGGTCGAGAAAGAATTCGCGCAATCCCGGCCGGGCAAAAATATCGCGAATGCCCCGGCGCGCGAAGGCGCGGTGCTTTTGATCGATCAAGGTCTCCAGCGTGCGCCGCGCGTCGTCGATCGTGGTCGCGGTGACGAAGCGGATTTCGCCGTATTCCGACATGTGCCGGCGCTTGGCGCGGTCGCGCCGGCGCGTCGCCGACGAACGCTTGGCGAAGTAGAATTTCTCCCAGTCGTCGCCGAGTTGCGTCAGATGCGCGCCGGAGGCATTGGCGGTGACGTCGAGCGAAAGGAACGGATTGTTCTGGGTGCCGACCATTTGCGGCATTTGCTCCAACTCGATCCAATCGTGGCGCAGCCGTGGGTCGCGTCGCATCTGTTCGCGCAACGCGCGCCAGGCGGCGAGGAAGCGCTCGGGCGAAACGCGCTGCGAGAAATCGCGCGCCAACAGCGGCGCGTTATAGTCGCATTGTTCCTGACCGAACCAGCACAGCCGCCTGATGCCGCGCTTGCGCGCAATGGCCAGCGGCAGGATGAACGCGGTCTCGCCATCCGCATAGGAGCCGACGACGATGACAGGCCGCACGCCGTCGGGCTTTCCGATGTGCCGGTACCAGGTGGCGAGCCAATCGAAGCTCTGGAATGCGGTGCAGTCGGCGATGTCTTCGAAACGGCGCCACCCGCTTTCCACCGCCTCCAGATTGTCATGGATGGCGATGCCGAGATCGGGCGCGAATTCGCGCGACAGCGTAGCCAGACGCGCCACGGCCGCATCCTCGGCTTTCGCCGGCGCATCCGCAGTCCCGTACGCCTGTACTGGTGTCGCGCGTGTCACTGTTCACTGGACGGAATAAGAGGCCCGTTCAAAGTGATAGGAGAGAATCGCTAAGGATGCATCGCCACGACGGCGCAATAACTTGTTAAGGTAAAGCCGTCCTGAAGCCGGTTTACCTTGAATCGTGGCCTATTCGCTCTTGAATCCGGCAAAATCGAGCAGCGCCGCGGACCTTGCGTGTGCGGCGTTTAGTAACGTTGAGACCAGGCGTCGTTGCATGAAGGATTGGCGGCCAGGGAGGATGATATGAAGACTATTATTGGGCTCGGCCTTGCCGGTCTTGGCCTGCTGACCTTGCCGGCTCCTGCCGCGCAAGCGCAGGCGGGCAATTATCCCGAAAAAACGGTGACGATTATCGCCGACGCGGCGCCCGGCGCCACGCCGGACGTCGACGCGCGTTTTGTCGCCGAGGGCTTGAGCAAAATCTGGGGCCAGCAGGTCATCGTGATCAATCACCCGGGTGCCAACGGCAGCATCGCCGCGCGCACCGCAACCGATGCCATCCCGGACGGCTACACGCTGTTTATGCCGGCGCTGTCGACCTTCGCCTCGCTGCCGACGGTCGCGCCCAATCTGCCGCTGAAACTGCCGCGCGATTTCATCCCGATCGGCTATACCGCGGAAAATCCGATGTTCTTCGCGGTGACGCCGTCGCTCGGGGTCTCGACCCTGCCGGAATTGATCGCGCTGGCCAAAAAGGACCCGGGCAAGATTTCGATTGCGGTGACCGGCGTCGGCCGGCTCACGCATCTGACCGGCCTGGTGTTCCAGGATCGCGCCGATGTCAGTCTCCTGCCGGTGCCCTATAACGGCGGTCCCGCGGCGGCGCTTGCCGATGTTGTCGGCGGCCGCGTGTCGATGATCATCGAGGGTTATTCGGGCATCGTCGGATCGGTCAAAGCCGGGCAGGTGAAGCTGATCGCGGTGGCGTCGCCTGAGCGCCTGCCGCAGTTTCCCGACCTGCCGACCGTGGCCGAGACCCTTCCAGGATTTGCCGCGCGCGGCTGGCAAGTGCTGGTGGCGCCACTCGGCACGCCGGCGCCGATCGTCAGCAAGATCAGCGTCGATCTTGCCAAAGTGGTCAGCGATCCGGATTTCAAGCAGCGGCTGAGCAATATCGGCAGCTATTCGCGCGCCATGACGCCCGAGCAGGTCCTCGCCTTCGTGCAGAAGGAGCAGGATACCTGGCTGCCGGTGCTGCAGAAGATTTCACAGAAGTGAAAATGGATTTTTGTTTGAGCATGATCCTATCCGACCTTCCTTCGCCCGCCGAAGCGGGCTTCGCGAAGGCGGGAAACCGGGTCCCATCACCGGATCAAGTCCGGTGACGGGCTTTTTCGGGATCATGCTCTAGCGCGTCGCGTGGAGAGGGCAATCAACAAAAACACAATGGCTCCGGTGGCGGCCGCAAACCCGTGCATCTTATGAATGTGCGTCGAGCCGGCGACATAGCCCGGCAAGAATGTCGGCAATGAGCCGCCCGGCAGCACGAAATACATGATCGCGACGATGACGCAGATAATGCTCAGAACATAAGCCGTCGTTTTCATCGGATGCCTCCCCCGTCAGTCGCCCCAAAGCTGTTACCTACGCAAGCTCATTTCTCCGCTGCCTGCACGTACGACCGCAACCAGGCTTGCGCAATCGTGACGTCCGCCTGCGACAGCTCATGGCCGCTCGGCAAGGTGCGGTGCTCGACACTAGCACCATATTCCTGCAAGCGCGCCGCCAGCCGCGCGGCGCCTTCCGGCGTCATCATCGGATCTCGCGCGCCGGAATCGATCAGGACAGGCTTGCCGGTCAGGTCGACCGGCGTCGTTTGCGACAGCGGCAGCGTCGCCCGCAGCAAAATGGCGCCGGCCAGCGTTGGCGGCCGCAGCAGCAACAGCGCCGCGGCAATGTTGGCGCCGTTCGAATAGCCGAGCGCAATCGGCGGCGCGATGCCGTAATGGGTGCGCGCCTGTTCGATGAAATTCGCGAGCTCCTCCACGCGCTGACGCACGTCGTCCTCGTCGAATCGGCCTTCGGCAAAGCGGCGGAAAAATCGCGGCATGCCGTTTTCCAAGACTTTTCCACGCGGCGACAGTAGCGGTGCTGCCGGCGCGATCATGCGGCCGAGCGGGATGAGATCGTTCTCGTCGCCGCCGGTGCCGTGCAGCAACAGCAGCGGGCGCGCCTCGGGCTCGGCGCCTTTTTCAAAGCGATGAATAAAGGACAAGGCCATCAGGCCGTCCGTTCAGGGGCTTGCAGTTCGGGCAGCACCGCTTCGATCTCCTTGCGCCGCGGCTCGAGAAACGGCGGCAGCTTCAAATCGTGGCCGAGCGTTTCGACCGGCTCGTCGACGGCGAAGCCCGGAACATCGGTTGCGATCTCGAACAGAATGCCGCCCGGCTCGCGGAAATAAACCGAGCGGAAATACTGCCGGTCAAGCTGATGGGTCGGCCGCAAGCCGAGATCGGCGGCGAGCTTTTGCGCCATCGCCGCCTGGCTCGCGTCGTCCGCGGCGCGAAACGCGATGTGATGCACCGAGCCGCGGCCGAGCCGCCCGGGCAAAAAGCCTTTCGCTTCGCGAATATCGATGACGCCGCCGACCGCTTCGCTGGCGCGGAAGCGCCCAAGCGGCCCGTCGCGACCGCCGTCTTTGAATCCCAGGACATCAGTCAAAACCGCGGCGGTTCGCGCCGCGTCTTCGACCATCAGCGTGACGCCGTGAAAACCGCGCACCGCGTGCTCCGCGGGAATGGTGCCGGCGCTCCATGCCGGCTCGGCTTCGGCCCCAGCCACGCCGACCAGCGCGAGACTCATGCCGTCAGGATCGGTGAACGACAGCACCGTCTCGCCGAAGCGCTTCTCCGGTGCTTCATGGGTCACGCCGTTCTCGACGAGCCGGTGCGTCCAATAGCCGATCGCGCTTGCGGGGACGCGGAATGCCGTCTGCTGTGCCAGGCCGACGCCGCCGCGCCCGGGCGCCGCATGCTCCCACGGAAAGAACGTGAGGATGGTGCCGGGATGGCCGACCCGGTCGCCATAATAGAGATGATAGGTGCCCGGATCGTCGAAGTTCACCGTCTTCTTGACGAAGCGCAGGCCGATGACGCGCGTATAAAAATCCCAATTGCGCGCGGCCTTGCCGGAAATCGCCGTGACGTGATGGATGCCCGACATCGGTCTATCCTCCATGCAAAGCAGGAACCAAGGCCACGCGGGTGATATTGTTATAGGAGCACGGCAATGGAGCAAGCCCAAGAATCCATCCTTATGAAACTGGGTGTCGTCGGAACGGGCAGTGTCGGCTGCGCTACGGCGCCGCTCAACGCGCGGCTAAAGCTCGACGACATGCGCGCGCGGCTCGAGCGCGACGTCCGCTACGCCAACATCACCATCGTCAGGGCTTGGCCGCTCTGCGATCCTTTGCGCGACCCTTGGCTGGAGCGTCTGCGGCCCGCGCGCTTTTGCGCAACGCCGCGCGCAGGTCGACGGGCCGGCCGTGTTTTTTCAGGACGTCGGCAAAGGCTTCATCGGCCAATTCCTGAAACGTCATCATGCGATCGCGCGCCAGCAAATCGAGCGCCGTCCAACTCTCGTCGTCCAATTGCACGCGCTTGCCGGGCATTTGTACGTCTCGTTGAAGTCGCGGCTATTTCTTTTTCGGAACCTTCTTGCCTTTTTTGCGCGCCTTGGAGAGGCCGATGGCGATGGCCTGCTTGCGGCTTTTCACCTTGCCGCCCTTACCGCCTTTGCCGCTCTTGGCCGTGCCGCGCTTATAGCGGTGCATTTCGCTTTTGACGTCGCTGCCGGCACTACGCGAATATTTTCGCTTCCGCTTCTTGGCCATGTGATTTCCTCTACCTGCTGTGTCAGACGCCCGGATATCTCTTCTGCTTGAGAAGCCGCGCCAGATGCGCGGTGTTCGAGGCCAGGAGCGGCGTCCATTCGGCAACCGCCTTTGGCGTCCTGAACAAGTCCTTGTAATCCTTGCTTCCCATGGCCTCGCCGACCCAATAGGTCGCGCCGCCGGTCGGGATCGTGAAGCCCACTTCCAGGAGTGCCTGAAACAATTCGGCGGCAGTATGATGGGCGCCGTCCTCGTTGCCGACAACGACTGCAAGCGCGACCTTGCCGTAGGAAGGCATGCGGCCCTTGGCATCCGTTTCGTCGAGGAAGGCGTCCATGCGCTCGAGGACGCGCTTGGCGATACTCGAAGGCTGGCCGAGCCAGATCGGCGTGCCGATCACCAGGATATCGGCGGCCAGCACGCGCTTGCGCAGCATCGGCCAGGCATCGCCTTCGCCTTCGTCCGACGTTACCCCTGGCTTGATGTTGTGATCGACGGCGCGGATGATCTCGCCCTTGGCGCCATGCTGTTCGAGCGCGTCGAGCAGTTGCTTCAACAACACGTCGGTGGATGACTTCTCGCGCCCATTCGCGCTCTTCAAGCTGCAATTGAATGCAAGCACCTTCAACGCGCGCGGCGGCATCGTTTAGCGACTTTCCTTCGTGGCCGCGCCGGTAGCGGCAGCAGCAGCAGCAGCAGCAGCAGCAGCAGCAGCAGCAGCAGCAGCAGATACCCGTTTGCGACGCCTTCTGTGATGGCTTTGTTTCCAGAAGGGACGGCAAATTAAGCTGGAAGGTACCGGCTCGGCTCCTTGCCCTCGTCGGGGAGTTAAATTCCCGCATCGACAAAAGTTCCCAACAGCGGAGCTCACGATGGAACCCCCAGGACCTCCCCGCAATTACCAGATCAACGACGGTCCTCAATTTCAGACGGCAGTTCGTGATCAAAGAAACGGCCGTAAGCTGGTCCAACCATAGATGTTCGATGATGGGCGCCGCGCTGGCCTATTATTCGATCTTTTCTTTCGGGCCCTTGCTTGTCATCAGCACCGCCATCGCCGGCCTGGTCTTTGGGCCCGATGCGGTCCACGGCGAGATCGCGGCCCAGGTCGCAGGCTTGCTCGGCGATGCCGGAGCCCAAGCGCTGGAAACGCTGTTGGCGGCGGCGAATCGTCCATACCAAGGCGCGCTGGCGACGATTTTCGGCATCGGCACGCTGCTGTTCGCCGCCGTCGGTGTCGTGGCCCAGCTCAAGGAGGCGTTGAATACAGTCTGGGGCGTCGAAACTTCCAACAACAGCAGCGGCCTTTTGCAATTGATCCGCACCTACGTCATCTCGCTCGCCGGCGTGCTGTCGCTCGGATTTTTGCTGTTGGTGTCGCTGATCTTCACGGCGGTGCTTGCGGCAATCGGCAAATTCGTCGCGCCTTATTTTCCGGAAGCGGCGTTCCAAATCACCGGATCGGCGGTTTCCTTCGGCTTCGTTACCATTCTGTTTGCGATGATGTTCAAATGGCTGCCCGACACGCAGGTCGATTGGCGCGACGTCTGGCTCGGCGCAGCACTGACCGCGGCGCTGTTCGAAATCGGAAAATTCCTGATCGGCTTCTATGTCGGGAAACAGGCACTGGAATCGACCTATGGCGCGGCCACCTCGCTCGTCATGCTTTTGATCTGGGTCTATTATTCCGCTCAAATCGTTTTGTTCGGCGCGGAATTCACCCACGTCTATGCCAGGCGGCGCGGCATCGGGCGTGCGGAGCCTCTCGTCCGTGTCAAGGCATGAGTCCGGCGAAGGCGTCCTGGGATCTTCAGAACAAACGCGGTAGACGGCGGACCCGCTGAACTGCGCATCCCTTAACAGTCAGGTCGCCAACAGTCAGGTCGCCAACAGTCAGGTCGCCTTCTTGCCAGGGTGTCCCTTGGCGCGCGTTCGCGGTTTTTTGCCCGTTTTTATCTCTTTCAACTTTATGCACACGACCGTCAGCCAGGTAATGTCAAAGGCGTTGCCAAGCGCTTCGTCATCCTGATGCTTCATGCTGCTATAGGTGTCGTCGATACCAACGGCCCATATCTCTTCGCCAGCCTGCCTTAAAGCCAAGACAACATCGGCGCCGTCCATACCGGATGCTTGTTTGCTGAAAAGGTCCCATAATTTGTCGCGAAAAGGAGTAACCGCATCACGCTTCATCTTCGCCCGTTTTGCCATCGTAGTAGTTCCTCTGGGTCTCTCTTCAAACGCACTTGTAACTCACGCCCTACGAGCGCTGGCTTCTGGTGAACCTCATTATGACGAGTCGCGCTGGGCGTCTTTGTTACCGCCCATCGGGGCCGGGTTGCTCGCAAATCAATAGTGTCGCCAAGCCTTATTAGCTCTAATTGAGGCCTTATTGGTCTAAGTGAGGCCTTGGCCGTCTTCGGTCTTCCCTAATTCCTTGCGAACCGCGGCGGCAGAATTGCCGACTTTATCGACGGCTCGTTGCAGTACGTCTCGGGTAACGCCAAGGTGCTTGGTCCAGTATTTCACCTCTAATTCCTTGTCCATCGCGATGTGATTGCGAAGCGGCGGCGGTTTGGTTGTCAGAGCACCAGCCATTGAAACCCTCGATACTCCGGTGTGAACGAGGCAGTTGCTGTTAATCGCTTTTATGTGCGCAGCGAAAGGTATGCCGTCATGATGACCACGAGCAAAAGCATGGCGCCCATCGCCCGAAGAAAAAAGCCGAAAGACGGCTCAGGAATAACAGCTCTGCCGTTTTTGCTCGCTTTTGCCATAGGTTTTGAACTGCAGGTGGGCGGATTAGTTCCAAAACAGCCACGCCGGAAAAGTCAAAAAGCCAGGAATGCTACCTAATGTCGGGCGACTGAGCGACGGCCGCGGCTTTCCTCTTATTCGAAAGCCATTTTCGCAACGAGACCTCGTGGAAACTGTGAGGTGGAAACTGTGAAAAATAATCGCGGGCTGCTGCTGAGCTGCAGAGTGCATGCGCGCATCGGGAACAAACGTTTGAGGTGGCGAGTTGTCATGCCACGATCCACATGGATCCAAAAATGGAGGCGACCATGCCAGTTCTTCTGTGGCTTTTAGGCGTTCCGCTCGTTGTAGTGGTCGCTTTGCTGTTGACTCACGTCATCTAAAAGGCAGGAACTGCCACTTTCTTGGCAATAGCCGAGCCGAAGAAAAACCACCCGTGTTAAACTCGATAACGTTGCGCGGGCGTGACAAAAAGGCGCAGACATCTAATAACTCTTCGAACCGCCCCGTTCGGGCGGCTCTTTTTTGGCAACAGGCTTTTTGGCAACAGGCTATTTTGACTTTTTTGCCGCCTCTTGCGCCACGTCTCGCAAGTCGGCCTCATCGTTGTGCGAAGAACCCAACGGCTTATCAAAATTTGGCTGCTTCCCGCGGATATCTCTGTCCGTGCTTTTAGCCTTGTCAGTTACACCTTGTACTTTGTGGTCCATAGCGCGCTCCTTCGCCGCAGTACCTATGAGCACAACTCGCGCGAGGGGTCGGCAGTTCCTCAGACAAAATGTACCCGCAATTCCTCAAATAACGCCGCGATGACCCAAAGCGGAAATTGAGTGTCGCGCGCCCCAGTGGAGGCGTGCTTCATCCGGAGCTTTATTCGGAAACCTCGGCGCAAGCCCGCATTGGGCGGGCTTGCGCCTATAAATCGCCGCGCGATTCGGCTTGCTTCACGCCGCCTTGCGGTTGACCTGACTTTCGGCCATCGCGGTCAGTTTCTTGTCGGTGGCCTTTTCCTCGTCCAGGGTCTGCTGCAACAGCGCGACGCAATCGTTGCGCCCGAGTTCCTTCGCCCACGAGATCAGCGTGCCGTAACGCGTCATCTCGTAATGCTCGACCGCCTGCGCGGCGGCGATCAACGCCGCATCGAGCACCGATTTCGTCTCGACTTCGCCGGCGACGTCGTCGGCCTCTTCGAGGATGCCGTCGATCGCCGGGCAATCGACGCCCTGCGCCTTCTGGCCGATCAGCTTGAAAACCTGCTCCAGCCGTTTCACGTGATTTTCGGTTTCGCGCAGATGGGTCTGGAAACCTTGCTTGAGTTGCGGATCGGTGGATTTTTCGACCATGTCGGGCAGCGCCTTCACGATCTGGTTCTCGGCGTAATAGATGTCCTGCAGGGTGTGCACGAACAGGTCGTTCATATTTTTGATGTCTTTGGAGAAAAGGCCCATTGTTATTGTCCTTGTACGTCGGGGGTTTGAGGGAACCGGGCAGGGCCGAGGTGCGGCCCGCTTATTTTGCCAACGTGTGGCGACCCGGTCCGTTCCGATGCGACCCCGATGACCGCGGCGCTGCGGGAACCGCACGCCGGGTGGTGAAAAAGCCGGCTTAGCTCGCCGCGCGATGCGCGATGATTGTGCGCGGCGATTTGGTTGCCGCGCAGGACCCGCTGTTTCCTTCACGCCGCGGCGAATAGCCGCCGCACGCAAGAGGCCCGAAGGATAACGGCAAGTTTCGTCGGTTGTGACTGGTACAGCTGGGTGGACTCGAACCACCGGCCTCTTGATCCACAGTCAAGCGCTCTAACCAACTGAGCTACAGCTGCACGGGCTCGCGGTCGGCAAGCGTGCGGAACCTATGGGCAAGGCTCTATTTTGGCAAGGCTGAAGGTCAAGCCGGCGAGCGCGGCTATAAAAGCAAAAGCCCGGGCATGAACCCGGGCTTTCCCTTAACCGTAACGCTTTGGAACGCGGCGCAGGCGTCGGACTTAAGCGACCTTGCTGAACGCCTTGTTCATGCCGCTCTTGATCGGCTCGGCGGTCTCGGTGGCGACCTTTTGGACCAGCGCGCCGAGTTCCTTGCTCTGCGCCGTGAGCGCCTCGAACTGCTTGCGCGCGTGCGCGCTCGACAGCTCGATCACTTCGGAGAGCGACTTCGCGGTGATCAGTTCGCCGTAGAAATCGAATGCGGCGTTGGTGTTCACGCGCGTGGTCTCGATGACCTTGAGGCCGTAATCGGCCGCGCCCTTGCTGGCGGTCGAATAGGTGGTTTCGAGCACGTCGGTCGCCTCTTCGGCGGCGGCCTTCATCTTCTCGTAGGTGTCCTTGGCCTGGGCGACGCCGCGCTCGGCGAATTCGCGGAAGGCAGCCGGCATCTCGACCTTCGGGATGTCGAACTTGGGCATTTCAAATTTCGGCATTTCGAACGCGCCCGTCACGGGCTTGCTCGTCTTGGCTTTGGGGGCTGTGGTGGCTTCGACCATGATCAGTGTCCTTAAACGCTTGTTGCTGCGCGAAGCCGGAATCCGCCTCGCTGCTGATCCCGCGGCTGAACGCTGAACATTTCCAAGCCCGGGGCTTACAGGACTTTATATAGCAACATTTTTGGTGCAATGCAACAGAATATATTGCATTGCACAAATAATTTAAGGGATTGAAACTTTTGGGATTTTCGTCCGGAGGGCGAATTCAGGGCGAAAGCTTCACGTGGCGCAATCAGGTCTGGCGCAATCAGGTCTTAGGTTTGGCAGCATCCACCGCCAATTTGGCAGCACTTTGGCCAAGATCCTGAACCTGCGCCGAAATTGTCTGCATCTGGCGGGAGAGATATTCCGATTGCAGCGCCATGAGCTCGGCTGCGTCCTTGGCGCGCATGAGCTTTTGCGCGAAATCGAAGGTCGCCGCCACGTTCTGCTCGGCATAGGTCATCGACTTCTGCGCGATCTCCTGGGCACCGCTGCGTGCCACCTGGGCCTGCCCTTGGAACTGCCCCATGGCCTGGTTTGCCGCCTGGAGGAAACCGTCAAAGGCCTGGCGGGCCTGCGCCACGCTCTGCTCGGCGAAGCTGCGCATCTCGTTCGGGATTGCAAATTGCTCGAAGGGATCCTTGGCCATGGTGTGCTCCGCAAAAGGGCCGGCGGCTTGATCCTACCGTAATTTCGCCTCGGACAGGCAAGGCTCAAAATGGCGCAGCTACACCCCTTGGGCGCCGCGGTTAAGGTTATCCTGCCAAGGCCCGCGGCGGACGGCTTGGCGCCATGGACGCCGCAACGCCCCGGCCCTATTAAGAATTCCTTAGGCAACGAGTTCCGTCGCATGACGTTTGTAGAGTCAGAGCTCGCCCTATTGCGTGATCCGCGACTGGCGGCGCCGGCGACGAGCCCATGGCCCGCTTGGCTGTGGAGCGCCGATGCCTCGCGGATCCTGTGGGCGAATGCGGCCGGCGCGGCGCTGTTTGGCGCCGCCGATACGCGCGAATGCGTGCAGCGCCGCTTCGACATCAATAACCCGGCCGCCGCGCAAATCGTCCGCCTCGCCGCCACGCTACCGTCGGCCGGCCCGCCGCGTCTCGAACGCTTGCGCGGTTTTGGGCTGGGCTTCGGCCGCGCGCTGACCTGCGCCTGCTCGCGCCTCGTTCTTGCCGACGGCAAGGCCGCGGTCCTGATTGCCGCGACCGAGCCGGCGGGACCGGCGCTGTCGCTTGCCGAGCGTGTCCGCCGCCTGTTCGGCGATGACGAACCGCTCGCCATCTTCGCAGCCGACGGTGCACTCGTTCACGCCACGACTGCAGCGCGCGCCCAGCTTGGCGGAGCAAATTCCTTGTCCGCGCTCGGCATCCTCGAATCCAATTTGCAACGTCTCGGCGATGGCGCGACGCGCGTGCTGGTGCTCAGCTTGCCGCAGCCGCAAGCTGCGCCTGCCGAAACAGCAGATATCACGCCGAGCGAAGCCGTTGCTCCGTCCACCATGGCTGATGCGGCGGTGACCGCGCCGCCGCCTGCGCCGCCGCTCCAAACCGCTTCGCCCGCCGAGCCGATCGTCGAACGGCGTCACCCGTTGCGGTTCGTCTGGCAGATGGATGCCGACGGCCGCTTCGTGGTCGGCTCCGATGAATTCATCGAACTGGTCGGACCGAAAACCACGGCGGCGTTCGGCCGCACCTGGAGCGAGATCGCCGCCGCGCTGAAACTCGATCCGGACAATCAGATCGCGCGGGCGGTGTCGAGCCACGAGACCTGGAGCGGCATCGTCATTCCCTGGCCGGTGGATGAAACCAGCGACCGGCTGCCGGTCGAGCTGTCGGGCCTGCCGGTGTTCGATCGCGACCGCAGCTTCCGCGGCTATCGCGGTTTTGGCGTCTGTCGCGACATCGCCCGCATCAACCAGTTGGCGCGCGCGCGCCGCGAACGCCCGATCGGCTTCATGCCGGCGCCAGACACTGATGACACCGCGCCTTCGCCGCCGCAAAGCCCTGCAGCGGCCGAAGCGGCACTGCGGCCCGAGCGCGCAGCTCAGACAATGGCGCCGGCTGCGGCCAACGTGGTGCCGTTTCGCCAGGCGCCGCCTGCGGAACCGAAAGCACCGACGCTCAGTCCGGTGGAGCGCAGGGCGTTCCGCGAACTGGCGCAGGAACTCAACGCGCGTTTGCGCGGCACGCCCGAGGCGCCCGCTGCCGCCGAGCCCGGTGTCGAAGGCGCGCTGGCCGAAGCGCCGAAGCCGCCGGACCAAGTCGCCGAAGCTGCTGCCGCGCTGCCGTCATCCGAGGTGCCGCCGCTGCGTGCGGATGAAGCCGAGAGTCCTGTTGCGGCGGAAGCGGGCGGCGCCGCCGTGGCGCAGCCAAGTGCCGGCATCGATCCATCGCTGCTCGACCGTCTGCCGATCGGCGTGCTGGTTTACCGGCACGATGCGCTGCTCCACGCCAACCGCCATTTCCTCGAAACGACCGGCTACGAC
>DATHHM010000041.1:0-19182 GCA_035317145.1 Xanthobacteraceae bacterium | reverse complement strand
GCCTCGTCAACGTGCTGACGGCGGTGCTCGCGCTCGCCGGGAACCTCTTCTACGTCTTCGTCTACACGCGCTGGCTGAAGCGCTCGACGCCGCAGAACATCGTCATCGGCGGTGCTGCGGGCGCGTTGCCGCCGATCATCGGCTGGGCGGCGGTGACCGGCGGCGTTGCCGTCGAGCCGATCGTGCTGTTCCTCATCATCTTCTTCTGGACGCCGCCGCATTTCTGGGCGTTGTCGCTCTACCGCGTCGAGGACTATGCGCGCGCCGGCATTCCGATGCTGCCGGTGGTCGCGGGCGAAGCGGAAACCCGGCGCCAGATCGTGATCTATACGCTGATCCTGGCGCCGCTTGGCGTCGCGCCGTGGTTTCTCGGCTATGCCGGACCGCTCTATGGCATCGCTGCGCTGGCGACCGGCGCCGCCATGATCGTGCTGGCGCTCCGCGTGCGCGCCGAACGGCAAGGTCACGCCGCCAGCAAGCAAATGTTCGGCTTCTCGATCCTCTATCTGTTCGTGCTGTTTGCCGTGCTGCTGGCCGATCGGTTGTGGGGAGGGCTCGCCGCTCAAGCGGTTAGCCACTTCGCGGCATGACGATCATGAGTGACGCCATGGACAAGGAACCGAAACCGGAGACCGGCATCAGGTTGACTGAGCAACAGCTGCGCGCACGACGGTCACGGTCGATCGCCATTGCGCTCGCGCTCGGTGCGTTCGTCGTGGTGATTTTCCTGGTGACCCTGGTGAAGCTCGGCTCCAGCGTCCTGACGCGGCCGATGTAGATAGCCATGCAGCAACCTACCAACCAACGACGCCCAAGACCCGCGAGCCGGCGCGACCTCCTGGTCGCCTTTACCTGCGGCGGCGTGGTGGCGTTGATGGTCGGCGCGTCGTTTGCCGCGGTGCCGTTCTACAACTGGTTCTGCCGCACCACCGGTTACGGCGGCACCACGCAACGCGCGCATGCCGCGCCGGCACAGACCAACGAACGCACGATCACGGTTTACTTCGATTCCAACATCGCCGCCGGACTGCCGTGGGCGTTCGAGCCGGAGCGCCGGACCATCGACGTCAAGCTCGGCGAGGTCGTGACCGTCTACTATAAGGTCACCAATGAAGCCGCGCGCGTGACCTCAGGCCAGGCCGCCTACAACGTCAATCCGCCGACGACCGGCATCTATTTCGAGAAGATCAATTGCTTCTGCTTTACCGAACAGACGCTCAAGCCGGGCGAGAAGCGCGACATGGCGGTGGTGTTCTATGTCGATCCCAAGCTCGGCAAGGATTCCGAGCAGGACGGCACCCGAATGATCACGCTCTCCTATACCTTCTATCCGGTGAAGGAGCCGGAACAGCCGGTCGCGGTGAGCGCCCCGCAGCCCTCCGCCGCAAACGGAGGCGGATAAGGTGCGGCCAGTTCGGCCGCATCCGATGACAGCGATGACAGCGGCGCGCCCAACCTCTACGGTCGCGCCAAAGTGGAGATGAAGACGATGGCCGATGCTGCCCACGCCAAACCGCACCACGACTACCACCTGGTCAATCCCAGTCCGTGGCCGGCGATCGGCGCCACCTCGGCTTTGTTCACCGCCGTCGGCGCCATTCTGTGGATGCACCATACGGTGCCCTATGCGCCGCTGATCTTCGGCTTCGGCGTCATCGGCATCGCCTACACCATGATCGGCTGGTGGCGCGACGTGATCCACGAAGCCGAGGTCGAGAAAGATCACACCCGCGTGGTGCAGATCTCGCACCGCTACGGCATGATCCTGTTCATCGCGTCGGAAGTGATGTTCTTCGTCGCCTGGTTCTGGGCCTATTTCAACACCGCGCTGTTTCCGAACCAGTTCGAGGACGTCGCGCGGATCGCGTTCACCGGCGGGGTATGGCCGCCCAAGGGCATCGAGACCTTCGATCCCTGGCACTTCCCGCTGCTCAACACGCTGATCCTGCTGACGTCGGGCACCACGGTGACCTGGGCGCATCACGCGCTGCTCGAGAACAACCGCAAGGGCTTGATCTGGGGTCTCGCGCTCACCATCGCGCTCGGCCTGACGTTCACCTGCGTGCAGGCTTGGGAATACGCCCACGCTGCGTTTCACTTTTCGGGCAACATGTACGGCGCCGCGTTCTTCATGGCGACCGGCTTCCATGGCGCGCATGTCATCATCGGCTCGACCTTCCTGATCGTCTGCCTGTTCCGTGCCATGGTCGGCCAGTTCACGCCGACCCAGCACCTCGGCTTCGAGTTCTGCGCCTGGTACTGGCACTTCGTCGACGTGGTGTGGCTGTTCCTGTTCGCCTGCATTTATGTGTGGGGCGGCGGCGCCGCGGCTGGATAATAACGCGGGCGGCGAGCAGTGGGCGCGCCGCGGCGGTCGTGGCTCGGATTGCTGCTCCCCGCCCTGCTTGTGTTTATCGTCCTGATCGGGCTGGGCACCTGGCAGGTCGAGCGCAAGGCCTGGAAGGAAGCGTTGATCGCCGCGCTAACCGAACGGCTCGCGGCTGCACCGATAGCACTGCCGGCGATGTGGCAAAACTTCGATCCGGCAAGCGACGAATACCGCCGCGTCAAATTCACCGCCCAATTCGATCATGCCGCCGAAGCGCTGGTCTATGGCGCGGCGTCCGCCTTCCGCCCCGATGTCTCGGGTCCGGGCTATTGGGTGTTCACGCCGGCGCGTCTTACGGACGGCAGCCTCGTCATAGTCAACCGCGGTTTTGTGCCGGAAGACCGCAAGGAGCCGAAGTCACGGTCCGCCGGACAGGTTTCGGGGCCGGTCGAGATCATCGGCGCGCTACGCTGGCCCGACACACGGCACTGGTTCACGCCGCAAGACGACGCCGCGCATAACCTCTGGTTCAACCGCGACCCCCACGCCATCGCCGCCGCCAAGGAGCTCGGCGTCGTGGCGCCGTTCTTCGTCGAAATGGAGGCGCCGGTGCCGCCGGGCGGCCTGCCGAGCCCCGGCAAGATCGTGGTCAATCTGCCGGACAACCACCTGCAATATGCCATCACCTGGTACGGGCTCGCGGCCGCGCTGGTCGGGGTGTTCGCGGTCTGGGCATTCGGCTCCCGGAACCGCAAAACTGGCGAAAAAGGCACCCCGTCGCGTTCCTTGTGAAGGGAACGGCTTTGCTATTACTGTGCCCGGTATCCGGTCCCGGCGGCATATCGCCTCTCGGCCAGAACAGCGCGCAGAATCAATAGGTTAATGCAACACGTCTCGACCAGGGGCGAGGCCCCGCCGCTCGGCTTTGCCGAAGTCATGCTCGCGGGTCTGGCCCGCGACGGCGGCCTTTACGTGCCGCAATCCTGGCCGCGGCTCGAGGCGGCGGAGATCGCCGCTTTCGCCGGCCGCCCCTATGCCGAGGTCGCGGTCGATATCATCCGGCGCTTTGTCGGCGATTCGATCGGCGAGGCCGACCTCGCCCGCATGGTGCGCGAGGCTTACGGCACGTTTCGCCATCCCGCCGTGGCGCCGCTGACCCAGCTCGGCGTCAATACATTCGCGCTCGAACTGTTTCACGGCCCGACGCTGGCGTTCAAGGATCTGGCGATGCAGCTGTTGGCGCGGCTGATGGACCGGGTGCTGGCCGCGCGCGGCGAGCGCCGCACCATCGTGGTCGCGACCTCAGGCGATACCGGCGGCGCCGCGGTCGAGGCGTTCCGCGGCCGCAGCCAGGTCGATCTCGTCGTGCTGTTTCCGCAAGGCCGCATTTCCGACGTGCAGCGGCGCATGATGACGACGGCGGACGCCGACAACATCAACGCGGTCGCCATCGACGGCACGTTCGACGACTGCCAGGCGATCGTGAAAGCCCTGTTCAACCATCACGCCTTTGCCGACAGGGTGCGGCTTTCGGGCGTCAATTCCATCAACTGGGCGCGCATCGTGGCGCAGACCGTCTATTACTTCACCGCCGCGGTGGCGCTCGGCGCGCCGCACCGGAAAATCGCCTTCACCGTACCGACCGGCAATTTCGGCGACATCTATGCCGGCTATGTGGCGCTGCGCTTAGGCCTGCCGATCGACCGGCTGGTGATCGCCACCAATGTCAACGACATCCTGGCGCGGACGCTCACGACCGGAACCTATGAACTGCGCGACGTCGTAGCGACGAGCTCGCCGTCCATGGACATCCAGGTCTCGTCCAATTTCGAGCGGCTGTTGTTCGACGCCTATGACCGCGACGGCTCGGCGATACGGGCGCTGATGGGATCGCTGTCGCAATCGCGGCGCTTTGCGCTGTCGGCGCATGCGCTGTCGCAAATCCGTGCGCACTTCGCCGCCGGCCGCGCCGAAGAGGACGAAGTCGCCGCCACCATCCGCACGGTCAAGCGCGAGACCGGCAATTTCGTCGATCCGCATACCGCGGTCGGCATTGCGGTGGCCGAGAAAGAGCCGCGCGATCCGGCGGTGCCGATGGTGGTGCTGTCGACCGCGCATGCGGCGAAATTTCCCGATGCGGTCGAGGCGGCCTGCGGCGTGCGGCCGCAACTGCCGGAATGGCTTTCAGATCTCGATAAACGGCCGGAGCGCGTCACCGCGCTGCCGGTGGATCAGTCCGCGGTCGAGCGTTTCGTCCTCAAGACGAGCCGGGCCGCGCAGGAAGGAGCGGCAGCATGAGTGTCGAGGTCACGACCTTGAAATCCGGCATCAACGTGGTGACCGATACGATGCCGCATCTCGAGACCGCCTCGCTCGGCGTCTGGGTCGCCTCCGGCAGCCGCGACGAGCGCCGCGACGAGCACGGCATTTCGCATTTCCTCGAACACATGGCGTTCAAGGGCACGAAGCGGCGCAGCGCGCGCCAGATCGCCGAAGAGATCGAGGCCGTGGGTGGCGATCTCAACGCCGCGACCGGCGCCGAGAGCACGATCTATCACGCCCGCATGCTCAAGGCCGACGTGCCGCTGGCGCTCGACGTCCTCGCCGACATCCTCTCCGAACCTACTTTCGAGCACGAAGAACTCATTCGCGAGCAGAGCGTCATCGTCCAGGAGATCGGTGCCGTCGCCGACACGCCCGACGATCTGGTGTTCGAGCATTTGAACGCCCTCGCGTTCCCCGACCAGTCGCTTGGCCGCTCGATTCTCGGCACCGCCTCGACAGTGCGGTCGCTCGACGGCCGGATACTGCGCGACTATCTCGCCAGGAACTATCGCGCGCCCGACATGGTCGTGGCCGCGGCCGGCGCCGTCGATCATGCGGCGGTGGTGGCCGACGTGGAGCGGCGCTTTGCCAGCTTCGCCGGCCCGGCGAGCCCGCTGCCTGAGCCGGCGCGGTTCGGCGGCGGCAGCCATGTGGAGAAGCGCGAGCTCGAGCAGGTCCATATCGCCATGGCCCTTCCCGGCATCGCGGTGACCGATCCCACGATTTACAGTCTCGAGGCGTTCACCAGCATTCTCGGCGGCGGAATGTCGTCGCGGCTGTTCCAGGAGGCGCGCGAGCGGCGCGGTCTGTGTTACACGATCTCCTCCTTCCACATGCCGTATTCCGACATCGGCATATTCGCTCTCTACGCCGGCACCGACGCCGCCGACACCGCGGAGCTGATGCGCGTCATCGTCGGCGAGATCGCGGGCGCGGCCGATACCATCTCCGAGCCTGAAATCGCCCGCGCCAAGGCGCAGATGAAGGCCAGCCTGTTGATGGCGCTGGAAAGCTCCGGCGCCCGCATCAATCAACTGGCGCGCCAGATGATCACCTATGGCCGGCCGCTGGCGGTGGCAGAACTGGTTGAAAAGGTCGACGCGGTCACGGTCGAGACGGCGCGCGCCGCCGGACGCGCACTGATCGCCCGCGGCAAGATGGCGACCTCCGTGCTCGGCCTGGGCGCCGGCCTTGAAAGCGCAGCCGCAATCGCCGAGACTTTAACGCGCCGGGCCGCGTGACGACGCACGATCGCTTCAGCCGAAATGGCGTTCTTCCGCACCATCAATTTCAGCGAGCCGCCGCCGTCGATCGCCGGCGACGGCGTCATGCTGCGTCCGCCGCAAATGACCGACTTCGCCGAGTGGGCGGCGCTGCGCGAAACCAGCCGCGATTTCCTCACGCCGTGGGAGCCGACCTGGCCGGCCGACGATCTCACCCGCAGCGCCTTCCGGCGCCGCATCCGCCGCTATGGCGAGGACCTGCGCACCGATCAGGGCTACGCCTTCCTCATCCTCCGCCGGTCGGACGACGCGCTGGTCGGCGGCTTGACGCTGGCCAATATCCGGCGCGGCGTCGCCCAGGCCGGCAGCCTCGGCTATTGGATGGGCCTGCCCCATGCGCGCCACGGCTACATGACGGCGGCGGTGCGCGCCGTCATTCCGTTCGCCTTCGGCACCTTGCGGCTGCACCGCATCGAGGCCGCCTGCATCCCGACCAATGCCGGCTCGACCCGGCTTCTGGAAAACACCGGATTCGTGCGCGAGGGCTATGCGCGCGAATATCTGTGCATCAACGGCATCTGGCAGGATCATCTGCTGTATGCGCGGCTGAAGGACGGCCAAGGGTCTTAACCAACCTCCTTGGTCTTAACCAAACCCTCCTTGCCTCCCCTGCGGCAAGCAAATGGCGCCTTGGGATGGCCACGGTTCTTTTGGTATAAGGTTTTGGGGCATCGCGGGCGACGCGATGAGTTGGGGAATGCGGCGGAACACTCCTTTCATAATGCCAGGTTTCGTGGTGCCGAGCGTGATGCGGCGGAGCCGTTGCGCGTCGACCGCGACGTTGCTGCTCGTGGCGCTGCTGGCGTCGGGTTGCTCGGGGACCAGTCTCCTCGGCTCCTCGTCCGCGCCCGCGACCGGCACTTCGGCACCGCCGCCGGCGTCGAGCTCGCCGTCCTTTTCGGACAAGATCTCGGGCTTCTTCTCCCGCTCGACGGCAACGTCCCAGCAGTCGGTCACCGGAACAACGCAGGAGATCGATTGCCCGCTGATCAACATCCGTTCGGGCGCTTCCACGTTGACCATCGGTGCCACCAGCAGCAGCGCCAGCGATAGCGGCAGCACCAACAACGGGGCGATGGCGGTAAGATATCAGGGCACGTTCGTGCGCGCCGCACGCGAGTGCGCTCTGGTCGGCGGCAATGTCGTGATGAAGATCGGCGTCGAAGGCCGCATCATCATCGGACCGGCCGGCGGCCCCGGACAAGTCGACGTGCCATTGCGCATCGCCGTGGTCGAGGAAACCACCGCTCACACCAAGCCGATCGTCACCCAGCTCATTCGCATTCCGGTGACCGTGCCGTCGGCGACCGAAAATCCGACCTTCACCCATATCGAGGAAGGCGTGACCTTCCCGATGCCGGCCAATTTGGACAATTACGTCGTCTATATCGGCTTCGATCCGATCGCCGCCGCGGCGCAGGATCATCCGAAGGCGGCACCCAAGCCGAAGCCAAAGGCCAAGCCCGCCAAGACGGGATGACGGCTTTTGTTCGCCGTCAGATTCACCAGCCGCGAATGTCGGTGATGGTGGCTTTGAGCACCCGCATGTCTGCGATCACGGTGCGGGCGCCGGCATTGACCAGGTTATGGGCGAGCCGGCCCGGCATTTCATTGCCGCCGACAAAGCCGATCGCCGTCATTCCGGCCGCGACCGCGGCAGCGACGCCGGGCACCGAATCCTCGATCACGATGCAGGACGCCGGATCGACCTGCAGCCGCGCCGCGGCGAAGCGGAACAGATCGGGCGCCGGCTTGCCGTTGGGCACGTCGCTCGCCGAGAACAATCGCTGTTCGAAGAAGCGCAGCAGGCCAGCGGCCTCGAGACCGGCTCGCAGCCGGTCATGGGGCGACGACGAAGCGACCGCTTTGGGGCCGCGCACCCAGGTCAGGGCGTGGGCGACGTGAGGCAGCGCGCGCAGCTCGGTGCGGAAACGGCGCAGGGTTTCGACCGCGACTGCGGACGCGAAATTCGGCGGCAGCTTTTTGCCGGTGGCCGTTTCGATGGTCGCTTCGAGCGACGCAAACACATCGGCCGCGCGACGGCCGTGATAGCGGCGTGCCAACGTATCCGCGCTTACCGGAAATCCAGCGCGGGACAGGGACTCGGCGAGGACCGCGCTCACAATCGGTTCGCTGTCTACAAGTACGCCATTGCAATCGAAGATGACCATGGGTCCCTCCGATGCGTCGGCCACGCTGGTTGGCCGCCGTCCCGCTTTTCAAATTAACGGTCGTGACGATAGCGAACGGCCGCGGTATGCAAAGACCGTCGTCGCGCGCGGCGCAATTTATGCACAGAAATCGGAACCGAATTTGGACACTACGCACCCGCGGGGGTTGCGGCGACCAACGACTCAGTTGAATTTTTTTCTGACGTCCTCGATGCCCTGCGCCAGCAGATCTTCGGCGACCTTGCCCTTGGCCGCGGCGGCGAGGATTTTTTCGGCCGCCGCAACGGCGGCATCGGCGGCGGCGGAGCGGACGTCGGCCAACGCCTGCGCTTCGGCCTGAGTGATCTTGGCCTCGGCCATCTTGGTGCGGCGCGCGACGAAATCTTCCATTCGCGTCTTGGCCTCGGCGGCCAGACGTTCGGCCTCGGCCTTGGCGCCGGCGATGATGGCCGCGGCCTCGCCTTCAGCCTCGCGCCCCTTACGCTCGAATTCGGCCAGCAGCGCCTGGGCTTCCTCGCGGAGCCGGCGCGCCTCGTCGAGCTCGCCCTTGATGCGGGCCTGGCGCTGATCGAGCGTGTCCGTCAGCTTGCGGTGCACGCCGAGATAGGCCAGCAGCCCGAGAAACAGCAGGAAGGCCAGGGCGACCCAGTTCTCGGTTTCTTGCAAGGCGTCGAGCATCGATAAATTCCTCAGAGCATGATCCGGAAAAGTGGGAACCGGTTTTCCGAAAAGATCATGCTCTCATCTAAAATCATTGCTTCAGCGCGTCGCCCAAGGCAGCGGCGACCTCGTGTTCGGCGGGCGCCTGTCCGATCAGGCGCTCGACGATGGCGGACGCGGTGTCCGCCGCGATGGCGCCGACATGGCCCATGGCGGCGGTGCGGGTCGCGGCGATCGATTGCTCCGCCGCCGCCAGCCGCTCGTGGAGCTGCGCTTCAAGCCGCTTGTTGGTCGCCTCGGCCGCGGCCGCCTGCTGCTCGCGGGTTTCGGCGGCGATCGCCTGGGCGCGTGCGCGCGCGTCGGCGAGCGCTTTCTCGTAAGCGGCGTGGGCGGCGTCGGATTGCTCCTTGAAACCTTGCGCCGCTTTGAGATCGTCGCCGATACGTTTGCTGCGCTCGGCGAAGATCGCGGCGATGCGCGGCAACGCCACCTTGGCCATCAGCGCGTAAAGCAGCACGAAGCTCACCGCCAGCCAGGCCAGCTGCGACGGAAAGTGCTCGGCCTGGAACGGCGGAAACGCGGGGTGCCCGGCGGGCGCCTGGCTATGGGCGATAGGCTCGGCCATGACGGCGGTTTTTTACAGCCCGAACAGCAGCAACAGCGCGATCAGCAGCGAGAAGATGCCGAGCGCCTCGGTGATGGCGAAGCCGAAGATCAGGTTGCCGAACTGGCCCTGGGCGGCGGAAGGATTGCGCAGCGCGGCGGCCAGATAGTTGCCGAAGATGATGCCCACGCCGACGCCGGCGCCGCCCATGCCGATACAGGCAATGCCGGCACCGATGTATTTTGCGGCTGTCGGATCCATGTGAAAGCTCCTTTTCGAGGTTGTAATAACGAGCCGTCAGTGGCCCGGGTGTATCGCATCGTTGAGATAGATGCAGGTGAGGATGGCGAAGACGTAGGCCTGCAGGAAGGCCACCAGAAGCTCGAGCGCGGTCAACGCCACCACCATGGCGAACGGCAGCACCGCGCCGAACCAGCCGAGGATTCCGGCGCCGGCGAGCATGATGATGAAGCCGGCAAAGACTTGCAGCGTGATGTGGCCGGCCAGCATGTTGGCGAACAGACGAACGCTGTGCGAGACCGGGCGCGACACGAACGACAGCACTTCGATAATCACGATCGCCGGCAGGATCGCCTTCGGCACGCCCTTCGGCACGAACAGATTGAGAAAATGCAGACCGTTGCGCCAGAAGCCGTAGCCGACGACGACCAGGAACACGGTGAGCGCCAAGGCCGCGGTGATGATGATCTGGCTCGTCACCGTGAAGGAATAAGGAATGAGCCCGATCAGGTTGGCGAACAGCACGAACATGAACAGCGTGAACACAAACGGGAAGAATTTCATCCCTTCGGTGCCGGCTGAGCTGCGCACCGTGTTGGCGACGAATTCGTAGGACAGCTCGGCGATCGACTGCAGCCGGCCGGGAACCACCGCGCGCGGCGCGCTGGCGCCGATCATCAGCGCCGAAACGCCCAACACGATGATCATCATGAACAGCGCCGAATTGGTAAACGCGATCTGACGACCGCCCAAGTTGATCAGCGGCACCATGTCGTGGATCTGAAACTGATGGATCGGATCGACTTGCATGTTCTCGTCACTGTCGCGCTTAAAGCGCCGATCGCCTCGTCCTAGTCCTTGCGCAGACCTTTATCCAAACCGGGGCTTGCCACGACGCCCGCCGAACGCATCACATTGAGCACGCCGGCGGCAAAGCCGAGCAACAGGAATACAATGAGCCCCCACGGCGCCACACCGAGCCAGCGATCGATGAGCCAGCCGAGGCCGGCACCGACCAACACGCCGGCAACGAGTTCGCTCGAGAGCCTAAAGCCCAGGGCGTAGCCCGATGCGGTCGCCGCGCGATTTTCAGAAGCGTCATTGGCAGGGTCGTCGGCACGCTTGCGTGCAAGACCTTCGCCGAGCCGCTGGAGTCTCGCGGAGAGAGCGGCCTCATCGGTGTGCGCCTTGCTGCCGTTGTCGCGCGCGTCGCTCATGACCTCGACACTCGCGGATTGCGGCAATCGCTCGACGCCCGCCCCCTGAAGCCGGGCGGACCATACTGAGAGGGTAAAGCCAAGTCAAGAAACGCAAAACTTGTCATAACATATTGAATTCATAACAGATATCAGCGGTTTTCCAGCGCCTGGAAGGGGCCGGATTGTGCGTTGCGAAGCTACAAACCCCGTCACGGCGCACGCCTTTTGGCGCTGCCATTGTCCGCCCATATTGACTACGCATCGGCGACGTTCGCCGCTACTCTGTCGAAAACCGCTCCCAGTCAGGAGATGAACATGTTCAGCAAGGCTTTTGCCCTCGCCATCGCCGCCGTCTGCCTGAGCACGCCGGTTTTTGCCGATGACGCGACGCCCGACACCAATGGCGGACGCTATACGCTCAACAAAGTGACCGACGGTTTTGTCCGGCTCGACACGCAGACCGGCGAAGTCGCGCTTTGCAACCAGCGCACCGTGGGTTGGGCGTGTCTGGCGGCGCCGGAAGATCGCGCCGCCTTCGAGAGCGAGATCGCGCGGCTGCGCGGCGAAAATGCAGCCCTCAAGCAGGCCCTGCTGTCGCACGGCCTGCCGCTGCCGTCCGGCGCGCTGCCGGAACGCTCCGGCACCCACGACAACGACATCACGATCCGCCTGCCCGACGACGCGGATATCGATCGCGCCGTGGCCTATGTCGGCCGGCTGTGGAATCGCTTCGTCGATGTCGTCAACCGGGCGCAAAAGCAGATGCTGAACAAGAGCTGACGGCGCGGCCTTGAGCGAACTTTCCGCCATCCATAACGCCCGCGTGGAGACGATCGCGCGGACGACGCTTACGGTACAAACAGCCGGCGAGGGTTTTTTCGAGATCACGCGCGAGGTCGCGCGCTTTCTGGAAAAGATCAAGGCGCGCGACGGCGTGGTGCTACTTTATCTGCGGCACACATCGGCCTCGCTGGTCATCCAGGAAAACGCCGACCCGGACGTGCAGACCGACCTCGTCACCGCGCTCGAGCGCATCGCGCCGGCCGACGCCGGCTGGGTGCACGACGTCGAAGGCCCCGACGACATGCCGGCCCACGTCAAGGCCATGGTCAACGGCGTGTCGCTGCACGTGCCGGTCGGCGGCGGCAAAATGGAGCTCGGCACCTGGCAAGGCATTTATGTGGCCGAACACCGCGCGCGGCCGCACCGCCGCGAGGTGGTGCTGCAATTTCTCGGCTGTTGCGGCGAATAGTCAGCTGTGATCGCTATCACATCATGCAATCCGCGCAACGCTGCAATGAGAGCGGCAGCATAGTCGTTCAGGTTCCGAACCAATAACTCCGAAAAGGCCGCGCGGGGTCGAAAAAGCGCGCGTCCGAATGGGAGGACCAAGGGGACTGACGTCAGGCCGGGATTGGCCTCGAGAGGTTCGCACTTGGATCGCTTCGTCGGAATGGCGGTATTCGCCAAAGTCGTCGAGTCTGCCAGCTTCGCAGCGGCCGCTCGGCACTTCGATATGTCACCTGCCATGGTGAGCAAACATGTTCGCACGCTCGAGGAGCGGCTCGGCGTGCGCCTGCTCAATCGGACGACGCGCCACGTCAGCGCCACCGAGGTCGGGCAGAACTACTACGAGCGCTGCCTGCGCATCCTCGGTGAATTGGAAGACGCCGAGCGCGCCGCCGGCGATCTGCAAGCCGCACCGCGCGGGCTGCTCAGGGTGACCACCTCGGTGTCGTTCGGCGCGCGTCAGCTCGCGCCGGCGATTGCCGATTACCTCGTTGCTTATCCCGACGTCGCGATCGACTTGAGCCTGCACGACAACTACGTCGATCTGCTCGAAGAGCGCATCGATCTGGCGATCCGTCTCGGCCAGCTCTCGGATTCAAGCCTGATCGCCAAAAAATTATATGCGGTCGAAATGATCCTGTGCGCCTCGCCGGGTTATCTGGCGGCAAACGGCACGCCGCAAAAGCCGCGCGATCTCGTCGAGCATAGTTGCCTGATCTACACCTACGCGGCGCCGCGGGCGTGGACCTTTACCGATCAAAAAACCGGCAAGGAAGAGGTCGTCCGCATTTCCGGCCGCTTGATGGCAAACAGCGGCGACGCGCTACTGGCGTTTGCGCTCAAGGATACCGGCGTCGTCCTCGGCCCAGATTATCTCGTCGCCGACGAGCTCCGCGCCGGACGGCTGATCCGCCTGCTGCCCGGATACAAGACGCAGGAAACACCGGTCTATGCCGTCTATCCGCACAGCCACTATCTGTCGGCGAAAACCAGGACATTCATCGACTTTCTCGCGGCGCGTTTCGCGCACTTGCCCCCGATCAAACAAAACGGCCACGACGGCACCAGGTCCACACCCATGCCGCCCGATCTGCGCACGGTGACTAACGGGACGGGACATCCGTCAGCTTCGAGCAATTAAAGAGGAAACGGGAGCGAGCAAAGGCTCACCCCCGTTTTCGGCGATGCCTCAGTCGCGCAGAAGCATCTCGTTGTAGCCGGTGCTGCCGCCGCCCGTCAGTCCCGGGCTGTTTGCGGCATCCGATCCGGATGTGAAGGGAACCGCGGCGTAGTCATAGAGGCCGGTCGTGCCGGTCACGGCGAATCTGTCGTGGCCGGTCTGGCGAACGGCGACCTTGCCGGCGTTGCTCTGCCGGACGGCAACTTGCTCGTTCTGCGGCGCAACGGTCCAAGCCGGCTTGGTGCCGTTCGGCCCATAGGCGAACGTCAATTCGTTGCCGGTGCCGTCGCCTTTGTTGAACGACTGGGCGAATGCGGGCGATGCGACGCTCATCGCCGCCAGCACGGCAATGAGGGCAAGCTTTGATGTATTGATCATGGATAATCTCCTCGTTACGCAGCCGATAACGACCTAACGACGTTACTGCTGCTGGTGAGGAGATGGGCTCGGGCAGGCTGTTCTTAATCGGCGAACCGGCGAACAGACTATCAATGAAAGGCGAACAATCGATTGGCGCAAAAGCGCCGATTTGCCCGGTTCGCGGCTGTTTTGGCTGTGGACGCGCCGCGGCCTGCCGCCACAGGCCGGCCAGTGGACCATCCACGCCGATCGGTCCTAAAATGCTGCGCACGACCGGAACGCCACATTGACCGAAGCGCAATTGCATCATCTCCTGATTGCCGACGATCATCCGCTATTTCGCGGCGCGTTGCGTGAGGCCGTGTCCGGACTGTTCGGCCGCGCCGCCATCGGCGAGGCCGGCACATTCGAGGAGATCACCGAACAGCTCGAACGCGGCGGCGAGGTCGATCTGATCCTGCTCGATCTCAGCATGCCCGGCGTGCGCGGCTTCTCCGGCCTGATGTATTTGCGCGCACAATATCCGAGCCTGCCGATCGTGGTGGTGTCGGCCAACGACGACCCGGCGGTGATCCGCCGCTGCATGGAATTTGGCGCCTCCGGCTTCATTCCAAAGACGCTGGGCATCGATGCCATGCGCCAGGCCATCGCGCGGGTGCTGCAGGGCGAGGTGTGGACGCCACCCGACGTCGATCTGGGGCGCCCAACCGACGCCGAGACCACGGCGATGATCGCGCGGCTCTCAAGTCTGACGCCGCAGCAGGTGCGCGTGCTGATGATGCTGTCGGGCGGCTTGCTCAACAAGCAGATCGCCTTCGAGCTCAGCGTCTCGGAGGCGACCGTGAAGGCACACGTCTCCGCGATCCTGCAAAAACTCGGCGTCGAGAGCCGGACGCAGGCCGTTATAGCAGCTGGCCGAATTGAAGCGGGGCAATGGCCGCTACATCCGCCCCCGCGATAGCGGGGGCGGAAAGAATTTACTCTGCCGCGACGCGTTGCACGCGCCATTGCGTGATCAGCGCGCGCAGTGACGCGGGCTTGAGCGGCTTGTGCAGGAGATGCACGCCTTCGGCTTGCGCTTCCTCGCGCACGTGCAACGAGCGATCGGCGGTGATGAGGATCGCCGGCAAATCGCGGCCGTGGCGGCGGCGCAGTTCGGCGATCGCCGCGATGCCGTTGCCGCCGTCGAGATGGTAGTCGACCAGGAGACCGTCCGGCTCGAGGCCGCTGGCGTCGATCGCCGCCAGCGCCTCGGTGAGGTCGGCCGCGGTCAGCACGCGGCAATCCCAGCCGCCCAAAAGCTTCTCCATGCCGTCGAGAATGCTGCGGTCGTTGTCGATGCACAGCGCGACCGTACCGGTGAGCCGGCCGGCGCCGGTGCGCGTCATGGCGGCAACGGCCGCGACAGAAGCGGCCGCCGCCGCGCGCGGCACCTCGACCGAAAACCGCGAGCCACGCCCGACCACGGATTTCAGCGCCACCTCGCTGTCGAGCACGCGGGCGATGCGCTCGACGATGGAGAGGCCCAAGCCGACGCCGCGCGCGACCCGCGCGCCCTGGTCGAGGCGGTGGAATTCCTTGAACACCGCGCGGCGCTTCCCATGCGGAATACCGATGCCGGTATCGTAGACGTCGATGCGCAGCTTGCCGCCGCGGCGCCGGCAGCCGATCAGCACGCTGCCCGCCGGCGTGTACTTGATGGCGTTGGAAACCAGGTTTTGCAGGAGCCGCCGCAGCAGGCGGCGGTCCGAGCGCACGGTGAGCGCGCACGGCATGAAGCGCAACGCAAGACCCTTTTCGCGGGCCAGCGGCGCGAATTCGACATCGAGCCGCTGCAACAATTCGTCGACGCGGAAATCGGTCACTTCAGGCTTCATCGCGCCGGTATCGAGCCGCGAAATGTCCAACAACGCGGCAAAAATCTCTTCGACCGCTTCGAGGGAGGCGTCGATGTTTTGCACGAGACCGGCGTCCTCGGCTGCACTATCGGTTAGGCGCTGGCGCTCGATCAGGCTGGTGACGTAGAGCCGCGCGGCGTTGAGCGGTTGCAAGATATCGTGGCTCGCGGCGGCGACGAAGCGGGTCTTCGACACATTGGCCTCGTCGGCTTCGGCCTTGGCGCGTTCGAGCTCGGTGTTGAGCCGGGTCAGCTCCTTGGTGCGCTCGCGCACCCTGCGCTCCAGCGTGGCATTGGCGCGCTCCAGCGCCTCGGCCGCTTTCACGCTCGGGGTGATGTCGGTGAACGTCGTCACCAGACCGCCGTCGGGCATGTGATTTGAGCGGACTTCGATCACCAGCCCGCGCTCGGCAAAGCGTTCGAGGAACGGTTCGACCTCGGATGTGTATTTGGCGATGCGCTCGGCGATGGCCGCGTCGAAATTCTTTTCGTCATTGGCGCCGTGCTGGGCGACGTAGCGCAAAATCTCGTGAAGCGCGATGCCGACGCGGGTGAGACCGTGCGGCAGATCGAAAATCTCGCCGAACTGGCGGTTCCAGCACACTAGATTGAGGTCCTTGTCGAACACGGCGATGCCTTGGCGCACGTGGTCGAGCGCGGTCTGCAAAATCTCGCGGTTGTAGTGAAACGCCGCATTGGCGTCGTCGAGCAGCTTTAGCGCGTCCTTGGTCGAGACCGTGCGCTTGCGCAACAACAGCGACAGCACCAGCCGCGACGACGCCGCGCCGATCGCCGACGCCAGCAGATATTCGCCGTATTGTAAGAGCTGGAAGTCGGCCTCGGCCTGCGGCTCGAGGCTGATGCGGCGCGCGGCGGCGAAGCTGGCAAAGGAGTCGCGGGTGCGCTCCTCGCCCAGATAGCGCGCCACGGTGGCGATCAATTCCTCGATCGTAACGGAGGCGCGGCGCAGCCTAAAACTCGGCGCCATCGGCGCCAGGATAGGCGCCAGCGTCGATGGCACGAATACATCCGCCTGCACCCGCTCGATCGACGTCGGCCGCCGGCTCAACGAGCAGCCGATATAACAGGCGATATTGACGGCGAGACTCAGCAGCACACCATGAACGAGAGGCGGCAGATCAAGGCCGAACAACGCCTGCGGCCGCAAATAGGCGAGACCCCACGGCCCGTCGGTCAAAATGCCGGCGCTGACGATGCCGGCATCGGAAATGCTCGGAACGAGCAGCGTATAGCTCCAGACCAGAATGCCCGCGGTCATGCCGGCGATGGCGCCGCGGGCGGTGCCGCGCGGCCAGATCAGCCCGCCGAAAAACGCCGGCGCCAGTTGCGCGATTGCCGCGAAGGACAATAGCCCGATGGCGGCAAGCTGCGCCTCGCCGGCCGAGCGATAATAGATGTAAGCGAGCAGCAGGATGACGAAGATGGCGATGCGCCGCGTGGTCAAGAGCCAGGCGCCGGCATCGCTCGGGCCGGCGGCGAGCGTGGCCCGGCGCTTGAGCACCAGCGGCACCACGATGTCGTTCGACACCATGATGGCGAGCGCCACCGATTCCACGATCACCATGGCGGTCGCCGCCGACAACCCGCCGACGAAGGCAATGAGCGTGATCAATTCGGAATGGGCGGCGATCGGCAGCGCCAGCACGAACATGTCGCTGTCGACCCTTCCGGCGGGAAACGTCAGCAGGCCGGCCATGGCGATCGGCAGCACGAACAGATTGATGAGTACGAGATAGACGGGGAACAGCCAGGCGGCGCGGCGGATCTCGGCCTCGCTATGGTTCTCGACCACCGCGACATGGAATTGCCGCGGCAACAGCATGATGGCGAACAGCGACAGTACCGTCATCGCGCCGAAGCCCGCGAGCGGCGGCACCCGCGTCAGCACCGCCGCGGTATTGGCCTGGTCGAGTGCACGGGCGAACAGCGCCAGTGGGCCGTCGAACATCACGAAGGTCACAAAAATGCCGACGGCGAGGAACGCCACCAGCTTGACGATCGATTCGGTGGCGATCGCCAGCATCAACCCGTCCTGATGCTCGGTGGCGTCGGTGTGGCGGGTGCCGAACAGCACCGCAAAGGCCGCCATCAACAGCGCGACGAACAGCGCGCTATCGCCGACGATGGGCTGCGCGCCGCCCGGATAGGCTTGCGCCAAAATGGTGCCGACCGACGACGACACCGCTTTGAGCTGCAGCGCGATATAGGGAACCACGCCGACGATGGCGATCAGCGCCACGGTGGCCGCCACCGCCTGGCTCTTGCCGTAGCGCGCGGCGATCAGGTCGGCGATCGAGGTGATGTTCTGGCCCTTGGCGAGCCGCACGATGCGGATCAGCAGCGGATAAGCTAAGCCCACCATCACCATCGGGCCGATATAGATGGCGAAAAAATCCAAACCGCCGCGCGAAGCGAGGCCAACGGAACCGAAGAACGTCCACGACGTGCAATAGATCGCCAGCGACAGCGGATAGATCAGCAATCGCGACGTGGTACCGCGCGACAGCTCGCGCCTGCGGTCGCCGTAGCTCGCCACCAGGAACAGAAAGCCGATATAGGCGAGGGCAATGATAACGACGACCCAGCCCTGCAACATGGCCTACCCCAAACGTCACTTTAGGCAACGTCAACGCGCGGTGTTTTTAGGTCCGCGGCGCGTGATTTTAACGAAAGTCATCACTTTTCCAATGCCCTGTCCATGGCATGCGTCGTCGCAATCGGCGCGTTGACGGCGGTTGAGCCAGGGAGCATTCATGGGGAAACGATGATCCCTGCCCTTCCCTCGCGGCGCGTGCTGATCGAAACGACCGAGACGCTCGCGATCGCGCTCGCCGGCGGCCTGGCCTTTACCTATCTGCGATTGCCCGCAGGGCTGGTCTCAGGCTCGGTCTTGGCCGTGGCGATCGCGGCACTGTTGGGCCGGCCGGTCCGGATGCCGCTCATGCTGGCGCGCATCTGCTACGTCAACGTCGGTATTCTGCTCGGCGCCGTGGTGACGCCGGAGACGCTACGTGGCGTGACGACGTGGCCGTTCAGCATCGCGCTGCTGATGCTGTGCACCGTCGTCATGATGCTTGCGACCTCGAGCTATCTACGTGTCGTGCACCGATGGGATCCGCTCTCCGCGCTGCTCGGCGCCAGTCCCGGCGCCATGGCACAGGTGATCGCGCTGTCGGCGGAGCTTGGCGGCGATCTGCGCGCCATCGCCATCGTGCAAACCATGCGCGTCTTGCTGATCGTCATCGGCCTGCCGAACGGGCTCGCTTTGTTCGGCCTGGTGGTGCCGGCGGTCGCAGTTGCGCGCGGCCCGGCCGACGTCTCCGTGCTCGGGCAAATGATCCTGTTGGTCGCGGTCTCGGTCAGTTTTGCGGTTGCGTTTCTATATTTGCGTTTCCCGGGTGGACTGATGTTCGGCGCGCTGACCGGATCGGGCCTGCTCCATGGCAGCGGCTACATTGATGCGGTGCTGCCGTGGTGGATCGGTTCCAGCTCGGTGATCGCGCTCGGCGCGCTGGTCGGCTCGCGCTTCGCCAACACTTCCGCGCGGATGCTGGTCGGCTATCTCGGCGCGGCGCTCGGCTCATTCGCCGTGTCGATGGCGGTCGCGGCGTTCTTCATCGCCA
>DATHHM010000040.1:0-2740 GCA_035317145.1 Xanthobacteraceae bacterium | reverse complement strand
GGTCTTCATCTATGCGGCGGTGCTGGCCGGCCTGTCCGGCTGGCTCTATGCGCATTTCCAGCGGGCGGCCAATCCGACGCCGTTCGGCGCGCAGGCCGGCATCGAATATCTCTTCATCGCGGTGGTCGGCGGCGCCGGTTACGTCTGGGGCGGCGTGCTCGGTGCCGGCATCGTTGTGATCCTGAAGGAAATCCTGCAGAGCTATCTTCCCTATCTGTTTCACGGCGAAGGCCAGCTCGAGACTATCGTGTTCGGCATCCTGCTGGTGGTGCTGCTGCAACTGGCGCCGACCGGCGTCTGGCCCTGGCTGATGAGCCGATTGCCGCTCAAACCAAAGCGCAGGCCGCCGGATACATCCCTGACACTGCCTGCGCGGAAGCGAGCGGAGGCCGTTCCTGCTATGCTCCTGCAGATCGACAATGCGCGCAAGCAGTTCGGCGGCGTGATCGCCGTCAACAACGTCTCTTTCAACGTCCAGGCCCGCGAGATCGTCGCGCTGATCGGCCCCAACGGCGCCGGCAAGAGCACGACCTTCAACCTGATCACCGGCGTGCTCACTTCATCGGGCGGCACGATCTCCGTGCTCGGCCGAAACATCAATGACGCGCCGCCGCAGGAAGTCGCAAAACTTGGCATCGCCCGCACCTTCCAGCATGTCAAACTGGTGCCGGACATGAGCGTCTTGGAAAACGTCGCGATCGGCGCGCATCTGCGCGGCCATGCCGGCGCGATCTCCAGCATGCTCCGCCTCGATCGATCCGATGAAGCGAGATTGCTGGCGGAAGCGGCGCGCCAGATCGAGCGCGTTGGCCTTGGCGACCAGATCGACGCGCTGGCGGGCAGCCTGTCGCTCGGCCAGCAGCGCATCGTCGAGATCGCCCGTGCGCTGTGCGTCGACCCGATCCTGCTGCTGCTCGACGAGCCGGCCGCCGGCTTGCGGCATATGGAGAAGCAGCAGCTTGCAACGCTGCTGCGCCAGTTGCGGGACGGCGGCATGTCGGTGCTGCTGGTGGAGCACGATATGGGATTTGTGATGGACCTTGCCAACCGCATCGTGGTGCTCGACTTCGGCACCAAGATTGCCGAAGGCACGCCGCAGGCGATCAAGACCAATCCCGAGGTGATCAAGGCCTATCTCGGAGCCGTCGCATGAGCCCTGGCATCAGCGCGCTGCTGTCGGTGTCCGATGCGCACGTCGCCTATGGCAAGGTCGAGGCGGTGCGCTCGGTGTCGCTCGATGTCAGCGACCACGAGATCGTCACCATCATCGGCGCCAACGGCGCCGGCAAGACCACGCTGTTGAATGCCATCATGGGGATCCTGCCGCTGAAGGGCCGCGTGACCTTCGCCGGCGAGGACGTGTTGCGGCTTGAGATCGAGGATCGCGTCGCGGCCGGCCTCTGTCTGGTGCCGGAGCACCGCGAGCTGTTTAGCACCATGAACGTCGAGGACAATCTGCAACTCGGCGCGTTCCGGATCGCCAAGCCGGCCACCGCTGTGGCGTTCGAGCGGGTCTACACGCTGTTTCCGCGGCTGAAGGAACGGCGCAAGCAACTGGCGGGAACGCTGTCGGGCGGCGAGCAGCAGATGCTGGCGATGGGCCGCGCCCTGATGGGCGCACCGCGGCTGTTGATGCTGGACGAACCGAGCCTTGGGCTGGCGCCGATCATCGTCGCCGATATTTTCCGGACCATCGGCGAATTGCGCGAAAGCGGCGTATCGGTGCTGCTGGTCGAGCAGAACGCGCAGGCCGCCCTGCAAATCGCCGACCGCGCCTATGTGATGGAGCTCGGCGAATTCATTCTGAACGGTCCGGCGAAAGACATCGCGACCAACCAGCGCGTCGCCGCGAGCTATCTCGGCTTCCAGCACGAGGGCGCGAGCGGGATTTGAATTGGCGCGGCCGTCATGTCCCGCGAAAGCGGGGCATCCAGTAATACGTGACGTCGAGACTTATCTCAGCGCCGCGCGTTACTGGATCATCCGCTTTCGCGGATGATGACGCCAGTGCGTTTGGAAGCAGCTCTTACTCACTCACTCACTCGCGGCGATGTATTTGCCGTTCTTCACCGTCAGGATGATGCGCGAGCGATCGTCGAGACCGTAGCGGTCCTTTTCGGTGAAGTTGTAGACGCCCTGGCTCGCCGCAATATCCCGTTCGGTCAACCAGGCCTGACGGATCCCCTCACGAAATTCCGGCGTTCCCGGCTTGCCCGCTTTCAACGCCACCGGAATGACGCGCTTGAGAACTTCGAAGGCATCGTAGGAATGTCCGGCGAACTGGCTGCGGCTGTTGGGGCCATACTTGGCCTCGTAGGCGGTGTTGAGCGCGAGCCCCGGTTTCTTGGTCAGCGCGCTGTCCGGCTGGCCTTCCGGATTCATCACCGGCCCCGACGCCATGATGACACCTTCCGCCGCCGAACCGGCAATGCGGATGAAGTCCATGCTGGCGGCGCCGTGGGTCTGATAGATCACGCCCTTGTAACCGCGTTCGCGAAGTGCCGTCTGCGGCAACGCCGCGGCGGTGCCGGACGCGCCGACAAGGACCGCGTCAGGATTAGCGGCGACCAGCTTCAGCACCTGCCCCGCGACCGACGTGTCCGGCCGTGCAAAGCGTTCTTCAGCGGCCAGCGTCATGCCCATCGGGACGGCCTGCGTCTTGAAGTCGTTGAACCAGAGATCGCCGTAGGAATCGGAGTAGCCGATATAGCCGACGGTCTTGATGTTGTGCGCCTTCATA
>DATHHM010000039.1:0-15545 GCA_035317145.1 Xanthobacteraceae bacterium | reverse complement strand
GGCAGGGGGGAAGCCGCTCGATGCAGCCGGATATGATCGCCAGCGCCATCCACGCGCTGCATCTCCTGCTCGAGCCGACGCGGCTTATGCTCCTGTTCGTCGGCGTGATCATCGGGCTCGCCATCGGCGTGCTGCCGGGCTTGAGCGGCATCGTCGGCTTGGCGATGCTGATCCCGTTCACCTACAATCTCGACGAATACACCGCCTTTGCGCTCTTGCTCGGCATGGCGGCGGTGATCACGTCGTCGGATTTCATCACCGCGGTGCTGTTCGGCGTGCCCGGCCATGTCGGCGCCGCTGCCACCGTGATCGACGGCCACGCCATGGCGCGCAAGGGTGAAGCTGGCCGCGCCTTCGGCGCCGGCTTTGCCGCCTCGCTCGCCGGCGGTGTGGTCGGCGCCATCGTGCTCGGCATCAGCATTCCGATCTTGCGGCCGCTGATGCTGTCGATCGGCTCGCCCGAGCTTCTGGCGTTCACGCTGTTCGGCATGTCGATGGTGGCGACGCTGTCCGGCCGCGCGCCGCTCAAGGGGCTGACCGCCGCCGGCCTCGGCCTGATGATCGCCATGGTCGGCTCGCGCTCGCAGACCGGCACGCTGCGCTGGACGTTTGGCTGGCTCTATCTGTGGGACGGCGTGCCGCTCATTCCGGCGACGCTCGGCATTTTCGCGCTGCCGGAGCTCTGCGAGCTCGCGGTGTCACGCCGGCGCATCGCCGGCGACAACGCGCCCAACATCAATCTCTCCAGCCAATGGCAGGGCGTGCGCGACGTCGCCGACAATTGGTGGCTGGTGCTGCGCTGTAGCGTGCTCGGCACCGGGCTCGGCGCTATCCCCGGTATCGGCTCGGCGGTGATCGACTGGATCGCCTACGGTTACGCCCAGCGCACGGAGAAGAATCCGGAGACCTTCGGCAGCGGCGACGTGCGCGGGGTGATCGCGCCGGAAAGCTCCAACAACGCCAAGGAGGGCGGCCATCTGGTGCCGACCATCGCGTTCGGCGTGCCGGCCGGCGCGTCGATGGCGATCCTGCTCGGCGCTTTTCTCATGCACGGTCTGACGCCAGGGCCCGAGATGCTGACCAAGCATCTCGATCTCACCTACATGATCGTGTGGAGCCTGACGCTCGCCCATGTCATCGGCGCCGTTATCTGTCTGGCTTGCAGCCGCTATCTCGCGCAGATCTCGCGCATCCGGCCGGAAATCCTGCTGCCGATCATCATTGCGCTGGTGTTCGTCGCCGCCTTCGAGGGCGAGCACGATTGGGGCGATCTCTATGCGCTGGTGTTCTTCGGCGTCATCGGCTGGATCATGAAGCGGCTCGGCTGGCCGCGGCCGCCGATGGTGCTCGGCATCGTGGTCGGCGCCATCTTCGAGCGCTATCTGTTCATCTCGACCCAGCTCTATGGCTGGGGCTGGCTGTGGCGGCCGGCGGTGCTCGGGATCCTCGCTTGCGTGGTCTGGGCGCTGTACCGGCCGCTGTCGCAGATCGCCGTGACCTTGATCGGCCAATTGCGCGAGGTTGGTGGCCGAAAACCGCGGTTCGGCGCCGCGCCGGCGTTTTCGCTCGCCGTCATCGTGCTCATCGTCGCCGCCATAGTCTCGTCGGCCGGCTGGCCGCACGACGCCAAGATCGTGCCGCTCACCGCCTGCGGCATGGCGCTGGTCGCTGCCGTGCTCAATCTCGTCAACGAGCTGTTCGGCCGCGAGCAGGCGGTCGATGCCCATGCCGATGCCACCGTGGCAGTGCGTGGCCAGAGCGGCGACCTCGGCATAGCGCCGGACGTATTGCGCCGTCGCGCGACCCTCTTCTTCGTCTGGATGGCGCTATTCATCGCCGCCGTCTGGCTGATCGGCTTCATCCCTGCGATCGCGGTGTTCGTGTTCGCCTATATGGCGTTCGGCTTCGGCGAGCCGCCGCTGCCGTCGCTGGGCTACGCCGCTGCCACCACGCTGCTCTGCTGGGTAGTGTTTCACTGGGCGCTTCGCGTCGCCTGGCCGCAATCGCTGCTCGGCGATCTGTTTCCCGAATTGCGCGCCTACACCGGATTGATCTGATTCCCAGGCATAGCGGGGCGCGTTGCTCCGCGGCCATGACATTGCGCGCATGACGGAAATCCCTTAAACGACCGGCACGAAGCGCCAACGCGTTTTCCCCGGCAGCATGGAGGGCGGCCTGTTTCCGGGCGGAGCGCGGCGAAGAAATAAAGGAGCGCGTCATGACGGGAATGCTGGAACACGAAATGCCCGGGCTCGGCCATAACAAGCCGTCCGACCAAGACGCCGACGAGATCAAGCACGGCAAATGGGAGCGCTGGTCGAAGAAGCGCACCTTTGTCCGCGCGCTCGAAGGCACCTACAGCCATCTCTACAAGAAGCTGCTCGAGGAGCCGCGGGTCTATTCCTCCAAGGACCATCCCTGGAAGGGCGGCCCGGCGATGTACGGCAAGCACATCATCTCGCCGCAGGCGGTCAGCGTCGTGCAGTCGATCGAATCCCACATCGAATGCTACGCGCCGCTCAATGCCGGCCAAAAACACGGCCACCTCAACAGCGCGGTCTTCTATGTGCTCAAGGGCCATGGCCATGACGTGCATGACGGCCGCTACATGAAATGGGAGGCCGGCGACGTCATGCTGGTCGAGAACGGCTGCGTGCACCAGCACTTCAACGACGACGAGAAGGAATCCTGTATCCTCCTGGTGTTCAAGGCGAAGCCCTTGTTCCTGTTCATGCACCTTCTGTTCCAGAAGATGGTCGAGTGGCCGACCGACAAATTGCCGCCCGGCGTCAAGGAATTCCATCCGCCGACGGAAATTTGAGCGCTGAGGGCATCATGACTTTGTTCGAAGACAAACAGGCTGCGCTGTCGGGCGACAACACCAGCGCATTCCTTGCCGAGGCGATGGTCGAGTCGGAAAAATTCCGCACCGATTACGCCACGCTACCGAACGTCATCAAGGCCAAGGACATGCCGTGGGAACGTTCGCCCGACGGCCTGATCAAGCATCTGGTGCATCAGAAGATGCACACGCGCGAGTGCTGCATCGAAGCCTATATGCAGTTTCTCAAGGACGGCGAGCGCTCCGGCAAGCACCGTCACATGTGGGAAGAGTTGTTCTTCGTGGTCGAGGGCTCAGGCTACGACCTGCATTGGGATCTGAAATGGGATTGCCTCGAAGCATTCGATTGGCAATGGGCCGAGGCGCCGAGGAAGTTCGAGTGGACGGTCGGTGACTACGTCTACATCCCGCCGTTCACCATGCATCAGCACTTCGCCAATGCCGGCCAGGAATGCCGCATCATCGTCATGAGCAACCGCATCGTCAAAGACATGGGCTTTGACTGGTACGACCAGGTCGAGCGCGCCCCGGGGTTCTGACAGCGACAACGCGGTCAGGTCAGTTCATCATCGTGGTCAGCACCATGATGGGGTTGCCGTCGCGGACCACGGCGATCCCAGCACGGCCGGCCAAGTCTTCCCAGGATTTCGCCGGACTGGCAAAGGTCCACAGCTCGTCGCCCGGCTGCATCGCGGCCTTGATCGCGTCCCATTGACCGTTCCTGAAACCGAACGGCTTTGCGGCATCGGGGAAGCGCTGCACGCGCTCGTCGCTGATGCCCGGATGCTCCGCTTCGGCCTCGGCAATGGTGATCTTCTTGTCGAGCCAGGCTTTCGGAATGAGCGGCATATCGTCGGCGGCGTGCGCCACGCCCGCACACGACAGTGAAATTGCGCATAGCAAAATCAGGATAAGGCGCATCGGTAGCTCCGCTGCTCCGGTTCGCGGCGCTACTGTAAGGTGATGTTGGCCTCTTTTATGACGCGGCCCCACAGTTTGGTTTCCGAGGCGAAGAATTTTGCTGCGTCGGCGGGCGTACCACCCATCGGTTCGAGCCGGAGTGCGCGCAGCTTCTCGTCGATCTGCGGCCTTTGCAGCACCGTCACCACATCGGCGTTGATCTTCTCGGCCAGCGCTGGCGGCATACCGGGCGGACCGACGATCGGGAACCAGGTGATCGAGCGGAAGCCGGGAAGTCCCGATTCGGCAATGGTCGGGATCTCCGGCACGTCCTTGGAGCGTTCCTCGCTGGCGACGCCGAGGAGTTTCAGCTTGCCGGCGCGGTAGAGCGGCACCGACGTGGTGAGCGTGTCGAAGAACATGTCGACATTGCTTGACATGACATCGGTGAGCGCCGGCTGCGCGCCGTTATAGGGCACGTGCACCATCTTGATGCCGCCGAGCAATTCGAGCTCGCTGCCGGACAGATGCGCGGTCGAGCCGGCGCCTTGCGAGGCGTAAGTGAGCTTGCCGGGATTGGCTTTGCCGTAGGCGATCAGCTCCTGGATCGTGTTGGCGGGAAAATCCGGGCGCGCCACGAGCACATTGGGAATCTTGGCCAACATTGCGATCGGCGTGAATTTCAGCGGGTCGTATTTGAGGTCGTGATAGAGCAGGTGCTGGATCGAGACCGGTGACGGCGGACAGATCAGCAGCGTGTAGCCGTCGGGCGCCGCGCGCGCCACGTATTCGGCGCCGATGGCCATCGCGGCCCCCGGCATGTTCTCGACGATGACCGGCTTGCCCCACATTTCGCTGAGCTGGTTGCTGACGAGGCGCGCCAGGATATCGGTCGTCGATCCCGGCAGCGACGGGACGACGATCTTCACGACACGCGTCGGGTAGGCGTCCTGCGCGCGGCCCGCGGTCGCCGCGAGCACGGCAAAGAACAGGGCCAAGAACAAGGCCAGCCCGAAGTCACGTAGTCTCGGCATGTCGATCCCCGAATTTACGCATTTGCGCAGATGGCGCCAGCGACTATAGAAAAACCCGAGACTGCGAGCCAAGGCCCGGCGGCATTCGCGTGCCGCGGCGTATTGCCCGGGTAAGTTGAGGAAACGGCGTCGGAGCAATGGCGACAAGAAAATATCGATTGGGTGTCGACGTCGGCGGTACCCATACCGACCTGGTGCTGCTCGACGTTGCCGACGGTTCGCTCGCCGTCGAGAAGGTGGCGACGACGCCGAAAAATCCCGCGCTCGGCATCATGCGCGGCATCGGCAACTTTGCCGCGCGCGGCGTCGATCTGTCCGGCATCGAATTTTTCTCCCACGGCACCACGATCACCACCAACGCGCTGTTGGAAATGCGCGGCGCCAAAGTGGGCCTGCTCGTCAACCGCGGCTTCCGCGCCATCCAGGAGACCCAAGGCCAGGCCCGCGACGGCAATGTGTTCGATTATTTCTTCCAAAAACCGCCGCCGATCGCGCCGCAGAGTTTGACCCGCGAGATCGGCGGCCGTGTCGATTACGCGGGCGCCGTGCTCGAGCCGCTCGACGAGGATACGGTGCGCAACGCGGCGGCCGAGCTGAAAGCGGCCGGCGTCGCCTCGATCGCCGTGTGCTACCTGTTCGCCTTCATGAATCCCGCGCACGAGCAGCGCACCGGTGTGCTCATCCGCGAAATATTCCCGCAGGCGCATATTTCGCTGTCGTCGGAGGTGCTGTCGCGGGTGCGCGAATGGCCGCGCATGTCGGCGACGTTGCTGAACGCGTATCTTGCGCCAGTGCTGGTCACCTATATCGCCGATCTGGAAACGCGTCTCAACGCGTCCGGCGTCACCACGCAGCAGCGCTTCCTCATGCAGTCGAACGGCGGCGTCATGCCGTTCGCGGCCGCGGTGACCGGCCACAAGACCGTGCATAGCCTGCTGTCGGGCCCGGCGGCCGGTGCGCGGGCGAGCGCCTATTTGCCGCGCGACAATGGCGGTGAGGGCGGGCGCGGCATCGTCACTCTCGATATGGGCGGCACCAGTTGCGACATCGCTTTCATCGAAGGCGGCGCGCCGCTCGAAGTCACCGAAGGCACCGTGGCGAGGCGACAGCTCGACGTTCCGGCGCTCGACCTGACCACGATCTCGGCCGGCGGCGGCTCGATCGTGTGGATCGACCGCGCCGGTTTTTTGAGCGTCGGCCCGCAAAGCGCCGGCGCCGATCCCGGCCCGGTGTGTTACGGCCGCGACGGCGACAATCCGACCGTGACCGACGCCGATATCGTCTGCGGCTTGCTTAATCCGGATTATTTTTTGGGCGGCACGCAAAAGCTCGACGCCGCCGCGGCGCGCGCCGCGCTCGAAACCAAAATCGCCGCGCCGATGAAAATGACGGTCGCCGAAGCTGCTGCTGGCATCCGCCGCATCGTCGACATGCGCATGGCCGACGAGGTGCGGGTGTTCGCGGCGCGCCGCGGCGTCGATTTGAGCGAATTCGCGCTATTGCCGTTCGGCGGCGCCGGCGCGGTGCATGCCGCGGCGGTTGCCGAAGAGCTCGGCATGCGCCGCATCGTCGTGCCGGCGCGGCCCGGAGCATTCTCGGCGCTCGGGCTGCTCTGCACCGACGTGCTGCACGACTACATTCGCTCCGAGCTTGGCGCGCTCGACCGGCTCGATCCGGCCCACGCCGAGCAGCTCTTTCGCGAGATCGAAGCCAAGGCCGCGAGCGAGCTTGCCGAAGAAGGTCTCGACCCGAGCGCGGCGACGTTCGAGCGTGATCTCGACATGCGCTATGCCGGGCAGGGCTATGAGCTTCGCGTGCCCTTGAGCGGCCTTTGGCAAAACGCACTCGACGGCAAAGCGCTCAAGGCCGTGCGAGAGCGCTTCGACGAGGTGCACGCCAAAATTCACGGCCACGCCGCCAAGGAAAAGAGCGTCGAAGTCGTCAGCTATCGGTTGCGTGTGCGCGTCGCCGTGCCGAAATACCAGCCGCAGGCATTACCGGCCAGCGCTGCGTCATCGCCTCAGCCGGCTTCGATCAAGGGCACGCGGCGCGTATCGTTCGATGCCGGCAAGGCACTCGACGCGACCATTTATGATCGCGACAAACTATCGGTTGGCGTGACTTTCTCCGGCCCCGCCATCGTCGAGCAGTTCGACGCCACGACGGTCGTGCCGCCCGGTTGGCACGCTTTCGTCGATCGTCACGGCAACCTGATCCTCGAACGCAAAGATTGAAACGCCATGGTCGACGCCATTACGACGCAAGTCGTACGCAACCGCATCGGCAGCCTGATGCAGGAGATGCACTACCATTTCTATCGTTCCGGCTATTCGACCATCATCCGCGAGTCGCGCGATTTTTCCTGCGTCATCCTCGACCGCCTCGGCGGCTTGATCGTGGCGCCGCCGATGTTCTTTCACGCGCCAGTCTATCGGCACCTGGTGGCGAAAATATTCGCGCTGCACGGTGACGATATCGGCGACGGCGACATGTTCGTCTGCAATCATCCCTATGACGGCGGCCTGCCGCATGTTTCCGACATGGCTTTCGTTTCGCCGATCATCTCAGGCACGACACTGGTCGGCTTTGCCGGATCGATCGCCCACAAGGCCGACGTCGGCGGCACCAATCCGGGCTCGACCTCGGCCAATGCCACGGAAATATTCCAAGAGGGCCTGTTGCTGCCGCCGGTGAAAATCTATTCGCGTGGCGTCTACAATGACGACCTCGAGCGTCTCATCCTCGCCAACAGCCGGCAGCCCGAGCTGGTGCGCGGCGACATGCATGCGCAGATGGCGGCGACGCAGATGGGCGTGTCGCGCATCCTGGAGACCTGCGAGCGGTTCGGCGCCACGGCGATCATGGAGGCTTTCGCGGCGCTGCTCGCGGGTGCCGCCGCCGAGTTGCGCGTCGCGATCAAGGCGCTGCCCGACGGCGAAGCCTCGGCCGAAGGGTTCATGGACAATGACGGCGTCGAGCTCGACCGGCCAGTGCGCTTTGCCTGCACCGTGCGCGTCAAGAGCGGCGATATCACCTTCGATTTCACCAAAAGCGACCGCCAGGCTAAAGGGCCGATCAATTTGCGGCCGTCGATGATCGAGGCCTGCGTGTTTTATTCGCTGATCGGCGCGCTCGATTCAAAGCTGGCATTCAACGACGGCATGCGCGATGTGGTGCAGTTCGTCTACGCGCCCAACACCGTCACCAACGCCAGCGCGCCGGCGCCGGTCAGCTCCTATCAGGCGGCGAACCAAAAACTCACCGACGTGATTCTGGAAGCGCTGGCGCCGTTCCGCCCCGAGCGCGCGCTCGCCAATAGCGGCTCAAGCGGCGCCATGCTGATCTCGTGGAAAGACGGCGGCCGGCCGGGCCAGCCGTCGCTGCAATATGAAATTCTCGGTTCGGCTTACGGCGGCGGCAACGGCAACGACGGCGCGTCGGCGGTCGCGACCCATACCAGTAACCTGCACATCACGCCGATCGAGATTCTCGAAACCGAGTTTCCCTGCCGCATCACCGCGTTCGACATGGTGCAGGATTCCTGCGGCGCCGGTGAATTCCGCGGCGGGCTCGCGTTCCGGCGCATCTACGAGCTCTTGCAAGATGCCAGCGTGGTGCGCCGCTACGACCGGGCGAAATTTCCACCGAACGGCGTTGCCGGCGGCAAGCCCGGTAGCCGCAGCCGCTTTATCATCCACTTGGGCGCCGAGGGAGAGCGCGAAACGCCGGCCTCGGGCCGCTACGAATTGCGCGCCGGCGAGCGCTTCCTGTTGCAAAGTGCTGGAGGCGGCGGCTACGGCGATCCGAAAAAACGCGACCGCGCGGCGCTTAAGCGCGACACCGCGGAGGGCTATGTCTCGGCCGCTTCGGCCGAGCGCGATTACGGCAGCAAGGATTGATCGTCATGGCGGATGGCAAGAAAGATCGTGTCGGCATCGTCGGCGCAGGACGCATGGGATTGTCCATGCTCAAGCACCTGGTCAAGAAGGGCTATACGGTCACGGTCTGCGACATCAGCGAGAAGCAGCGCGAAGCCGCGCGCGCTGCTGGCGCGTCGATCGCCGCTAGTCCGGCGGACGTCGGCAAGGTAAGCGACATCGTGATCCTCGGCGTCGGCTACGACGACGAGATCAACGACGTCGTGTTCGGCAAAAGCGGCTTGCTGGAGACCATGGCGCCCGGCTCGATCATCGCGGTGTCGTCGACGGCCAAGCCCGACACGGTCAAAGCCGTCGCCGCGCGCGTCGCCGAAAAGGGCATCGACGTGCTCGACGCGCCGATCTGCCGCGGCCGGTTCGCCGCCGACGAAGGCACGCTGTTGGCGCTGGTCGGCGGCAAAGCCGAGGTCGTCGCCCGCGCGCGGCCGGTCTACGGCACCTTTGCCTCCGACATCGTGCATCTCGGCGAAGTCGGCCACGGCCAGGTCGGCAAGACCATGAACAATCTGCTGCTCTGGGTGAACGCGGTCGGTCTTATGGAAGCCGGCAAGCTCGCCGAGACGACCGGCATCGACCTCGTCAAACTGCGCGAGGCGCTGATGATGAGTTCCGGCGCCTCCGACGCGCTGAAAGAGTGGGACATGATCTCCTTCACCTGGGCGCTCAAGGACATGCAGATCGTCGCCGACATGACCGACAAAGCCGGCCTGTCATTGCCGATCACCGGTGCCATCAAGGAACTGGTCAAAGATGCCCGCCGCATCAAGGCGAGCAATCCGCCGAATTGGACCGGCAAAGGGCCGGTGAAGTACGGGTGATTGTTCTCTTTCTTGTCCTCCCCCTGAAAGGGGGAGGGTAGGGTGGGGGTCCGCGGCGGCAACGCTTGCGCAAGCTTCACGGCCGCGGACCCCACCTGCGAGCTTCGCTCGCTCCTCCCCCTTTCAGGGGAGGTCTAAGAGCTAAGACAAATCCATCGCCGAGACGCCGCCGTCGACGAACAGATTCGCGCCCCAGACGAACGACGAATCGTCGGTCACCAGGAACAGCACGGCCTTCGCCGCTTCCACCGGTTCGCCCGGCCGCTTGGCCATGTTCGGCACCGGGCGCGACGCATCGAACTCGTCCTTGCCGACCGGCGAGCCGATCTTGTTCGGCACGATGGCGTTGACCCGCACCTTGTGCGGCGCGAGTTGCACCGCCATGGCGCGCGTCAGATTGGCGACGCCGCCTTTGGCGGCCGAATAGGCGATGGCGCGGCTGCGTCCCGTAAAACCCGAGGTCGAGCCGATATTGACAATGCGGCCGCCGCCTTGCGTGGCCATCTGCTGGCCGACATGCTTGCCCATGAGGAACTGGCTTTTCAGCGTCACCGCCAGCACGCGGTCCCATTCCTCTTCGGTGATATCGAAAATGTGCTTGTTGTCGGAGATAGCGACGTTATTGACGAGGATATCGATCCGGCCGTAACGCGCGACGACATCCTTGACCAATGCGGTGACATCACTGCCCTTCGAAACATCGGCCATGAACAGCGTGGCGTCGCCGCCCGCGGCCTTGATCGCGCCCGCAACGCGCTCGCCGCGCGGCTTGTCGAGATCGACGATGGCGATCTTGGCGCCCTCGGCGGCGAACAGTTTTGCGATCTCCTCGCCGATATTGCGCCCGGCGCCGGTCACGATCGCCACCTGATCCTTGAGCTTCATCACTGCGTTCCTTCCCAGCCTTCAATACTGCGGTAAGCACTTGACGTTATTGCATAAATGAGCAGGTTGCGCTATCGCGTCGCCAACCCGCCCGCCGCCGTCTAAACTAACGCGAACAAGCCGGCGCGAGCCGGGCGGAAGGCAGACGGCGGGAGGCCCATGTTTACGTCCCTGATGACCACGCGCCGTTTTGCGCCGCTGTTCCTGTGCCAGTTCTTCGCCGCGTTCGGCGACAACTTTCTCAAGACCGCCCTCGGCTTCCTGATCGTCTATCAGCTGTCCGACGCCGATTCGCCCGCACTCACGCAGATCGCCGCTGCGACCTTCATCGGGCCGTACTTTTTCCTCTCCGGCCTCGGTGGCGAATTCGCCGATCGCTTCGACAAGGCGTGGGTCGCGCAGCGCATCAAATTCGTCGAGATGTTTGCGGCGGCGCTGGCCGTGGCGGGCTTTGCGTTCCATTCGCTGCTCGTGCTGTTCGCCGCGCTGTTTCTGTTCGGCATTCTCGGCGCGCTGTTCGGGCCGGTGAAATACGGCATCCTGCCCGATCTTTTGGCCCGCGAAGAATTACCGGCCGGCAATGCGCTGATCGAGGGAGGCACGTTCCTGGCGATCCTGCTCGGCACCATCATGGCCGGTTTCGCCGCCACGGGCGACAGCAACCCGATCCATTTTGCCTGGCTGATGATCCTGACCGCATTCGTGGCTTGGCTGTCGGCCACCTTCATACCGGCGCGCATTCCGGGCGCGCCCGAGCTGAAGATCAGCTGGAATATTTTTTCTTCCACCGCCGCGCAGATCAACCAGTTGCGCGCCGACCCGCGGCTGTGGTGGGGCGGCCTGGTCACGAGCTGGTTCTGGCTCGTCGGCGTCGTCGTCATGTCACTATTGTTTCCGCTCGTCCGATCCGACCTTGGCGGCACTGAGCATCTCGTCAACGTATTCCTGGCGATCTTCTCGATCGCGGTCGCGCTCGGTTCCGGTCTCGCCGCCTGGCTTTCAGCCGGGCGCATCATCATCTTGCCGACATTGATCGGTGCCGTGCTGCTCGGTGTGTTCGCCGTCGATCTCGGCCGGGCCAGCCATAATTTCGTCCACGGCGCTGCTCCGCTCGGCATCGCCGGTTTCTTCGCCACCGCGGGCGGCATTCACATCGGCATCGATCTCGCCATCCTCGCCATCGCCGGCGGCTTGTTCGTCGTGCCGACCTTCTCGGCAGTGCAGGCCTGGGCCGGTATCGACCGCCGCGCCCGCGTCGTGGCGGGCGTCAATGTGCTCAACGCCGCCTTCATGGTGGCCGGCTCGCTGACTTTTGCGGCGCTGCAGAAGCTTGCGGGGCTCAGCGTGCCGATGAGCTTCGTGCTGCTCGGCGCCGCTACCTTGGTCGTCGCCGTCATCATCGGCCGCACCATGCCGGCAAGCTGGATGAACGATTTCCTCTCCATGGTGTTCCGCGCCTTCTTCCGGCTCGAAGTCAAAGGCCTGGAAAACATCGACAAGGCCGGTCCCAGAACCATCATCGCGCTCAATCACGTCAGCTTCCTCGATCCGCCGCTGGCGACGGCGGTGCTGCCGAAGCGGCCGGTGTTCGCCGTCGACGTCGGGATTTCGCAGCGCTGGTGGATCCAGCCGGTGCTCAAAGTCATGCGCACCATGGCGCTCGATCCGCTCAAGCCGTTTTCGGTGCGCGACATCATCAATGCGGTGCGCGACGGCGACACGCTGGTGATCTTCCCGGAAGGCCGCATCACCGTCACCGGCAGCCTGATGAAGGTCTATGACGGCGCCGGCCTGATCGCCGACAAGTCGGACGCCATGGTGGTGCCGGTGCGCATCGACGGGCCGGAGGCGACGATCTTCAGCCGGCTCAAGCGCTCGCAGGTGCGGCGCCGCTGGTTTCCGAAGATCACCGTCACAGTGCTTGAACCGGTCAAGCTTAACGTCGATCCCGAGCTCAGGGGCCGCAAGCGGCGGCAGGCCGCGGGCGCCGCGCTTTATACGATCATGTCCGATCTGATCTTCCGGACCACTTCGACCGACCGCACGGTGATCGAAGCGCTGATCGACGCGGCGAAAATCCATGGCCCGAACTGGCTGGCGATCGAGGATCCGGTCAGCGGCCAGATGACCTATAAGCGGCTGTTGCAGGCCGCCGCCGTGCTCGGTGCCAAGCTGATGCCACTGGCGCTGGAAGGCCGCGCGCTCGGCGTCATGCTGCCGACGTCGAACGGCGGTGTCGTCACCTTGTTCGCGGTGATGTCGGCCGGGCGCGTGCCGGCCATGATCAATTTCACCGCGGGAGCGGCCAACATTCTCGCGGCCTGCCGTGCCGCCGACCTCGACACCATCCTCACCTCGCGCGCTTTCGTCGAAAGGGGCCGGCTCGACCATCTCGTCGAAGAGCTCAGCAAACAAGTGCGCATCGTCTATCTGGAGGACATTCGTCCGACCATCAGCGTCCTCGATAAGCTGCGCGGCGCGCTGCACTGGAAGAAGCCGCTCGTCCCACGCAAGCCCGACGACTGGGCGGCGATCCTGTTCACCTCCGGCTCGGAAGGCACGCCGAAGGGCGTCGTGCTGTCCCATCGCAACATGCTGGCCAACACGGCGCAGGCCGCGGCCCGTATCGATTTCGGCCGCGAGGACAAATTGTTCAACGTGTTGCCGATATTCCATTCGTTCGGCCTGACGGCCGGGACGGTGCTGCCGCTGGTCTCCGGCGTCTCGACCTATCTTTATCCGTCGCCGCTGCATTACCGCACCGTGCCGGAACTGGTGTACGGCGTCTGCGCCACCGTGCTGTTCGGCACCGACACGTTCCTCAACGGCTATGCGCGTGCGGCCAATCCTTACGACTTCCGCTCGCTGCGCTACGTGCTCGCCGGCGCCGAGCCGGTCAAGGAATCGACGCGGCAGATTTATCTGGAGAAATTCGGCCTGCGCATCCTCGAAGGCTATGGCGTCACCGAGACCGCGCCGGTGATGGCGCTCAACACGCCGATGTTCAACAAATTCGGCACCGTCGGCCGCCTGCTGCCGGGCATGACGGCGAAGCTCGAGAAGGTCGAGGGCGTCGAGGAGGGCGGCCGGCTCTACATCAAGGGGCCGAACGTGATGCTCGGCTATGTGCGCGCCGACAAACCGGGCGTGCTCGAGCCGCCGCCGGAGGGCTGGCACGACACCGGCGACATCGTCACCATCGACGAGCAGGGTTTTGTCACCATCAAGGGCCGCGCCAAGCGTTTCGCCAAGGTCGGCGGCGAGATGGTGTCGCTGGCCGCGGTCGAGATGCTGGCGGGCGACCTGTGGCCGGACAATATGACGGCGGTGGCGGCGCTGCCAGATCCGCGCAAGGGCGAGCGGCTCGTCATGGTCACCGACAAGCACGGCGCAACGCGCTCGGAATTCATGGCTTACGCGCGAACGAGGCACGCCTCCGAACTGATGCTGCCGGCGGAAGTGATCGTGCTCGACAAGCTGCCGTTGCTCGGCTCCGGCAAGGTCGACCAGTTGGCGGTGCAGAAATTCGTCCGCGAGCAGGCGGCGGCGAAGGCGGCCGCAGCGGAGTGAGCAGGCGGCGGCGCCGCCCGCGACGGCTTGCCTATTTCCAGCGGAACAGCCGGCGCAGGCCGCCCGCCGCATGCCCGGTCCCGTTCGGCGCGGGCTTTTGGATGATTACCAAGCCCTGTCCGGTCGGCAATTCCAGAACGGCGTGACCGCGTGCTTCGAAGAATGCGTCAGCGACTTCCTTTTCGCGATGATAGAGGAACCACCCGTAATCGTCGAAAATGACGACTGCGCCTGGGGAAAGCCGGTCGAACAGGACTTCAAGCGCGCCCCTTTGCGCCATCGGCGCGTTCATGTCGAGGTGGAGAAAGGCAACCTTGTCCGGCGCCACCTCGCGCAGGATATCCGGAACGACGCCCTTGATTATCTTGACGTAGGGTTTGGTCGAGAATCGGTCGGTGACTTTTTCCTGCCGATGCGGATCTTGCCGCGATTCCTCGTGCAGCGCGTGAAAAAATTGCGGCGCTTCGGGAAAATCCTTCTCCGACGAATAACGGAAATCGAAGCCCTCGAACGTGTCGTACGCGTAAAAGCTCTTGCCGGTGCTCTTAAAGTCGAGCGCTTCCGTTATGACCCACGGCATGTCGCCGTGGGTCACGCCGCATTCGATAAAGTCGCCGGGCACCTTGAAAGCGCACGACGCCGCCCAGATCATCGTGTGCAGGCGCCACGACAGCCGGTCGGGCGAGGCATATTGATTGCTACCCTTGTTGGGGTCCACTTCCGCCAAGAGCTCCTTGAAGCCGGGCTTATTTCGAAAGCCGGCCGACTTGTCGATCGTCAGCAGGCGATCGCCCCAAAACACCGTACGATGGTGGCGATTGACCACCTCGTTGAGCACGCTGTCGAAAATCCGGCCGGCCACCGCTTCGTTGCCGGCATTCTTGCGAATGACGGCAAGCGCGATTTCGAGCTCGTCCGCCTCCTGCAGATTGTCGGCATGCGCAATGTCGGCCACGCGATCACCCCGGTGCAATACTGGGTTAGCTCATCCAAACCCTAACGCAGTGGCGCCATTGCCACAACATGGCCGCGACCGTCGCGTCGGTTCCGCCGCCTATTGAAGACGGATAATGTCAAATCCGCCCAGCAGAAGCCGCTGGCCCTTCGGCTTGAACACGTGAAAGTTGCTGCCGCTTTCGAGAAAGAAAAGCGCGACAACAATATTTCCGTCCGACAACTTCAGGTCGACCCACATCCGGCGCCAACCATCCGCCGGCTGTTCGACGCCGGATTCCAATACATCGCCATGCGACTCGATCATCGCCAGCGAATGGAGATCGACTTTCACGTCGGTTTCGTTGGTCGGGCTGCCGGTTCGTGGATTTTCAGAGTCACGAACCATCAAGCGCACATTGGCGTTCGACGGGGCGCCAACCCAGACCGTCGCGCGATAAACGCCGCCGGCGACATGACCGGAGGATCGCATGGAAAGCGAATGCACCCCCTCCGGCGCGACGGCGACAAGCTGCAGAACCTGAAAGTCGGCGACGATGCGGGGCGTATCGACTGGAATTGCCGCGAGGCCGGTGATTCCATCCCACACTCGAGGAGAAAGCAG
>DATHHM010000038.1:0-10770 GCA_035317145.1 Xanthobacteraceae bacterium | reverse complement strand
CGGTGACCCACCGCGTGCCGAAATCGCCGATCAGCGCCTCGTAGTCGCCCTTGGTGGTGTGCGCAAATCCGTGAAAGAAACCGTGCACGCCTTCGAACACCGTGCGCGGGCCCAAAAAGCCGGCGCGGCCGAGCAGCGCCGCGCGAATGCCCGATTGCGCCGCCCAACCTGCATGCAGCCGCTTGGTCCAGGCACCCTCGGCCAAATATTCGATGATGCCGCTTGCCATCGACGCGGCAGTGCCGAGCGCATCGACCATCTGCCGCGGATTGAGCTTGAACGCCGCGCCGACACCGGCCGCCGCGCCCATAGCGCCAAACACCGCGGTCGGATGAAAGCCAGCCTTGTGGGTGAGTGTCGGCGCGACAGTGCTCAGCCGGCACATCGTCTCGACGCCGACTGCAATGCCCAGAAGCGCCGCGCGGCCATCCAGATTATGCCGCTCGCACGCCGCCAGCACCGCCGGCACGATCACTGCACCGGCATGAACTGGGCCGCCTTCGAATGTGTCGTCAAAGTCTTCACCGTGGATTGCGGTGCCGTTAACCAGCGCAGCGGCAGCAGCCGAAAGCGTACGCGCATGACCGATGGCGGTGCACGGCCCATCATCGTCGCAGCCGGCGAGCGCGGCTTTCACATAATCTTCGTTGCGCGCGGTGACGGCAAGGCCGACCACGTCGACCAACAAATCTTCACACTTGGCCCGCACCGCATCAGGCAAGCGCGCCACATCGAGCGCACAAATCTTTTGCGCCAGATGCTCGGCAACGGCGATCTTGGGAAGCTCGCTGGATGTCATGCGTGACGCGAAACGCTCAATACCTATTCGCGATCGGCAGTTCCTCAGCCGGGAACAGCGTGATCACACGGCAGCCCTTGTCGGTGACCACGACCTCTTCCTCGATGCGCGCGGCGGAGAAGCCGTCCGTGGCCGGGCAATAGGTTTCCAGCGCGAACACCATGCCTTCCTTGATCTCGGTCGGGTGATCGAGCGAGACGACGCGCGAGATGATCGGCCGCTCGTGGATGGCGCAGCCGATGCCGTGGCCGAACTGCAGGCCGAACGCCGTCATCTCGTCGGGGAAGCCGAAATCGGTCGCCTTCGGCCACACGCTACACACCCGGTCGGTGCTGACGCCGGGCTTGATCAGGTCGATGGCGAGGTCGAGCCATTCGCGTGCCTTCTTGTAGGCGTCGTGCTGCACCGGCGTGGCGCGGCCGACATTGAAGGTGCGGTAGTAGCAGGTGCGGTAGCCCATGAAGCTTTGCAAAATATCGAAGAATGCCTGATCACCGGGGCGAAGCATGCGGTCGGTGAAATTGTGCGGGTGCGGATTGCAGCGCTCGCCCGAGATGGCGTTGATCGCTTCGACGTCGTCGGAGCCGTGATGGTACAAAAACTTGTTCACCTCGGCGACGATGTCGTTCTCGCGCACGCCGGGCTTGAGCTGTTCGTGGATCAGGTGATAGGCGCCGTCGACCATGGCGGCGGAGCGATTGAGCAGCGCGATCTCGTCGGCGGATTTGATCTCGCGCGCTTCCAGCATGGTCTGCTGGCCGTCGGCGACCTTCAGCCCGGCCTTTTGCAGTTCGAACATCATCGGCGGCTCGATGATGTCGACGCCGACCGGCATTTTTTCGCAGCCGGCTTCCTTGATCAGCGACGCGATCTCCTTGGCGTGGCGCTCCATCAGGCCAAAGGCGGGATTCACGGTGCCGCGCAGGCCGATCAAGCCGGCCTTGCAGTTCTCCGGCTTGAGCCAGGGCGTGTAGAGCTTGTGGTGCACCGCCGCCGAGCCGAAATCCCACAGGATCGGATCATCGCTGGTGCGCGTGATCAGCGCCCAGCGGCACAGCTTGTCGCGTTCCCACTCGCCGATCTTGGTCGAAGTGCAATACCGGATGTTGTTGACGTCGAACACGAGCAGCGCGCCGAGCTCGGATTTCTCCAGCGCCTGCTTGACCCGGCCGAGCCGGTAGCGGTGCAGCCGGCGGTAATCGACCCGTTCTTCGAAGTCGACGCCCATGATGCCGAGCGCCGGCAGCGCCCGGCCCCAATTGTAGCGCGGGTTGACGTCCTCGGCGCGGATCGTCGTCGGGTCGCGGGTGATGTCGTCCATGGTTGGCTCCCTGCGAAGCGGTCGTTTATTCCGAGCCATTATACCACTTGGCTCAGCGGCTTACTGGGCCGGTTTTGCAAGTAAGTCCAGTGGATCGGACGTCGAATTCAGGCAAATGCAAAATACGGCCAGGAGTAAATATTGCGCTCGACATCTTTGCTTTTAAGGTCGAACATGTCGGAACGTACAACCGTAAATTTTGCAATCTGGATCGGGGTCACCGCGACGCGGCGCATAGGAGAAACCATGATGTACATGGTCGGCGGCGACGCCTTCTCGCAAGCACTGACCAATCCTCTGCTTGCCAATGGTATTTACTGCGAGGATTGTTTCTCCGACGTCGGGATGGAAGCGCTCAAGGCGACGTCTACGTTTGCGGATATCGTGCGACGTAACACCCAGTCGACGAGCGGCAAAGTGTCGTTCGACATCTGACCGAAAGGCCGCGAAACACCATGACACCCACCATGAACGCAGGCGGTGCGCCGAACACCGCGCCAATTCCGGTCCCCGGCAGCTACGGCTTGCCGGTCCTGGGGCGCGCCATCGACACCTTGGACTTTCTCTTCGTGAGCGGATGGACGGAGTTCTTTGCCAGGCGGCAACGAAAATACCGGAGCAACGTCTTCAAGGTGAACCTGTTTCGGCCCACCATCGTGCTCCTGGACCACCCCGCGATCTCGCGCTTGTTCAAGTCCGAGTATCTGGTGCAGGACTACGGCTTCAGCTGGGCCATACCGCCGCGGCCGATGGTCGGCAACGTCTCGCCGAGCATTTTCGAGGCCGGTGCCGCCCATGACGTCCCGAAAATGTTCTATATGCGCCTGCTGCAAAAGCGTTCGTCGACGCTCGTTACGGTATTCAACGAAGTGGCCGAGGAATTCATCACCCGCTGGGCCTCGTTGGGGGAATTCGAGTGGCGCGATGAGCTGGAGGATTTCGCGGTAAGCTTCCTGTTTCAGTGGATGCTCGGCGAACGTCCCGACACCAAGGACGTCCGTTTTCTATACAACAACATTTTCCTGCATGTGTTTCCCGCCATCACCAAGCACATCCCATGGTCGAAATATTGCCGGTCCGTCGTCATCTATGAGCGCCTTCTGGCTTTCGTGAAAGGCGCCAAGAATTTTCCCGAGATCGCGGCGCTTGCCGGCGAGGCCGGTTTGACCGACCGGGAATACGTCGCCAAGCAGATCACCTTTCTGCTCGGGATGAACTCGTTTCTCGGAGTTCAGTGTTTCATGAAAGGCATCGTCGGAGAGCTTGGCAGCCGAGCCGAGCTCTGCGATCGGTTGCGCGCCGAGATGAAGGCCGCACTCGGCGCATCGCAGACCTTGACCGACATCAAAGCGCTGGCGGCCATGCCGACGCTCGACAAGACGCTGCGGGAAATATTGCGGATGCACCCGCCGGTCTCTTTCATCTTCGGTCGCGCGACCCGCGACCTGGTCATCGAATCCAAAACCGGCATGTTCCCGGTCGCAACGGGGGAGCTGGTCATGGGCGTGATCCCGTTCGCCCATCTGGATGCGTCGAGCTTCGCTCAGCCGGATCGCTTCGATCCCGGCCGTTTCGACGACCCCGCGGCATCGGCGCATCTGATCTGGCCGCGCGGCTTGCACGACGCCGACGTCAGTCCGCAGGATCGGATCTGTCCGGGCAAGGACGTGGCCATCATCATCGCCAAGCTCTTTGCCGTCACACTGCTGCTGAAGGTCGACTGGAGACTGAAAGACGGCAAGCCGGAATGGGAGCAGCACAAGTTCAATCTCAACGTTGCGGCACCCAAGGGACCGATCGCGGTGACCGGCTTCCGCCGCCGGTGACGGACGCGCCGGCCGCCGCCGTTGTGGCGGCGGTCCCTGACAGCGATTCCTGACAGTTATTCTTGCGTCCTCAAGGCAACGGCACCTCGCCAACGTCCTTCGGCACTTTGTAACCCTTCTGCGTCGCCGGGCGCTTGGCGATGGCCGTGTACCAGCGCTTGACGTTGGGATACGTGTTGAGATCGACGGTCTGCCATTCGTAGCGCGACACCCACGGCCAGATCGCAATATCCGCGATCGAATAATCATCGGCCACGTATTCATGATCGGCGAGCCGCCTGTCGAGCACGCCGTAGAGCCGGTGCGCCTCTTTCAGATAGCGCTCCTCGGCGTAAGGCGCCTTGCCGGGATTGTATTTGGTGAAGTGATGGACCTGGCCGAACATCGGGCCCGGGCCGCCCATCTGCCACATCAGCCATTCGATGGTGCGGTAGCGCGCCTCGCCTGATTTCGGCAGAAGCTTGCCGCACTTGTCGGCGAGATAGATCAGGATCGCGCCCGACTCCATCAGGCTCAACCCGTTGTCGCGATCGACGATCGCCGGAATGCGGTTGTTGGGACTGATTTTCAAGAATTCCGGCTTGAACTGCTCGTCCTTGCCGATGTCCACCGCATGCACGGTGTAGGGCAAGCCCATTTCCTCGAGCGCGATGGAGGCCTTGCGGCCGTTCGGGGTCGTCCAGGTGTAAAGATCGATCACGGTGTTGGTCCTATGCTGGTTGGAAAAAGTTGAACGGGATCAGGCGGCGGATTTCTTGCCCCACAGCCGCGCCGAGGCGATATCGGCACCTTGGCGGATCGCCTTGAGCTTGAGCCAGACCACCGGCTCGATGACCCACTCCCGCCTGGTAAACGTGCCAAAACCGCAATCGGTCGAGGCGATGACGCGCTCGCGATCGCCGATGGTGGCGACCGCCTCCTCGATGCGCCGCGCCACCAATTCGGGATGCTCGACGAAATTAGAGGTGGTCTCGACCACGCCGGGGATGAGGATCATGTCTTTCGGAAACGGCACGCGCTTGAGCGCCGCATATTCGTGGGCGTGGCGCGGATTGGAGAATTCGATCGACAGCGCTCCGACCTTGGCCTGGTAGAGCGCCGGCAGGATTTTATCGAGCGCGACGTCGTGGATATGCGGGCCTTCCCAGTTGCCGTAACAAATATGCAGCCGCACGCGGTCGCGCGGGATGCCTTCGATGCCTTTGTTGATTGCCGCGACGTGGCGTTCGCAGCGTTTGACGAAGTCGGCGTCCGACAGATCGCGATACATCATGGTGCGATCCATGGCGAGGTCGGGCGCATCGATCTGCAGGACGAGGCCTGCTTTGTGGACCGCCCGGTATTCGTTGCTCATTTCGCGCGCGATGGCGTCGAGATAGGCGTCGTGCGACTCGTAGTGAGCGTTGAGCATGGTGGTCGAGATGATACCGGGCGACGCCGCGGTCATGAACCGCTCGGAGAAGGCATGCAGCTCGTCGGCGATCCGGTTGAAGCCAGTAGTTTCGTCGGTGATCGGCTTGAGGTCGCGATATTTGATGTCGGCCTGCGCCTCGGGCGCGCCCTGCTGGCTCTTCGGCGGATTGGGAAACCGCCGCATCAGATAGGTCATTAGTTCGGGGAATTCCTCGAACTCGCGGCCGCGGCGGCGTTTCGACACGCCGGCAAAGCCCGACATGCGCTGCGGCACATAGGTCTGGAAACCGATGCGCCGCTGCTCGCCGTCATTGCCGACGTCGATGCCGGCTTCCATCTGCTTCGTGACGACGTGCCGGACCGCCTTGTCCATCTCGTCGGCGAGCAGTTTTGCATCGTAGCTCTTGCCCTCCTCCTGGGTGACCAGAAGATCGCTCAGCGTCTCGTTGCGCGGCAGGCTGCCGACATGGGTGGTGAGGATGCGGTCGCGACTGAAAATCATCACGTACTCCTATTCGTCATGGCCGGGCTTGACCCGGCCATCCACGTCTCTGCTCCAGTCCAAGGCGTGGATGCCCGGCACATGGGCGAGCCAAGCGACGCCGTTCTTCGAACGGCTATGGCTGGGCATGACGGCTTATAATATTGCGACAAATTTGGCTATCGGCATAATATCTTGAGTGGGCATGCGATGGGCAATCACTTAGGCCCATTCCGAGGGGAACCGCCAAGATGAGTGCGCCAATCGACGCCGTGCCGCGCGACTACAACTTCGCCGCCGACATCCTCAAGCGCAATCTCGATGCCGGGCGCGGCGAGAAAGTCGCCTATATCGACCATCGCGGCAGCTACAGCTACGCGACGCTGGCGGCGCGCGTCGAGCGCTTCGGTCACGTGCTGCGCGCGCTCGACGTACGCCGCGAAGAGCGCGTGCTGATGTGCCTCACCGACACCATCGATTGGCCGACGGCGTTCCTCGGCGCCATCAAGGCCGGCGTCGTCGCGGTGCCGGTCAATACGCTGCTCACCGAGGACGACTATCGCTTCATGCTCGAGGACGCGCGCGCCCGGCTCCTGGTCGTGTCCGAGGAGTTGCTGCCCAAATTCGCCAAGGCGATCGAAACCAGCAAACATCTCGCCCATGTCATCGTCTCCGGCGACAAGGCGCACGGACACCAGCGCTTCGACGAATTGCTTGAGGCCGCCAAAACCGATGCCGTTACGGCGCCGACGACGCGCGACGATATGGGCTTCTGGCTCTACACGTCGGGCTCCACGGGCAAGCCGAAGGGCGCCGTTCACACCCACGCCGATCTCAAGCTTACCGACGATCTTTATGCCGCGCCTATACTCGGCATCACCGAAAAGGATGTCTGCTACTCGGTGGCAAAACTGTTCTTCGCCTACGGTCTCGGCAATGCGCTGACTTTCCCGATGTCGGTCGGCGCCACCACGGTGCTGTTGCCGCATCGGCCGACGCCCGATCTGGTCGCCGATCTCCTGAAAAAGCACCAAGTCACCGTGTTCTACGCGGTGCCGACGTTTTATGCCGGCTTCCTCGCCAGCCCGGCGGCGCCCGAACGCAGCGATCTCAAAATCCGCTGCTGCGTCTCGGCCGGCGAGGCGCTGCCGCCCGACGTCGGACGGCGCTGGAGTGAGCGTTACGGCGTCGACATCCTCGACGGCATCGGCTCGACCGAGATGCTGCACATCTTCCTGACCAATCGCCCAGGCGACGTGAAATACGGCACCAGCGGCAAGCCGCTCGCCGGCTACGACCTTCGCCTGGTCGACGACGACGGCAACATCGTCACCGCGCGCGGCGAGATGGGCGAATTGCAGGTGCGCGGGCCGACCAGCGCGATGATGTATTGGAACAACCGCGAGCAGTCGCGCGGAACCTTTCTCGGCGAATGGACGCGCTCGGGCGACAAATACGTCGAAGATGACAACGGCTATTTCGTCTACTGCGGCCGGCGCGACGACATGCTCAAGGTCTCCGGCATGTATGTCTCGCCGTTCGAGGTCGAGGGCGTGCTGCAAAGCCATCCCGACGTGCTCGAAGCCGCCGTGGTCGGCTGGCCCGACGACGACAGGCTGATCAAGCCCAAGGCGTTCGTCGTGCTCAAAGCGCCGGACAAGGCGAGCGACACCTTCGCGCGGACGCTGCAGGAGCACTGCAAGCAAAAACTCGCCGCCTACAAATATCCGCGCTGGCTGGAATTCCGTGACGAACTGCCGAAGACTGCGACCGGCAAAATCCAGCGGTTCAAGCTAAGGGCGGAAGCGGACGGGAAGTGAAGCTATACTTCCGTCACCCTGAGGTGCGAGCGTAGCGAGCCTCGAAGGGCGACGGCCTCGGCGCCTCGGCCGTATCCTTCAAGGGCCGCTTCGCGGCCACCTCAGGATGACGGATTACATGATCAATCCAGCGGCTCGACCTTGACGATCGAAGCGCCGTGGTTGCTGCCGATCCACAGCGTGCCGGGATTCTTGGCATCATCGACGAAGACGCGGCGGATATTGGTCGGCCGCGGCAGCGGATATTCGGTGTATTGCCCGGTCTTGATGTCGAGGCGCGCGACCCGGTCGGTGTTCATCGAGGCGGTCCAGGCATTGCCGTTCTTGTCTTCCACCGCGTCATAGGGCGACGACCACGGCGTCGGCACTTTCCATTCCTGGATCTTGCCCGTTTCCGGGTCGAGCATGCCGATGGCATTGCCGAAATATTCGGCGAACCACAGCCGGCCCTGGCCGTCGACCATCCCGCGCCGCGGATGCGAGTTCGGCGTCGGCGTCAGATAGACCGTCGGCTCCTTGGTCTTGGCATCGAGCCGCACGATGTTGCCGGCGGAGAAATCGAGCAGATAAAGATTGTTCTCGGCGTCCGAATGAATGCCGTAGGTGCCGATGCGCTTGCCGGTGCGCGGGTCTTTCGGCGAGCCGACGTCCTCGAACGCGTTGGATTTCAGATCGAGCCGGTAGATGTGGCCGCCGGCGGAATTCTTGATCCACACCTTGTCGTCGGCCGGCGTGCCCTCAACGGCGAGGTGCCCGAGCTGGCCGGCATCGCTGTCCCACTCCTTCGGCGTCGACCAGGTCGCGAATTTTCCGGTTTTGCGGTCGAGCTTGGCGATGGCGCTTTGATACATCACGCCGACCCAAGGATTGTCGTCCTTGTCGATGTGCAGATCGAGCGTGCCGAGCGAGTAGCCGGGCTTGGTGACGGGTATCGGATATTGCGTGACCGCGCCGGTCTTCGGGTCCATCTCGCCGACGAACATCTGGCCGAAATCCGAGTACCAGACGTTGCCTTCGTGATCGAGCACGACGTCGTGCGGCTCGATCAGCTTATTGGGCATGTCATATTCGGTGATGATGACGTGGGTGGATTTTCCGGTCAGCCGTGGCAGCGTCTTGAGCGGATAGCTCCACGTATCCTGTCCACTGAGATTGATGCCGGCGAGCCATTCGGCGGCCGCGGGCGCCTGGTCGGCGGGAATAAGCCGGCGCACCGCATCGCCGACCAGCCGCTGCGGCTTCAACGGCGTGCTGCCGGGGTAATAGCCGGCCATGCGCAGGAACACCTGCTGAAACTCAGCCGCATCGTGGGTCGAGCGCACGATGCGCTCCAGGGAGTGGCAGCTGTTGCAGTCGAGCACCAAGCGCTTCTGGTCGTCGGTGCCCGGAATGCTCATGAGCCATTCGGCGTTGGTCAGCTGCGCGCTCAAGTTCCGGGCCGGCTTGAGCGTGACGTCGATCTTGTCCTCAAGGCCTGCGGCGATGGTGGCGTCTTTCGGCCCATCGAGATCGTAGCCGGTGGCCCGGATGCTGATCGCGTAGTGGCCGGGATCGAGCCGCGACGCCGGGAAGCTGAAATGCCCCTTGTCGTCGCTGACGACCGAAACGGTGATGGTCGCGCCGTCTTTCCTGGCGCTGACGACGACGCCTTCCATCGGCCCTTCCTTCGCGGAACTCACCGCGCCGGAAAGCGCGGCGGCATTTTGCGCGAAGGCCGGCGCAGAGGTGTGCAGCACGAACGCCGTCAGAGCCGCGGCCGACGCGAGCAATATCGTCTTCATCCGCATGGAAGCCTCCCTATCCAGACCGGGCATGGCGCAAAACCACGCCGACCCGGTTCAATTCATTGGTATTCATGGCAGCGTAGGCCCCTCGCCCCGGCGATTCAATGACGCCCCGGCGCGACGGCCGCCGCGGCCGCCGCGGCCGTTGGCCGGCAGGCCGTCTTGCGTTAACAATCCCCCGGTATTACTAGGTCGCCATTCCGTCGGCATGCCGCGGTAGCTCAGCCGGTAGAGCACCGCATTCGTAATGCGGGGGTCGGGGGTTCGAATCCCTTCCGCGGCACCAGCCTTCGCTCGCGCAGCGAGAGAAGGCTGCCGCGCCGTAGCCCACAGGGCGAAGGCGGGCGGAAGCCGCCGCGAGCTACAGCTCGGCGAGCCCGGAATCCACCAACCTGCGCGGCATAGTCTCCTGTTCGCAAAACTGCGAATATCGTGGTTATGGATTCCGGTCTCGCGGGCAAAAGCCCGCGAACCGGAATGACCAGGGGAGAGAGACTTGCCCGTAATGTCCGGAAAACGCGCCTTCCTCGATCTGCTCAAGCAGGAGGGCGTCAAAGTCATGTTCGGCAATCCCGGCACCACCGAATTGCCGCTGATGGATGCCTTCGCGGTCGAGCATGACATCCGCTACATCCTCGGCCTCCAGGAAGCGGCGCTGATGTCGATGGCCGATGGTTATGCCCAGGCCTCGGGCGGACTCGCGGTGCTCAATCTCCACGTCGCGCCCGGGCTCGGCAATGCCATGGGCATGCTCTACGACGCCATGAAAGCGAACGCGCCGGTGCTGGTCACCGCCGGCCAGCAGGACAACGAATACCTCGTCACAGAGCCGGTGCTGACCGCCGACTTGCCGACCCTGGCGCGGCCGTTCGTCAAATGGGCCGCCGAGGTACATCGCGCCGAGGATCTGCCGCTCTATGTGCACCGCGCGGTGAAGACCGCGCTGGCGCCGCCGACCGGCCCGGTGTTCCTGTCGCTGCCCGGCGATATCCTCAAGAACGACGCCGACATCAACATGCTCGAACCGACGCGCATCGCGCCGCGGGTGCGCGGCGATGCCGATGCCGTCGCCGCCGCCGCCGAGATGCTGGCCAAGGCCGAGCGGCCAGTCATCATCGCCGGCGACGCGGTGGCGCAGAGCCGGGCGCATAAGGAGCTCGCCGCGCTCGCCGAGGCGATCGGCGCGCCGGTCTATGTCGAGTTCATTCCGAGCACCGCCTCGTTTCCGGCATCGCATCCGCTTTATCGCGGCATGATGACCCGCACCCAGGCCGGCGTACGCGAGGTGCTGGACAAACACGATCTGCTGTTCTCGGTCGGCGGCGA